>NZ_CP136865.1:1933497-2255747 GCF_045689245.1 Congregibacter brevis | reverse complement strand
TGAAGCTCCTCTGCGCCCAGCGAATGCGCGCCTTCTAACAAAGCTGCCAGAGAAGCCACGGGCATGCCCTTCAAAAAAGCGTCTGCCGCGCGAGCCGTATCCATAAAGTCGTAGACTTTCTCGGCCGTCTCCCGCGAGGGAACGCCATCAGTGAAAGTGAGTTCACCAATAGAGGTATCAACGACATCCGGCGTTAGGATGCCTTCGGGGATCGGTGTGGTGTAGGCAAAATCATCAGCTGCCTGCAAAGACGTGGTAACCGTAAGGAGTCCGAGACTCAGTGCAGCGACAAATATTCTACTTCTCATAGATATTTTCCTGAAAACTAAAAAGACAATGGCGAATGTAAAAACATTGAGCAGATTTTACGACAATTCGTCACTCGAAGAGAGCGCAAGCGATGTTACCAGCCCACGGCCTGAGCGGCTCTTCGGGGGTCGGCGCCCGCAGTAACAGTACCCATATCGTTCTTTAGGATGGCCTGTATGCTGCCAAGAGAGAACGATGGTGCAAGGCGTAGGTCGTGCCCAAGATCCTTTAAGTCATCAAATTGCTGCTGCGTAAGCCGGTCCTCAAATCGTAAGGTGATCTGAGACCCTTCTTTATAAAAGTTTGGCTCTGCAAAAACACTAAAGCGCGGAGCTTCGATCGCAGCCTGCACTGGCATTCCAAAATCCAGCACATTTACCAGCACCTGAAACTGAGTTTGACCAATCGTCTCTCCGCCCGGCGTGCCGAGTGCCATTACAAACTCGCCATCTTTCATTACGATAATCGGCGAGTTATTCAATATGGGGACCTGTCCACCGCGCGCATAGTTTGCGTGATCGGGGTATGGCGATGTGGAGCCGACGCGGGTGCCATTGTTAAAGGTCAGTCCGGTGCCTCCCACCACAACGCCCGTACCAAAAGCGCCGCCATGGGTCGGTGTCGCGGCCATGACATTGCCGTTTTTATCTCGGATCGAAAAACTTGTAGTGCTGCCCGGAACACTGGCTTCTTCCTGGGAGGAGAGACCGGTAAAAGATGACAAGGCCACGGCCTTTGCGCCTGCATCGCCCTGTGGGACACCCGGTCCAGGAAAGCCCATCGCCCGGGTCTTGCTTATCAGCGCACGACGCTCCCCTAAGTAATCCGATTCCAGCATCCCCGCTACCGGCACTTCATAAAGCCTAGGGTCTGCTACATACTTATAGATATCCGCTTTTGCCACTTTGACCGCTTCGATCATGACATGCTGCGACAGAGGATCCGTCCAACCCATAGACGGCAGATCAAACCCCTCCACCAACTTGAGCTGCATTAGCACCTCCAATCCACCTCGCGAAGTAGGCGGCGACGTGTAAATGTCGTAGCCGCGATAACTTGCGTGAATGGGAGCACTCCAAAGAGGCTCATAAGCAGCAAAGTCTTCCAGAGTGAATAAGCCGGCATTATCGCCATAAAAATCTGCCATTTCCTTGGCAATGGCTCCACGATAGAACAAAACAAAGGCGGCTTGGAGCGCCTCAGATCTGTTAGCGCCGGCGGCTAGGGCTTTCTGTTCTGCGGCGACCAAGCGTTCGAAGGTTCGAGCAAGGTCGGAGTAAACAACTTTTTCACCGCTTTGCGGTAACTGGCCCTCGGGTAGAAACATCTCGCTACTACTGGGAAACTCACGAAAAAGCGTCTCGGATGATTCGATAGAGCGTACAACGGATGCTTCTATTGGATGCCCATCACGAGCGTAGCCAATAGCAGGCGCCAACACTTCTGCTAGCGACAGCGTGCCAAACTTCTGCAGCAGTGCAATCCAACCTCCGAACAAACCCGGCACCACGCCGGCCTTGATTCCTTTATTGAGCTCCTCCGAATCCAGCATGCCGGGATCCAACGCAAAAGGCGCTGCGCCCGTGGCGCTTAGGGCATAAAGCTTGTTGCTGATCTTGTCGTAATAAGTAAAAAAGCCGTTACCGCCGGCGCCAGACATCTGCGGCCTGACTACGTTCAATGTCGCCAGCACGGCCACAGAGGCGTCCGCTGCATTGCCGCCGGCCATAAGAATCCGCAAGCCGGCCATCGACGCCAGTGGATGCCCTGCAGTGACAAGACCGTTGGGGCCAGGAACTTCAGGCCGATGACTGACCCGGGTACCACTCATCTGCAGCGGATAGGCGTTTTCCTGCGCGACAACGTGAATAGGCGTTACCTGCAGACTTACTACTACTGCAAGAGCTATAAAACGAGAGAAGGCGCTCACACGTAAGACCTCAAAGTCAGAAGTGCTTTGCATCATATAAGGTTGAGCGGTTTTGTGCGTAAAAGCGCGCCGATCCGGACGGCCTAAACTTTCAGCTTAGTATGCCGTCTTGCCGCCCTTCGAAGCCTAACTCGCGCTGTATGCTCGGAACGTTACTCTGGCTCCCTCCTGTTAAGGCACTGAATCAATCGAGAAGATTTTTGTAAATCTTGCCGTCTTTCATCACAACCTCAACGTTATCGTTGTTGTTGAGGATTTCCGTACCCTTTAGTGGGTTGCCATTAACGAGAATAACGTCGGCATAGCTACCCTCTTTCAAAGTTCCCAGCTGCGCCTCTTTATAGGGGTTTTTAGGGCCGGTTTTCATAAGCCATTTTCCTGCCGTAGACGTCGCTGAACGGAGTGCTTCGACCGGCGTAAACCATCGCTCCAGCACACTGATATTCTTAGTGGCAAAGGGAATCAGGTCGTAGGTGTATACATCACCTCCCTGAAACATATCGACCCCATGCTCCTTTGCCCAGCTAAACATATCGTCCGCGCCTTTGTTAACCAGCTTACCCTTGGCGATCTGCTCAGGACCGAATCCAGGTATCCCTGCGGGATCCTTAAAGACGTCGTAGCTCATCCAGGATTGGGCAGACAAGGCCACACCTTCCTTCACCATGCGCTTCATCGTTTTCTCTTTCATCAGAAAACCATGCTCAACACAGGTCACACCGTTGTCGATGGCAAGGTTGATGTGCTCATCCTGATAAACGTGCATGCAAACAAAGGAATCAAACTGCTCAGCCACTTCAACAGCCGCGCGGATCTCGGCAGGATTTGCAGTAATGGATTCCAGGGGGTCGAAGTCAGACGCAACACCACCACCGACCATGATTTTCAGAAACGTCGCGCCATCGCGAAAGTTCTGTCGGGCCGCTGCACGCCACTCATCTTCGCCGTTCACGACGTAACTATTACCCGCATGGGCGTGGTTCGACTTATCCCCTAAGCGATCAGTGCCCACGCCCCAATCCGTGTGGCCACCGGTGGTACCGATACAAGCACCGCTTGAGTAAAAACGCGGCCCATCCAGCACCCCCTGGGCAATAGCCTTTCCTAAATTCGCAGGGCCACACATATCACGAAGGGTTGTGAACCCTTGATTCATATACACATCGAAGCCCTCGCGGGCCATTGCACCTGAGGCCGCTGCTCCCCACGTTGTTTCGTGGGCAGGCAGCCCCTGCGGGAACATGATGTGGGTGTGCATATCGATAAGACCGGGCATAAGGGTCTTACCGCCCCCATTGATGACCACTGCATCGGGGGCAATCAAATTCTCGCCTACCTCGGCTACCTTGTTCCCGCTTATCAAGACGTCCAATCCGGGGGTGGCCTCATCAGCAACACCGTCCCAGACATTGACATTAGTGAAGAGAGTTTGGGCGGCAAACAATGGGGTAGACAACAATAGAGCTACCGACGCAGCCGCACTACGTAAAAAAAACTTAGAAATCATCGACAAAGTACTCTCGCAGCAAACAAAAACCGGAACGCACTTTAGACGAAAATCCAGCCGATAACTCGGCTATATTGGCCATGACCAACGCTCGTTTGGCTGATAATGCACGGTCTGATGGCGGAAATTGTGCTACCGTTGCCGCGCTATCAGAGGTCCCCATGGCAAAACCCTTCACAACAGTAAATCAACAGCCCATGGTTCGCTTGGGGCTAGCTTTACCCTTCCTTGAGACGCTTGTTTACTCTGCCGGGGAAGCGGATCGAGTTTTGAACCAACACAAGGTTAGCCGTGACATGCTGGCCAGAGACGACGTCTTCGTATCTGCGCAAACCATGTATCAATTGGTAGAGGACCTTTCCGTTGCCAGTAAGGATCCCTATGCGGGGGTGCACGTGGGAGCCGGACTCGACGTGAAGTCTTGGCCTCCAGTGGCAACAGCGCTATCAGACGCAACGAGTTTTGGTGACTTTTTATTGCGTTTTAGTATTGCCGTAAACCGTGACGCGACATCGGTTTTTAACTCTTTGGAAACGCGCCTTGAGCGTGCCACGTTCTCCGAACTACGAATCAATGACTATGGGGTAAAGCCCGCTCACAATGATGGCTTTGGAATTGCGTACCTAAGCAAAATTTTGCTGACTGCCCTGGGGAAGTCGCGGTTTAACGGCGAGGTTGTTGCCCACGTCTGCGACCATACCGTGATCCCGGTTCGCTATCTGGGAATGCGGGTCGCGAAGACCGGGACATCCGGCTTTTCCCTGAGTTTTCCTTCAGCTTGGCTGCTTTCACAGATTAAACCCTCTTCCGCGGACTTTGTTCGAAGTCAGTCCACAGCGCCAAAGACTGTTTCGGAGTCCCTTGCGCGGGTAATCGCGCCCTACCTAAGCGACGATTCCCTCACAGCTGTGGGAGTGGCGAAACTGATGGGCATGAGTGAAAGATCCCTCGCGAGGCACCTAGCCAATGAAAGCACCAGCATACACAGCGAGCTCACCCGATTGCGTATGGACACTGCAGAGACCTTGATCCGGACATCGGACAAACCAATAGCTACCATCGCTAATGAGGTCGGTTATGCAGACACAAGCACGTTTACTCGTGCGTTTCGTCGATGCTACGGCGGAGCTCCCACCACTTATAGAGCGACTCAAAAATGAGATCCCCGCGGTTAGAAAAGAGCACAGCACAGGTACGATCGAGAGCTGGTTCCATTGCCTTCAAACGTAAGCGAAGTAAGACCAGTCAGCTTATAGCCGCCCTCATAGTTCTGGTCGCAAACCTCGCCTATGCAGCTCCAGATCTGCTGATCAGAAATGTGAAACTTTTGGATTTGACGCCAGACAGCCCTGACCGGTTGGTGACACTTCAATTTGAGAACGGAAAGCTTACCCTCGTAACTGAAGACAATATCAAGGCTGATGATTTACGACAGTTCGACGCCGCCGGTGGTGTTGTTCTGGGTGATCTCGCTCTTAATGAAGAGCCAGACCTGATCATTCTGAGCGAAGATCCTAGAGACAACTTCGCAGTTCTCAGAGACACACAGGCCCACACACTGTTTGCAATGGAGCGCGGTGAAGTCACAGTCAATCGCTTGCGCCTTGCTGACGGCGGCGAGAGTAAGACTGAAAAGAACAGTGGCTGGCTCGCTTACACACCGCCACCCTTTGCTGTACCCATTCGCTACGGCGACAAAAAGGCGTTCAATCACCTAGAGGGTAAATTAGGGTCTGCAATCTTTGGCGGAGCCTTGGCCGTCGATCGCACCAAGTGGTTAGCGCAAGATGTCGGCAGCAAAGCGACAGTTGGAGACCTCGATGAGTTTAGTGGTGGTGAGATTCGTGCACTCCGTTTCGGAGTCGCAGGAACCATCAATTTTGAGAAGCCATGGGTTTATGTGATCGCTGGCGCGACCAACGCCTTTGACAAAGGCTTCGAGATCGAAGACCAGGATGATGTCGCTTTTTTTGATATTCGCCTCGATATTCCCGGCCCCGGTGACACCACCCTGAGCATCGGCAAACAGAAGGAGCCGATTTCTCTTGAGCGCCTTACGGGCATGGTTTTTCTCCCCTTTCAGGAGCGATCTATCGCCGCGGATGCTTTGCTTCCTTCACGTAACACCGGCGCGGTCTGGAGTGGTAATGGCCCATCAAAGCGAACCACATGGGCTGTCGGTGCTTTCAACGATTGGCTAGACAGCGACGTGGATTTCTCTGATAACGCCAACCAGTTTGTCGGCCGGGTGACTTGGGCGCCCTCTTTGTCTGGAGACGAAGACAACCTACTTCATCTCGGGGTGGGCTATCGCTATACCGATGCCAAGGAAGGCCTTCGTTTTCGCAGCGAGCCCGAGTTTAACAAAGCACCGAATTTTGTAGACACCGGCCGCAATCTTGAGACTGGTCTCTATGACGCTGACAACGCCGAATTGTGGAATTTCGAAGCTAGCTGGCGAGCGGGCCCTTTCTGGCTGAACTCAGAGTGCTTCACTGTTGAATCTAAATCACCGACCTATGAAGACCCCAGCTTCAATGGATACAGCATGACTGCCTCTTGGTCCCTAAGCGGTGAAATGCGTGAATACGATTATCGCCGTGGCTTGTTCCGCTCTTTACCCGTGGCAAAGAGCGTCTATCAGGGCGGCTGGGGCGCTGCGGAAATGGCGGTTCGTTTTTCGAGTGTTGACCTCGATGACGGACTGATCAACGGCGGGACAACGGACGTCGCATCCCTTGGTTTTAACTGGTGGCTCACCCCTACTTTCCAGTTTGGCGTGAACTACCGATACATCTGGAATAATCTGGACGGAATTGATGGAACATCTAGTGGAATCGGCACACGCCTGTTACTCATCCTTGAGTAAAAAGCTCGTGAACCAGCATTGGCTTACAGGGCTCGCCATGGGGGCATCGGCTACCTGCATAGCTGCGGGCGATTTGAGTCAGCTGACCGGGCCTGAACAGGTTACTAGTCGACTGGAGATTGATGCCGAGGTCCCCGGTGCGTTGATCAACAGCGAATGGCTCGGTGACTATTTCGCCTGGAAGAAGACCGTCAAAGAACGCACCGGTTTAAGCTTCGGTGGCGACTACTCAAATGTGTTTCTATCCGCCAGCGATAGCCTGGGTGAAGACAGTGCCTCGGGAGGGATGTATCGACTCTTCGGTTCCTGGGACCTAACCGGCGACAGCGCCACTAACGGCGGTAGTCTTGTTTTCAAGGTCGAGCATCGTCACGCCTACGGTAACGACATACCCCCAAGCGCTCTGGGCTTTGAAACGGGCTACACGGGTTTTTATGTTGCGCCATTCAGTGATCAAGGAACGCGGCTTACAAACCTTTATTGGCGTCAGCGCTTTGCGGATGGACGGTGGGCGCTGACTGCGGGCTTTGTCGATGTCACGGATTATCTGGACGTGTATTCTCTTGCTAGTCCCTGGACAGGCTTTATGAATCTGGCCATGTCGACTGGCTCGGCGTCGATCCCAGTTCCCAATGAGGGTTTGGGCGTAGCTATAGGTGGATATGTCAGCGATACGGTTTATGTCATCGCAGGCTTTGCCGACACCAATTCTGATCCCGCGGAGCCCGGCGAGACTGTTGATTCATTTTTTGATGAAGCCGAATACTTCAAGCACGTGGAAATAGGTTGGAATCCAAATGCCGAGACAGCATTCCTCGACAATATCCACCTCACTCTTTGGCAGGTCGATGAAAGAGTTGAGGTGGGTGAACCCGACGGCTGGGGTGCGAATATCAGTTTCAGCACCTCCCCTTTTGACAATGAGTTCACCACCTTTGTGCGTGGTGGCTACGCCGAAGACGGTGGCAGCCTACTCGAGCTGAGTTTAACCACCGGCTTCGCCTGGCAAACTGTTTCGGGAGGAAACCAACTCGGTGTTGCCTACAACTGGGGGCGCCCGAACGAGACCACCTGGGGCCCTGAACTCGATGACCAGCAGACGGTTGAAGCCTTTTATCGTATACAACTGTTCAAAGAGTTCGCTCTGACGCCTGATATTCAATACGTGAAAAATCCGGCCAACAATCCTGAGGAAGACGATCTGTGGATTATCGGCTTACGTGCCCGCTTTAACTATTAAAAGAACCAAGAGAATCAACGATGTCACGCCTGCTTAAAACATGCTTGCTAGCCCTTCCATTACTGGCGCAAACATCCTTTGCACAAGACACATCCAAAAGTGGCACGCCATCGGCGACGGACCTAGCGAGTTCCCTCGGTGGCCCCAGCGGCGTCAGTCAGGAACTTGAAGCCGACTACCGTGATGAACTTTTAGACAGCAACATCCTAGAACGAGCAGTCGGACCATGGCGCCAGTGGAAGAAGGAACTCAATGACGACCATGACATTAAGCTAGGCCTGAATGTTCTGATGCTCTATCAGCAAGGGACTGAAGACAGCTCTGCGAATGAAGATGAGGCTGCCGGCGGCATTTACAGATTTCAGGGTAGCTGGGACGCATTCTCCAATGAGAACAGCAGTGGGAAAATTGAGTTCCGTATTGAAAACCGAAACAGGCTCGGCGGCTTGCTAGCACCTCAGTCTCTCAGCGGCGGGTATACCGCAGCTAACAACACGGGCTTCCCCTACGGCGACAATTTCGATACCGACCTCGCCATCATCAACTGGAAGCAGACTTTCTCAAAGAGCCGCTGGGGATACGCGGTCGGAAGGCTGGCCTTCGACGTTTACCTCGATCCTTCCGCTGTCCAAACACCCTATGGCGGGTTTATGAACCGCGCCTTCGTGTACAGCCCCGCTCTTGGTACTACAGGTATCGGCGCACTCGGAGCAGTAGCCAAGGGCTTTATTACGGACAATGTTTGGGTGGGCGCTCAGATCTATGACGCCAATGCAGTCAACGGTGAATTCGACTTCGACACTATTGAAGAAGGGGAATTTCTAAAAGCCGTGGAGCTTGGCTGGACCCCCGAGTTTGCGCGGCGTGGTAAAGATCGCGTGCAGTTCACGTATTGGGAAAAAGATAAGCGCGAAAAGGCTGGGGTTCCTTCTGGTTCGGGTTGGGCCGTATCGACAACGTCCCAGTGGAGTGAAAAATTGCTAACGTTTATTCGTGCGGGCGCATCCGATGGCGGCGCGGGCGTGGCTGCAGATGCATCTGCGAGTGCCGGCTTTACTTACCAGGCCTGGGAACAACGCAGTGTTGCTCTCGGAGTCGGCTGGTCCGAACCTAATAAAACAGCCAACGGCAACGGACTAGAAGACGAATGGGTCGTAGAGGCTTCTTACAAAATGCAACTAACGCGAAACCTCTCATTAACGCCGGACGTACAGTGGATACAAAATCCCACGAGGCTGCCTGAAAAAGACAGCCTTTGGATATTTGGTGTCAGGGCAATACTGACTCTTTAATCATCCGCACTTAGCCAAACCGGATTCTCAGCGGCGCCTTATAGGATCGGGACACGTTCGCTTTCTAAGAACGTGTAGATGTGAGCATACTGTGATAGTAGCAGCTCTCGCTTTGAGCCAATTCAAAGCCCTTTCGACCTTGTTGTACCGGTCGGCACGATACCCGTTTAGACTTGAAGGCTCCTCGGAGGCGGATAGGAGAAGAAAACAATGCTCTTACGCATATTCAGTGAAGGCCTTTTGATCGTTGTCAGCATTCTCCTGGCGCTCTCCGCCGATACATGGCTCAACTCGCTGAATCAAGCCGATCAATTAGATGCGCAGTTGACTGCCCTCAATCGAGACTTTGACACGATGCTCGTGCGAGTGAACGACTCAAATAGTGCTGCCAGCCGTGCGGTAAGCGCAGGTAGGACACTTTTAAGTCACATGCAAGAAGGTTCTAAAATTGAACCTGAACTTGCAAGAGAGTTGCTCTGGCATCTTGTCTTCTACGAAGTTTTCACTCCGAGCACCGGTGCCTATCAGTCACTAATTGCATCGGGAAACCTCGAGCTGCTTGAAAATACTCGACTGAAAGCCGCTCTAACGGATTTCTTTGGCGCGTTCGAAGATGTGCGTGCCAGTGAAAAATTATTACTGGAGACTCAGGTCGTTTTCTTTGCATCAGAGTCGTTTAGTGCATTAGCAGGCTGGCACCGGATGGGACGGGCAGGTGTCCCCGTCGCGAGCGACTTCGCAATCAGTCAGTGGTCTATGTCCGACGAATTCATGAATTCGGTAGCCATCTACACGGTACGACAAGCGGATGTGCTGGAGGATTATCAGTACTTGAAAACTCGTATTGAGAGCATCGCGGCTATGATAACGCCGAACTCACTGAACTAGTCTCGACAATTGTTTCGAAGTCCATTTCTGGCCGAAAGCGACCGTTAGTATCACGGGATTCTTGGCAGTGATAAAGACCACCTTGAGGTGTTTATTAACAGCAGGCTTTCGCCTGTGGTTTCAACTAGGCGACGAACCATCGCTTGGGACTCTAGTAACAGTCAATGGAAAGTTCTCTTAGGCTTTGCGGCTGGTCATTAATAAATGCTGGTAGTGGCAAAGATCAGAATCGATAACGCTGCAATGGCTGAAGTGATCGCTCCAGTCCGATACGAGCGGATCCACCCCGAAAGTCCAATACTAAGGATTAGGCTGTTAACGCCCAGTCCATAGCCAGCGATTAGGAAATTCCAAAGCATTTCGATTTTTTCAGGGTCCGGAGTAAATGGAAGATTGGGGTGTAGACCAATTGTAAGTCTCCAGCCGGAGATTACGGAAACCAAGAGGCTGCACGCTGACAAAGCTGACAGTGCAATGAGAAATGCAACTAAGCGTTTGTCCGAAATAAAAATGATTACAGTAAAGAGAATAGTGGCCGATACACCACCAAGAAACGCAGAAACAAAGGATATCTGTTCCGCAACCGCTACCATGTAGTTAGCCTGCAAACCCTCGGTCATGAACCTTTGTCGCTCCAAAGCGTCTTTGATTAGAGTTTGGGGAGACTGTGCAACTTTAGATCCCGCGTCAAGTCGAAATCTTCTGCCGAAGACCGATAGCGGTGTGTTGCATCGCCCTGAGCGCATGTCTTCTGCGGGGTGTTAGTTTTGCTAGTCGATTTGACTGCGCTGGTCGACTGCTTTCACTCTGGAGCGGGCATCCAAGACGACCGTCGAGGCTCGCGCTGGCAACCCCGACGACGCGATGCTACGCTTCTGCCGCTGCTCAGACCCTGCCCCCGGGGGCCCTATGTTCGGAGAAACCATCATGTCCACGATTCATGCCATTCGCGCCTGTCTGCTGATGTTGCTGCTCGCGATCCCTGCGTTCGCCCTCGCCGACGCCCACGAGAGCGGCGAATCGGCCGATGCAGAGATCCCCGAACCACTGAACTTCGTCACCGAACATAGCGCCCGTATCGGCGGATCGACCATCGAGTACACGGCAACTGCCGGCACGCTCGAGATGCTCGACGACGAGGAGAAGCCGATCGCGCACTTCGGCTATACCTCCTACGTACGCAAGGGCGGCAATCAGGATGAGCGTCCGGTGGTGTTCGCCTACAACGGCGGCCCTGGCTCCGCGTCGATGTGGCTGCACATGGGGATCCTTGGCCCGCAGCGCGTGGTCGTCGAGGACCTTACATTCAACACGGTAGGTCCCTTCCGGCGTGTGAACAACGAGTACAGCGTGATCGACGTGGCGGATCTCGTAATGATCGACCCGGTGGGCACCGGATTCTCGCGGCCCGTCGGCGAGGCCGAGGGCGAACAGTTTTGGGGCGTCGACAACGACATCGAGTCGGTATCCGCGTTTATCTCCCGCTGGACCTCCGACAACGGTCGCTGGGCGTCGCCGAAGTACCTCCTCGGCGAGAGCTACGGCGGCATCCGGTCCGGCGGTGTTTCTCTCGCTCTGCTTCGTCGGCACAACATCTCGCTCAACGGCGTGATTCTTGTCTCGCCAGGTATGGACATGGCGACCTTCGATCCGTGGCCTGGTAACGACCTGCCAATGGTTACCTACTTCACCACCTACGCCGCGACTGCCTGGTACCACCGTGCCATCGAAGACCGCCCCGATGACCTGAAGTCATTCCTGGCCGAGGCCGACGCTTTCGCCTACGGCAAACTGGCTCCGTACTTGCTCAAAGGCAACCGCGGCACCGACGCGGAGCGCCAGGCCGTGCTCGCGGGCATGGAGCGATTCACCGGCGTGTCAGCAGATTACTGGGACCGAGCCAATCTGCGCATCGGTGAGCAGCACTTCGCTAAAGAGCTGCTGCGCGACCGTCGCCAGGTGATCGGCCGTATTGACTCGCGCTTCGTCGGCGACGGCATCGACCACAACGACTCAACGTTCAACTACGACCCATTCTTCCCATCCGTCGGTCCAGGCTTCGTTGCCGCCTTCAACGATTACTACCGGAACGCCCTGGGTGTAACAACGACGCGCGAGTACGTCACATCAGCTGGCTTGTACGGCTCTTGGGATTGGAGCCACAAGGTGCCCGGCAACAGCACGCAGCCAGTTGCCAATACCGCGGTGGACCTAGCACTCGCCATGAAGCAGAACCCCAATATGCGCGTACTCGTTCAGCAGGGATACTTCGACCTCGCTATCCCGTTTGGATCGGTGCACCACTTCATTGACCACATGGAGCTGCCTGATCACTTGCGCGCGAACCTTGACCTTAAGATGTACGAGGCTGGGCATATGATGTACGTGCATCCGGAGTCGATGCCGCGCTTCAAGGCCGACCTAGCCGCGTTTATCGAGCAATAACTGATCGCCCCTGGCTGATAGCCGACCTTCGGTAGCTAGAGAACGTGTGACCGCTTACGCCCCATCTGAGTCAGTAGATGACGAGGTGTTGAATGACTGCTTTCGCCTAGGAAGGGACGCTGGTAGGCTGCTGTTTCAAATGCCCCCTTTCGACTCAAAGCTGTCATTTCCCCCTAGTTGTTATTGTTTCTTTAATGCTTACGAGCACCCATAAATCCCAATTCCTTGAGCGCGGCTTTACGAGAATCGCAGGTGCGGTCGATGCGCAAGATGTGGCCGAAGCAGCCACTCGAGTTTGGGGCGTGCTATCAAAGAGCGGAATACGTAGAGCTCATCCCGACACATGGCGACAAGATAAACCCAAAGGTCTGCAAAACGTAGCCGGAGATGCCTCTTACCATCGGGTCTTTGGCAAGCCCGCAAGCGCGGTGCTGGATACGCTTCTTGGCGCGGGACTTTGGAATTCACCTGAGCATTGGGGGCAGCTGGTCCTGTCGTTGCCTACCGATACAACCTGGGTTGTTCCCCACCAGGCCTGGCATTTAGACCTGCCAATGGAATTAGGAAATACCGAACTGCCCGGTGTTCAGCTTTTCGTATGCCTTGAAGACATCAGCGAACGATGCGGGGCGACTGTCGTCGCTGCTGGTACTCATCGTTTGGTTGCAGAGGAAGTTAGTGCCAATGGCTTCCCTGAAAAAAGGGCCTCGGCAGTTTTGCGAAACAGACTAAGCAAGAAGAGTGACTGGTTTCGACAGCTCATTGGTTTCAAGGATGCTGGTGAGCGCGATGATAGGTTTCTGCTTCGACCATACTCAGAGTGCCAAGTAACCTTACAGGTGCATGAACTAACAGGAAACAAGGGAGACATGATCTTGATGCACCCCTATTTGTTTCATGCTCCGGCGCCGAACATTGGCCCTGCAATTCGCATGGCAGCCACTCAGCGTATTTATGCCAGCAAGTAACCCGCCGGAACGTCTGCTTGTAGCTAGTCGCCGACATCTCCAAGGCGTCATGCACCCCATGTCAACGCAAACCATGAAGTGGAATCGGAAGTTTCCAGCACGACCGCTTTCACCTACGTTGAGATGTTTTGAGACACTCCGTGGGGCCGCTTTCGCCTAAGAATGGAGATTGGTAGGCTGGTACTTTTAAGGTTCACTTTTTCGCCCCAAAACGATCGTTCTCTTGGGTAAGCTCGATAGCGGTACGTATTCAAGATGCCAGGAAGAAACATCGACTTCCGTCAAACTCAACACCATTCAAAAGCTTGATGAATATGACTAAAAAAACTGTTTCGCTTGTTCTCGGCAGCGGAGGGGCCCGTGGCCTTGCGCACATTGGTGCGATCCGCTACCTCGAGGAGAATGGTTACGACATTCAGTCGATCAGCGGCTGCTCCATGGGCGCACTGGTTGGCGGCATTTTTGCGTGTGGTGAACTTGACGTTTTCGAGGAGTGGGTTCGTGCGATTTCGAAGCTCGACATAATCAGGCTGCTCGACGTTTCCTGGGGCAAAGAAGGTCTCGTCGAGGGTGACCGCATTATCGCGGTGTTCAAGGAGCTCATCGGCGATCGCCAAATCGAGGATCTGACGCTCAAATATACGGCAGTGGCGGCAGACATTCAGAGTGAAAAAGAGGTGTGGCTAAAGCGTGGCCCGCTGTTCGCCGCGGTTCGAGCGTCGATCTCATTGCCGTTATTCTTCACGCCCTTCGAGATAAACGGAGTGAAACTACTCGACGGCGGCATCTTGAATCCAGTGCCGATCGCGCCAACGTTTGAGGACGATACCGACCTGACAATCGCGATTAATCTTGGCGCTCCGCCGACAGGAAACCAAAAGCCTGCAGTGAAAACGGAGTTGAGAAACGGCAATGACTATCCCACGGACGGGCTGCGAGCAAAAATTAACGACTTCATCGATGGTTTGAAAAGCCGCAACCCGATGGACAATGTGAACACCTGGAATATGCTTAGCATTGCCGACCAAACTTTTGATGCCATGCAGGGAACCATCGCCAGACAGAAGTTAGCTGCCTACCCACCTGATCGCACGATTATGATCGCGCGCGACGCGTGCGGAACGCTGGAGTTCGATCGAGCCGACGAAATGATTGCGCTCGGATATGAGACTGCCGCAAAGAGCCTCGGCAAGTCATAAGACAGAGCGTGTCAGCGTTTCTGCTCTCCTAAAACCAGTCATTGAGACCGGCTAATGTAGGCGTCACCGATCGGCCGCTGTAGCAGGTGTGCTCGGATATTGCTCAATCACCCATGGGGTTTGCTAGGGAAGGCGATGGGGTCGAGAACCAGCGCGGGCCTGACTCAGTGATGTACAAACAGTCCTCAAGGCGAACGCCATACTTCCCGGGGATGTACAATCCAGGCTCATTAGACAGGCACATGCCCGGTTGTAGCGGCGTGGTTTCATTACCTACAAAATTGATCGGCTCGTGGACATCAAGCCCAATGCCATGGCCTAACCGATGCGATAGTCCCGGAAGTTGATATCCCGGACCGAAGCCTTCTTGTTCATAAAACCGTCGTACGACTTTATCGACTTCACCTGCGGGCGTACCAGGCCTGGCGTGCTCAAAAGCCAGGGCCTGGCCGCGGTGTACCAGATCCCATAAGTGTTGTTGATGAGTGTTTGCCTCACCAAAAACAAAGGTACGGGAAATGTCAGATCGATAGCCTCCTACCGCGCAACCAAAGTCCATGAGAACAATCTGGCCGTCATTAACATACTCCGGCTCGCGAGAGCCGTGGGGCAGCGCGCTACCTCTACCCAGTTGGGTGCCACCAGAGGGCGATTCGCCACCTAGGCGAGTCTGCGCCTGCTGCATCAGCGCACTGATATCCGGTCCGGACATGCCTGCTTGCACCAGCGGATGCACGGCCCGGTAAGCAGCAATAGTGACGCTGTTCGCCAATGTCATCAATGCCAGTTCGGAGTCGGACTTAATCATGCGACAGGCATTCACCTCGGTAACGGCCGAACCGAGTTGCCAATCAGGCGCCGCCTGCGCAAGACCGTGGGCTATAAAATGTCGCACACCTTGATCCAGTAACACACGACCCGCTTTCGGGCTTGCTGCTTTGAGCCAGTCGGCCAATAGCGCAAAGGGGCTTTCGTCTTCTTCCCAAGTCATGATTTCTGGAGTACTGCCCACCATCTCGCGTAAGCGCGACTCTTCGAAACTGGGAGTAATGAACAATGAATTACCCTCAGCGGTAATCACGCCAGCAGTGATTCGCTCGCTCAGCCACCACTGCACACCGGTGAAGTAGTCCAACGTTGAGCCGGGCTCGATCAGTGCGGCGAATACGCCTCGTTTAGCAAGCAGTCCGCTGAGTTTGCTGCGCCGCTGCTGCCGCTCGCTATCTGTGATGAGCCTCGCGCTATCGGTCAAAGGCTTGAGGGAATTGAGCGGTGACTCTGAATCAGTAATGGGGGCACTGGACATCGCCGCCGCAGATACTACTGAAGGTGCCAGTGCCGAGCAAAGCAATGGTGTGCCCGCAGCGCACAGTATCCCGCGTCGAAGAAAACGTCGTCTTGAATCACTAATCATTTATGCATTTCTCCCACTCGACCTGTCGCATAGTACCAGCGGTCCACTGTGCATCATCGGTCATCCGTCGCTAGGGCATTGCGGTCAAACTCGGCCACGATCCTAAAAGACCTTGCTCGGCCAAAACAGGACCCTAGCATTTGCACTTTTTCGTGAACCAAGAAATCGATTAGACCATACCCCCGCAGTGCCTTAACCTTGGCGCTCATTTTATCTAGCGGAATCGCATCTCTCGTGTCACAAGCAGGTTCTCGACCATCGGCTAACGCCCTATCCCAGCAAAACTTCTTGCTGGCGGCGGCGTTTATCATGCCCCTAACTTTCTCAGTTTGGCAGGCTCTGCTGAATAACTTTGCGGTCGAGCGCGCCGCCTTTAGCGGAGCAGAAATCGGCATGCTCCAAAGCCTCCGAGAGGTCCCTGGCTTTCTCGCCTTCAGCGCTGTCTTTGTACTTTTGATTGTTCGCGAACAACGCTTTGCTTTGGCATCGCTACTGCTTATGTCTATCGGAGTTGCGTTAACGCCCTACTTTCCAACGATCTACGGTTTGTATGCCACCACTGTGGTGATGTCACTGGGTTTTCATTATTTCGAGACCATTAACAAATCCCTGACCTTGCAATGGATCGCTAAAGACGAGGCCGCTCATTTCATGGGCCGCGCCATGGCGGTCAAGGCCGCTGGCGCCTTGTTGGCCTACAGCAGTATCTGGTTGCTTATGGAGTGGTTCGGCGTCGGCTTTAAAGGCATGTACCTGCTGGCAGGTGCTATAGGGGTTTTGATCACTCTGACCCTGTGGACAGTGTTCCCCCACTACCCCGACGGCGTGGGACAACACAAAAGGCTGATTGTTCGTCGTCGTTACTGGCTGTACTACGCACTTACATTTTTAAGCGGTGCGCGCCGACAGATCTTCATGGTGTTTGCAGGATTCATGATGGTGGAGAAGTTCGGCTATTCAGCGGCTGATATTAGTCTTCTTTACCTTGCCAACTACGTCTTTAATCTGTTCTTTGCACCACGCATCGGTGCCTGGGTAGGTAAAGTCGGAGAGCGAAAAGCCCTGCGCATTGAATACCTTGGCCTGATCATCGTATTTACGAGCTACGCCTTTGTCGAAAACGCGACGATAGCCGCAGGCCTCTACGTCGTCGATCATCTGTTCTTTGCCTTATCTATCGCCATGAACACCTACTTCCAAAAAATTGCAGATCCAAAAGATATCGCTGCGACATCGAGTGTCAGTTTTACAATCAATCACATTGCTGCGGTGGTCATACCGGCACTGCTGGGGATTTTGTGGCTAAGCTCGCCCACCGCGGTTTTTCTGGTGGGCTCGGGCATCGCCCTGGCCTCCCTGATGATATGTGGTTTGATTCCAGATAAACCCCAGGCGGGAAACGAAACCCGTGGTGTACCGATATGGGCTGTCCGCCTGAAGGCGTAGTGGACCTCCGGCGACTGTTTTCGTCCGCCTACCACCAGGGCGGCCGTCGAAGGCCCTGCGATGAGGGCCTTCGACGAAAAGAAGGCATTTCGACATTTCTGTGCGTAGAGCTAAGCCCTTACGCTATTTCGCCTCGGCAAGGCTCTTGGTCTCCATGACCGCTTTCGCCTACTAAGAGTCGTTTTGGGCTATGCTCTAATCGTGACTTAAGACTACCAGAGCCCATTAGGAATAGACCTCCAGTGATTCTCCGCAGCCTGACAAAACATGTGAAAGATCAGAACTGGTTCGCCGTTTTGATCGACTTCACAATCGTCGTTATTGGTGTGTTTATTGGTATTCAGGTTGCGAACTGGAATGAGCTGCGTGCTCAAGAACAGCGAGATATAGTACTACTCGAGCGTCTTTTTGGTGACTTTGAACAGATCGCAGAATGGGGAGAGCGCAGATATCCATTACATGTTGAGACTGCAGAGCACACACGTAGGCTTATTGAGGCTATACGAAATGACGTAGAGCCGCCCCTGGATAACTCCACACGCGACTGGCTAGAGGCAAGTGTGGAGGTATACGCAAGCTTTGAGAGCTCACCGACTTACGACGAGCTTGTGGCTACGGGCACATTGTCGAGAATTAGACATGCAGGTCTCCGACAAGCCCTAAACGCGTACGCGAGGGAACGAGAGGCCGATATGGTTTTACTGAACCAGCAACTCCAGATGCGCGACACCGGTCCTATCGAGAGCGCCGTTCGATTTCGTGCCAACTCAGAGCGTTACGGAGACGTATTGATAGCAGATTCTTTCGATTGGCCACGATTAAAGAGTACAGAGCCGCACTTGCAAAAGGTTTTGCGGACTCAGGTTCTACGAAATCGGTGGCACCGACAGGAACTTGCGTCGGCTAGAGAAATTCTTTCAATAATCAACGACAGCCTAGGGTCTGACCAGTGACGCCCCAAGTCTCTTACCAACCGGTTTGAGCTTACAAAGCCAGTCACATAGCGATGATGGATGACGGCTCCCGGCCTATTGCTGCAGTTCAGACCGCCGGAATTGTAGCTCAGCCAAGGACCGCCTCGAGGTGAAAGCAGAAGTTACCAGCATGACCGCTTTCGCTTATTTTGAGACATTCGGGCAAGAGGTGCTCAATGTCCGCTTCCGACCCTAAACGGACATTCATCTGGGCGACTTTTTAAGTAAACTGCCATCCGAATTCCGAGGTCTTTATTCCCACTGTTCACCCCCGATCAGACATCTGTCTGATCGATTATTGAGTAAACTGTCACCGGATCTTCATGAAACTTCCGAAAAGAGAAATTCGAAAATGTCATTACCTGTTTGGCTACGTGAAGGCTGTGTGATCGTCGCGAGTATATTATTAGCCTTCGGTATTGATGCGCAGTGGGAGTTGTCTCGAGACAGTGCAGATGCAGAGGTACTCCTTGAGTTACTGAGGTCTGATTTCGCAGCAACGGTCGCCGAGGCAGAACGGGTCTATGCCAATCATGCCGGGGGCTTGCACGCCGCGGAGCAACTGATCTTCATGGCGGAAGACGATGCTCTGACACCGGCCGATGCATCACGCGTGGACCGGCACCTATCGGTGATGATGGTTAGTGGTGCTTCTTTTGATCCACCGCTCGGAACAGTTCGATCACTTATTCAATCCGGCCGCCTCTCACAGGTTGCTGACCCCACGGTGACAGCCATGCTCACTGCCTGGCCGTCGGAGGTGGAAGACCTGAAGCAGCAGGAAGACAGCTTTAGTAGCAGTTTTGGGGCGCTCGCTAAGGCCCTTACGGCGATGGGTATACGCGTGGACTGGCTCGTCGCCACCGATCATGTCGGTGGGGAGATCGGCCCCTTGCCATGGAAGTCTCACGCGACAGAGTCTTGGAGACACCTTGACGATCCGAACTTAAGCATGGCCCTAGCCAACTACTGGCTTGGAATGCGCTTTACGGTGATAGCGGCAGAGCAACGACTCGAGCGTTCTAAGGAGATCCTGAGCGCGCTGGAACCAACCGAACGTTGAGTAGAACACGCATCTGTAAGGACGCACTTAGAACCCTGCGTGGGCTCGAATAGATCGCATCGTATGGCTCAACAAGTGTGTGGGGACCGCTGGTTGTTTTCTAGGCTAGTTTCGACCCAAAGTGGACGGAAAAAGCGATCGTTTAGGGGCGAATGCAAGACGTTATCGCACAGCCAATTTCGAATGGTTTCTCTTTCGATACAAGCGATTTGATGCGACGAAAAATCAGGGTTTGGACGCTTCATCCATAACACCGAGCCTATCGTCGAGTAGTTTTCGGATTGCTTTTACTTGTTCCCGGTACGGCGCGACTCCAAGCAGGTTGACCGTAGCACTATAACCATCGAGGTTTATAGATAGCGCGTTAAGAACAGATTGATCCTTTGCAATCTCTTCGAAATCACAAACGTAATCTGCATCGTAGTAAGCACCGTCTTCCGCTTCGTCTGGGTCTAAAGGCGCTGTGGTTATTTTGAAGAATTCGGGATACAAGCGCGGCAGATCGTAATTCGTAGCTTGCACACTCCTCGTAATGACATCGAGCACTTGGCGCTTTTGTGAAAGCACAGCTAGTCCCGATCGAAGGGCTTTATCCTTCAGGATACCTGTTCTTCCGGCCTGAGTTAACGCCGTCCATGACGGCAAATTTGCGGGTAGAACGCCAACGATATGAGACGCGGCGATCGCCCCGCACTCATCATCGCTCAGATCCCGCCAAGGGTCGCGCCCCTGAAGAACAGCTGTTACAGACGCAAGGATTTTGACTTGCTCAGTACGAAGATCCATTGTGCCTTCGCTTATTCGCTCCAATTCTAAAACGTCGTGCCGCAAACTCTGGAGAAAAACCGACTCGTCTGCGCGGTCGATACGCGCCGCATTCCAATTCGCCACCTGAATACCAATGAAGACACCTATCACAACTATGGTGAAGTCAATGCCGACTGCAAACCAATTCTGGTCTTTGAAGTGTTTGGAAATGCGGCGAAGCAGCATAATTTCTCCAACTATCAACCGCGGGGAGCGGGAACCGAACGAGACAAAGTAAAAATCAGTATGCCGAATTATTGCTTGTCTCGCATGCCGTCACGGTCCTGCTTAGTGCGAGTCAAGCTCCTTGGCCCTACTTATGCTTCTGGCCGATAGCGGCCGTTGAGACCACGTTAATCGCTGCCGAGCCAATGACCGCTCTGAGGTGTTAACGGAAGTTACCAGCATGACCGCTTTCGTCTACTTTGAGTCGTTCTTTCTCGCATCAAAATTTTTTGTTCGCGATTCGGGTAGCGTCAACGCCATGCCTAGCTGTAACTCTGGCGTTTTCTGTGCAAAATGGAGGCGATTCTCGTAACGAAGCCGTGACTAAAACCCTTTTTAACGGAAAGAGCACGAGATTATGGCCCTTACTCCCCACATCCTAAATTCTTCTGGGCGATTTGATTCACACTTGGAACTGCTCCAGGAGCAGGTCGAGCTGTCCATAGAGACCGTGAGCAAACACCTGACTATCGATGCCGACGTGTGCATCAGTCATAGCTCTACACACTGCAACAAAGAGCTTGGTATTGGAGGGTTCGCTTTCACTCCCAACCTTATGCAAATCTTTCTTGATGTTGACCATAAGAACTTTGTGAATGCAGTGAACACGGAAATTCTGTGTGTATTGGCTCACGAGGCCCATCATTGTAAACGGATGGGGGCGGTGCCAAACGATTACAGTTTGATTGATTCGATGGTGACTGAGGGTTTAGCTTGCCAATGTGAACTAGATATCGGTGGTGGTAATAAGTCTTCTTTCATTCCGGACTCAGTCATAGCGAGTACTAATAACTTGATATCCGTTATGTTGCCTCACCTTAAGGAAACAGAATATTGCTTCGATACCTATTTTCTAGGGAAAGACCCGGAGAAACTTCCTAAATACGCGGGTTTTGCGGTTGGCTTCGATATTGTGGGCAGATATCTGAAGGCTAACGGAATGTCCGCGGCTGACGCGGCGTCAGTTCCCGCCATCGAATTTCTCCCTTATGCCACTACTACTTAATCGCAACGAAAAGCTTGTCTTCAGGCCTACTCGAGTCTGTCGCTTATGAAGCGGAAGTTACCAGCATGTCCGCTTTTGCCTACTTTGAGTACGTGGATTCAGACTAAATCGGGCCCCTATCGCACAGATGAGCCTTGTCGCTCGATGGCAACACCCCACTCCCCGGCAATCTTAGTAAACACGACAAAGAAAGGTGTGGTAGCTTGATGATGACTTGGGCTCTCTACTTCACCCATTACACCCGGCAAAGAATTGATATCCGCAAACGCTACATCTTCACTCAGGAAGCGAATACGGATCGTATCCGTCGGGTGCCGATGAGCCATTACCTGGGCTCCGTTACTCAACACCTCTCGATAACCGCTTTCAATTTCAGAAAGGCCCTCCATAAGGACGCCATCAGTCCAGCGGACATCGCTGTCGTCACGGTAGCCACCAACTAGCCCCTCGAAATCTCCTGTCTGAGACGCTGCCGCGTGCTCAGCAATGAGGTTTCTTATGGCCTGCTCATCTTCGAGAGTCGCCTGAGCCCAGATCTCGGTTGTTATCAGGCATATAAATGTAGCGAGAACTTGGAAGACTATTTTCATAGATTGACTTCGCATCCGATCTGATTGCCCCGAAGCATACAAGAAACGAGTTTGCCTTGCCTTCTGTACAGCGACGAACAATGGTTTCTGGCCGATTGCTGCCTTTCAGACCGCAGGATGTCTAGCTCAGCCAACGACCGCCTCGAGGTACTAGCTGACCTCTCCAGGACGCCCCTTTCGCCTACTTGGAGATGTTCGGATAACTCGACATAGACATTCCACTGCGCGAAACTCCATGGCACCGCCTTACATAAGGGGCCCTGACGGACCTAATTCTGATGAGTCTATTCGAATTTGTCACAGTGATGGTCTCCATGATCCTCGCCCTGTGCCTTGGGCACGTTTTGCGTTCAACCTCTCTACTCGCAAAGACCGAGAAGAGTGTAGCCCCTTATCTTCCATACACGATTTGGACGGTGGTTCTTCTTCTGTCGGTGATCAATCACTGGTGGTCATTGTGGGACCTCAGAGATATCGAGTGGACCTACGCGTCCTTCCTCTACATCCTCATGGCACCAATCCTTATTAGTTTCGCAGCGGGTTTTCTTATGCCCGAAGATACGGACGCCAAAGTGATCAGCCTTAAAAGTCACTACCTCCGGGTACGCCGACTCTTTTTCGCAACGATGACCGGGTATGGCATCTTTATGCTGTTTGACGGACCGCTGCTCTCAGGTCAGTCACTCTCAAGTGGCGTGAGCATCTTTTCGCTAATTCTGTTAATGGACACAGTCATTCCAATGTTCACGCCGAACCAACGCATTAACGCGGCTTGTGGCGCACTCTCGATCGCACTGGTCGTGTCGGTTATGGTGACACGTTATCTCGCCGCTTGATTTGTGAGAAAAGGGCCGCTCCTGGCCGAAAGCGGCTTTAGAAATCGCCCAATTTGGTCTTCACCGACCGGCAGCTATGAGGTGTTAGCGGAAGGTACCTGGAGGGCCGCTTTCGCCTAGGAAGGGACATTGGTAGGCTGACGCTTTGAAGGTCCGCTTTCGACCCAAAGCAGCCCCTCGGAATTTGAAGTAGCATGACTCTCTACACTAAGGGAGTTTGCTAGGAGTAGATATGAACTGGGAAGCTGTTGGCGCCATTGGGGAGGTGGCCGGTGGGATCGTCGTTATTGTGACTATTCTGTACCTGGCTCGTCAGATTCGGGAAAACTCCAGAATTGCGAAAGCGGAAAGTCAGCGGGCACTTTTGGAAACTGCTCAGATCTGGGCACCTATCGCGACCACCCCTGGACTCGTAACTGAATTAAGGAAAGCCGTTCAGAGCTATGAATCCTTAGATCCGGATTCGCAAGGTCGGTTCACGTTCATGTTGTATCCGCTTATCAATCGCGTTGAGTCCGCGTACCGCATGCATCAACAGGGTATGATCGATGAAGATGCATATCTTGGATGGATGTACGCATTAGCAGCCTTTCTTCGCGAACCAGGACTCTCAGCTTGGTGGTCCGACCTAAAACAGGTAATTGGGCCAGAATTTATTGCAGCACTAGATGAAATTCTGCTGGATGAAGAAGTCCCACCATTAAGCTCGGCGTGGAAGTTTTTGGGGCGTGAGAGCTAAAACCAAGATCCCCCTAATGTCCGCTCCGGCCGGCAGCAGCCGTTAGAAACACGGGAATCGGCTCGGTGCTAAAGACCGCCTTGAGGTGTTAAGCGACATCGCTAGGGACCGCTTTCGCCTAGGAAGGGACATTGGTGGGCTAGTATTTGGAAGGTCCGTTATCGACCCAATACAGGCGGTCCGATAAAGGCGGTATCTCTTTTGACCCAAAAGGATTCTTTTGCGCGATGTGCTAATCAGAAGTGACATCTGCACTAGACTTTCTCGCGTGGAGGAACGCTGTGTGGTTAGGACAGCTGCTGTACTCTATGCGAAAGCCAAGTATTAGGGATAAGACACATGGAAATGACGCCATTCGAATATCTAGAGATCGCGCATAACAACTGGGCGCTGACTATGACGCTGCTCCAATTCGAAGTTTCTGCGTGGTTTGGGTATCTAGTGGCCGCTCTTTCTGTCGGACCAAGACTGACACGATTTCAAGTAAGCATCCTAAACTTTCTATTCATAGTCTTTTGTGCCTGGTTCATGATGGGCGGAAGGCTGTCAGCGGTAGCTGCTTTCGAGATGGCAAACGTCGGACGAACCGCACTGGGCTTAGCAGAGGTATCATCCACGGGATTAAGGGCGATTATCCTACCGTTTCAAATTGTAGCAATAGTTGTATGCATGAGCTTCATGTGGAGCGTTAGACGCTCTAAGCATAAGGAACCGCTTTGAGAAAGAAATCGCCGCCTACTCGGTGAGCACCAAACTTTCGCGCCCGGCCGATTGCCGCCGTTGAGACCACCGCTCCCCAGTTCAGGCGACTGTCCGCCTTGAGGTGGAAGCGGAAGTTAGCAGCACGACCGCTTTCGCCTAAAAGCGAGCATGGGCACCAACCTTTGTAGCATCGAGCAGAGCAGCGCGCTGACCATTAAAATTGCCTTAGTAGTTGCAGCCTCACTGTAGCTGTGCGTAAGCTCCAGATAAAATTCGAACGCAGTCTGGAGTTTCGCGTGAGTTCTGATCGAGTAACGCACTTGCTTACTTTGGCCGCCAATATTGGCGTGATTTTCAGCATCGGTTTCCTTGTGCTTGAGATGCAGCAAACCAGCGCTATCGCGACAGCGGAAGTTCGACTTGAGTACTCGGCTGGCTGGCGAACCGTTGATGAGGCCCGGCAAGATGAGTCCTTTTCTGAGTTAATCACCAAGTCGATTGAAATTCCGGAAGAACTGTCTTTGGAGGAGTTCATCCGACTGGACGCTTATTACACTGGCATTATCGATCAAATGCTGACTGCGCAGACGTTCAGAACCGCAGGGCTCGTAGACGGCCCATTCGTTGACGTTGCAGAAAACATTGGTGCAATCTATTTCTCTAACGAGTTTGCACGTTCCTGGTGGGGGCAAGTCAGGACTGACTGGTCTGCTGCGGGTGATACTGATTTCATGAAAATCGTGGACGAGGCAATCCTCGCGGGGGAACCGGGGCGCGCCCGAAGAGCTTATGAAAGTATTAAGGCTGAAGTCGCCCCCCACGTAAAAAGCCCAAAGATTTGAACGGTTGTTTCTGGGCAACTACGCCCCTTGAAAGCGTTGATACCGCCGCACTCTCACCTTGCCATTTAAGGTGGAAGCTGACTGCTGTAGACGACCTTTTTCGCCTAGAAGAACGGACGTCGTTTGATCTGCAAGGAACACCCTAAGAAGCTATCCCGTTCACGCATGGCGCCGCTCTTTGTCCTGTATGTATGGAGCAAGTATCTCTGCACTCCCGGGTATAGGGCAGTCGCTACTACACAGACTCACCGAACACTGTCTACAAATATGATGCTTATCTAATTCTGTTTTTGGCAGAGCCGACAAAACTTTTGCTGTTAAATGACCAAAGATCTCTCTTTCATCTTCAGATAGATTGTTAAGTGTCGTTTCCAGTACATCGTTACGCACGTTAAGCAATTCGATGCGCAGCTTGTCCCCATTGCGAGTTAAATGTAGAGCAACAGCCCGCCCATCTTCTGTTTTACGCCGCTCAACGAGTCCATCGTCAACCAGGCGATCTATAAGACGGACAGTTCCCGGGTGTGAAAGCGAAAGTACTTGCCGCAGGATCTCCACCGAGATACCCGGCGTGTACCCAAGAAACACTAGTGCTGATGCTGCCTCACCAGATCGTTTGAGGTTTGCTCGCAATCCTGCTTCAACTCGGTCAGAAACGGCTCGCGTTAATGCGCCCAATAGATTCGTCGTGCTGTCCAAAATCGTTTCCAGTTTGGCGATAGGACCTCAACCCTAGCATTCGTCACGACTAAGATCATTTGCTTTGGACAGTCGGGCCAAATCGATTAAGCATCCTTAGGCGACTGCTGCAATTACTCTTCGACGCCTACGGCACCTTCTGGTGTCAGGACCGCTGAATCAAATATCACATGCTCTTCTACGGCCTTTCCATTTTCTAGGCGGAAGCGATCAACGCCCCTGTAGGTGCGTCGTGATCCATAAATATCGGCAGACGCTTCCCAGGCAATGTAGAGCATGTCGCCGTTACCAGCACAGTCGAGCGGTGTAACCGTCATATTCTCCATTGAAGAAAGTGTCTCGGCCATCCACGTGGCATAGGCGGCGCCAGTCATTATCTCTGCTCCTGTGAAATGAATTTTTGCATCAGGCGCAATCAACTCGGCCACTCGTTCACCAGAGGGTGCCGCCCAAAAAGACTCGAAACGCTCGTAGAAATCTATGTGTTCGGGGGTAAGGTTTGTATCAGGCATTCTCGTGTGTCCAATCAATGTATTTCGCCTGAGAAATTTTATATGCGTTGCGCATATAAATCAAACTAGTCATGTGAAAATCATTATCCCGAGCTTCCCTTGACCAATAACCGGGCTTTGAACCGCTAACTGATCGCAACCTCTATGAGATGGAATCGGAAGCTACCAACATGATCGGTTTCGTCCAGGAACGGTCAATCGTAATATGATGAAGCAGAGATCGAGAACACCTAGAGTGTGGATACTTACACAGAATAAATAGGAGCGTATGTGATGCTTGGGTTTAGATTTTTCATGGCCATCATTTTAGTTTCATTGCTTGGATACACTGCCATCACAATTTCAAACTATGGCTGGAATCTCTTGCCCATCTTCTTTGGCGACATGCGAGCTATGACATGGCCAGGACAGTTTAATTTTGATTTCATGGGGTTTCTTTTACTGTCTGGGCTCTGGGTCTCCTGGCGGCATCGATTCTCAGCTACTGGTCTAATACTCGGAGCTGTCGCCGTGTTCGGTGGGATGATGTTCCTTTCGCTATATCTGTTTATCGCAAGTACTCAAGCGAAGGGCGACGTGAATGAATTGCTTTTGGGGAAATCGCGCCTGTGTGATTAATACTTCATTCTCTCAATGACCGCCTTGAGGTGAAAGCCGACTCTCGGATAAAGCGCCTGCACTGCCGCCTTCTGATACTTAGCCGCGCCTCGGGAACCCTAAGTTGAAGGTTCGTTTTTACCTCTAGCGGCGCCGCTCACCGGCCAGCACTCGTGTGTCGTCAATCCTGAGTTTGACGAGCTGCGACCGCCCTACTCATTCTTGTGACGCTTCTCTCTAAATACTGAAAATACGGACAAGCCTCAATCTGAGACGTTCGCGATTGGGCCAACTAGTGAATAGCGCGAACAGTGTTGACGATTTGTTGATTCATGCGCGCATGAAGCCCATGCGTCGAGACGGAAGTGTTCTTACATCGTTGATTTGATTGGTGGAGCCAGGCGGGATCGAACCGCCGACCTCAACACTGCCAGTGTTGCCAAGAACCCACCACCTACGCACCCCATGCCCTCGCAAACCCCTATTTATAAGGGTTTTTCGGTTTGCCTTTGACTACGTTTGTAGACTAATGTGTGCCCATCTGGTACCCAATTTGGTACCCAATTTTGGAGGCCTGTAATGCCTAGAGCGAAACAGATCACAGTAACGAGTCTCTCGAATAGCGCCATCAAGCGGTGGCTACAAGAGACGACGCAGGAGTTTACAGAGGGCAATCGCCCCGTGAAGTTCTGCACGATGATTCCAGGGTTTCACCTCCGCCGGGGGACTGCTTTGTCGCGCCCCGACGCGTGCGCCTGGCGACTACGCTACCGAATGGCATCCGGGGGGAAGATGAAATTCCTCACGATTGGCAAATACCCCGCGATGACGGTCGACGCGGCTGCGGCGGACGCCTCCGAAAAATATACGCTAATTCGCAAGGGCATCGACCCCCAAGTGGTCGAGAGAGAGCGCAACGCTGAAACGCTCAAGGCAGAGGCCAGCGCCAAGAACCGAACACTGCGCGGCTATCTACCCCGCTACGTCGAGGAGCGTCTAAACACGCGTAAATCGGAAACGAGTGGCAACACGACCCGGAGTTATATCCAAGCCCATTTTTGGCACTTGGCGGACCGCGACCTCGCCTCACTTGATAGCGACGACATAAGCGACTGGCAGACTCGCGAGAGAGCCGGCATCAAAAATAAGCCCACCAAGGGCGAAGAAACCGACACGCACGGGAATCGCATATACGTGGAGTCAAAAGGAAACAAACCGATTTCGTTCAAAACCATGAATGAACACCTAAAGCGTTTTAAGTCGCTGCTCCAGTCTGCCAAGGACGACAAGGTGATCTCGCACAACCCACTTGCAGACGCGAGACTGTCAGACGCGAACGAGGCGCAGCAGGAGCTCACACTGGTGAACGAGGAGCGACGTCTCGATAACCGCCGGCCTTTGACCAGGGACGAAATTGCGGCCCTAGAGCGCGGCCTCGACGCGTTCCAGCAGAAGCTACGAGAAGAACGCGATGCAGAGAACGCGCTACGCGCAGAACGAGGCACCAAATTACTGCCCGATCTAAACGCACAGAACTACGCCCACTGGTTCGTCCCGTTTTGCTTTATGGCGACATTCTCCGGCCAGCGGCCCAATGACGTGCGATCACTCGAGTGGGGGCGCCACCTGGATCCCGATACCGGGATCTGGAAAAAGCACACCGAGAAAAGTATGGGCAAGCTCGCGAAAGGTAATACGCCGACACTCGTGAAGTTTCGGCTACCTCCGAGAGCCCGCGAGGTCATTCAACGGTGGCACACGCAGCAAGGCTCACCAAAGAGCGGGTATGTATTTCCCAGCGATCGGACCAAGGACGGCAAGATCGGACGTGATGGATACGATACCGCCTGGGCCCACGTTAAGCGCTTGGGCGGCTTACCGGCGGGACTCCACTTCTACACCCTCCGCCACCACATGCCGTCGTTCATGCTGCAACAACGCTATTCACCCTTCCAGGTAATGAAGGCCCTCGGACACACAAGCGAGCGAATGATCATTCAGAACTACGGGCACAACATGCCGGACGACGACGAGCTGATCGACGTAATGGGCACACTGGAGTCCGCAGAGCACACCTGCCACGGCTTCACTGAACCGAGGATTCCCGCGTGAACTTTATAGAGGCTGCCACAGCCTACAGGGCAAGGTTCGATCGCGATGTACCGATACCGGCGTGTATCCCGGACGAGACAGTGCTGCGTGTTGTGCTCGAGCACCTGGAACGTGGCGAGGCGATCGAGGACGAATATGATTGGTACAAAGACCTACCGCCGGGGGCAGTGGCATGAAGCACGGCACCAAGGACCCACTGGAGCGAATCTGCGAATCGTTCAACGTCGGATTAGCTGTCAACCACTTCGAGGCCTACGGCGACCCCTCAAAGCTCGAAGCGCTTGGGCTGTCCCACGAGCTCCTAGAAGTGAGACGCCGCGCGTCTCGACCGAAGGCCCTCGCCATGAACCCGGAGCATGTCGTACAGCTTGTCTGGAAGGCGATGCTACAAGAAGGCTGCGAGTTTTCGGGCAAGGAGAACAACCCTTGTTTTAAGCATGTAGCGAAGGCGCAAGGTGCCAGTGTGTCGTCGGTTCTTCGCGCATGGAAGCGGGTACCTGCAACGCGAAGGCGAGAGATTCGCGACTGGCTTTATTCCGTGCTCGAGGCGGAGGTCGGCAAGCCTAACGTGAAGAACAAACTCCACCGCGACTATGTTCTCGGAAAGCGGAAGCTTCGCAAGTGAATATCGAATTTTGACCCCCTAGGGCCGAAATTCCGGCCTTACCTTGGAGACATCAGCAGCCAAACATAGGCAACACGATGTCCCAGGCACCCACCCCAGTAGAGCGAGAGCTCGTTCGCTTTTCGCATATTCACAGATACCTCAGTGTCTCACGCGACACGGTTTACCACTGGTCGCGCACCGACTCCGAGTTCCCCCACGTCATTGATAACGGACCACGGACGAAGCTCGTCAGCATGGCAGAGCTTCGCACCTATGCGCGCCGGCTTGTCGAGCGTTCGAGGAATGGCGAGAAGCTGCCGGGTATGCCGGACAAGCGAATTACTGCGAAAGCCGCAGCGTGAGCCGACCAAACGGCGGGCAAGAAAAAACCCGGTTCAGACAATCGAACCGGGTTTTTAGAAGGTCAACCCAACTGCCAGCCGCCAAGCAAAACACTGAGAGTAACTATGTCGAATGATAACACCTGCTCAAATTTTGACCAATCCAAAGCGAAGGCGGAAAAGCTACACCACCAGGGGTACGCCAATGTTTTGGTCGCCCGAGGCGAGAAGAATCCCGTAGAGAAAAACTGGCAGAGCGCCGGCGCGTCACTTGAAGCGATCCAGGCGCACAACGGCAACTACGGCGTTCTCTGCGCGAGTACACCAATGGGCGACGTCGATGTTTACGACGCCGAGCTGGCGGCATGGGTTCACAGCGAGCTATTCCCATACGCCGAGGTAATTCGCTACGGCCGCAAGCCAAAATTTGCAGTACCCCACCGCACGGACAAACCCTTCACCAAGATCAAGTCAGCCAAGTGGCGCAACCCGGACGATTGGGAGAACGAGCATGTGCATCAACTCGAGTTCCTTGGGGAAGGCCAGCAATGCGTCGTGTTCGGCGTACACCCCGACACCGGGAGCCCCTACTCCTACGAGTCGAAGGACCTCTCGGAGACGCCGATCGAGTCGCTGCCGTCCATCAACGCCGAGCAGGCTCGCGCTAAGTGCGATGCGTTCGATCAGCATTGCCAGGGTCTCGGCTGGGAACGTGTCGGCAAGGCGTCCGGTGGACGCGTACGGAACGCGTCACAGAACGTGAACGCGGACGCGTTCGACCGGCATGTACCGCCGCGCAAGATGGACGAAGGGGAACTCGAGGGCCTCCTGGGGCGTATCCCCGCAGAGGACCAGGACTATGACGGGTACACCACGGTCGGCATGGCCGTCTATCACCAGACGGGCGGCAAGGGCTTCGACCTGTTCAACACCTGGTCTTCGGAGAGCGGCAAGCACGACGAAGCGACGAACCGCGCCAAGTGGCCCTCGTTCGCTGCGGCAACTTACGACGGGGACCCTGTCACCGTCGGCACGATCGAGCACATGGTGCGGATAGCGGGCGGCCTTGAGGCACGCAAGACCTTGGGCCTGGAGACCGAGGACGACCTCGATCTGAACGGCAAGGACCCCGAGGGGAACGCCGCTGCGATCCTCCAGGATATGCGCCTGGTTCGGTTCATGAAGCAGACGTATCGGTACTGCGGCACGCACTGGGCGCCACAAAGCGACGAACAGCTCAACGCGCGCATTAATGATCTCCTACTCGGCAAGGGATTCACGCCGGCGCAGAAGCAACACACCTTCGACGAGGTCCGGCGCCGATCGGTCGTCGACTCGTTTGCACCGGACCCGGCGCGTCTGGCATTGCAGAACGGTGTCCTCAACATCACCGGCTGGGACAAAGGACGCGCTCTAACGGCCCTGGAGCCGCACGCGCCAGAGCACAACATAACGAGTCTCCTCCCCTTTGATTTCGATCCTGGCGCACGCTTTGACCGCTGGCAACAGTTCCTCGAGGAAGTGCTGCCCGATTCATCTATGCAGCAACTACTCCAGGAGTACATAGGCTATTGCCTGGTCCGGGACTACCGTCACCAGAAGATGCTCCTACTCACCGGGGAGTCGCGTTCTGGTAAAGGCACGATCGCGCGCGTTTTAGAACGACTGTGCGAGGGGGCAACGGCGGGGGTATCGCTGTCATCGCTTGCCGGCGATCGCGGCCTGGTCATCCTGGCAAATGCGAAGGTCGGGATTATCGGGGACGCACACCGTGTCGATAAATCGCGGATAGAACGGGCAAAGGAAGCACTGCTCACAATAACCGGCCAGGACTCCGTGCAGTTTGATCCCAAGTACAAAGACGCGTACAGCGGCAAGGTGCCCGCCCGTCTCGTTCTGCTGGCGAACGAGATGCCCCGGTTCTTCGATAAATACGACGCGCTCGCTAATCGCTACATGGTGCTCGAGTTCAAGTACTCGTTCGCTGGCAGAGAGGACCCGCTCCTCGACCAAGCCCTCGAGCAGGAGTTACCGGGGGTTCTCAACTGGGCGCTCGAGGGCTTAGAGCGTCTGGGGCGCCTGGGGAGCTTCACGGACAGCGAGAGCCTTCGCGCGGCCAGACGGCTTGCAGCAGAGCGAAACAATCCTGTCGGGGGATTCCTGGCGCGCTACGTGATCCGGACCTACGACGGCCTTCTCTTAACGCACGACGCCTACTACCAGTACCGCCGCTATTGCGTGGCCTTTGATCATCCGACTGTAAGCGAGACGACGTTCGGTACCGCCCTCGGCGGGTACTTGGAGGACCTCGCCAAGAAACGAGTGAAGCAAAGCGGACTACGACGCACCGCGCTAATCGGTGCCGCGCTCGACACTGAGGCCCTCCTCCGCGACCTCGGCGAGGAGTCATTCGATGAAGGGTTTTAGGGGGCCAGGGTTGCTCGTAAACCCTGGTCCAACCCTGGCCCCCGAGGCCCCAACCCTGGCCCCCTGGATTAAGAGAGGGACCAGGGTTAGCCGAAAAGGGCCAGGGTTGGACCATGGTTATTAGAGCAACCCTGGCCCCCAGAAACCCATTAACCACGGGGGCTACAGAAGCTCGGGGACCATAGTTCCAGGGTTTATTAACTAAATCTTTTATATATAGAAAAGAGAGTAAATAAGAGGAAGAACATGAGAAATACACAGAAAAAAGGTTTAGGCCCAAACCCTAGCAACCATGGTCCCTTCATTATCTCGCACGCATTTCAGGAGCCCCCAGTGGACACGGAATCCCTGCACGACTTGATCACGGATCACCTCGGCAACCTCGACACGCTCGCCGCAGCGATCCTCGAGTGCCGCGATCGACAGACCATCGACGGCCTGGCAAGGATCGCGCAAACGCTCGTCGACGAGGCGGCCAATCAGCTGCACGACGCGGTCGAAGAATGTGTCAAAGCCTAGAGTTCGAATGGGCGCGCTGAAGTGAGTCACCGCCGCTGAAGCGCACGCCACGCCGCCCAAGCCAGCGCCCAACCTTCGCCGGCTTCACCGAGTGGCACCTATTTCCACATATAACGCGAGAAAATAGAACAATGACCTTAAATAACTTTTTTTTATACACACCAATCGTGCCAGATACCCCGAAAAATCGCCCTATTTGGCGCCTAAACCCGCTCCGCAACATTGTGAGTGTTGCAGGCATAGCGATAAAACTCTTTATTAATAGAATACATATACCGCTAACGGATTTTGGGTACCGCATTGGGAACCAACTCGGTACCTGCCCGACTGGTGCAACTACCAGGGGGTTCCGTCATGGGTAGGCCCCCGAAGCACGACACACCTCCCGCACAATTCGATGCGGGCTGGCTAAACAAGCTCGACGGGCGGCGCGAGCTGGCACGGTCCATGAAGGCCCGGCGCCAGGCTATCGCGAACGACCTAGGCGGCCTGGAACAGCTCTCCACGTCCAAGCGCATATTGATCGACCGGGCGCTGTTTCTGCTGCACCAGATCGAGATCATGGAGCAACACCTCGTGGAGAAAGGCACGGCCGACGTCGGAAAATGGGGTTATGCCATCAACACCCTGGCCGGCCTACTGGGCAAGCTGGGACTTGAGCGTGAGTCAAAGGAGATCACCCTCCACGAGCTGATGGCCGCGAGGAGTGTGGACAAATGAAACTGAAGCCCACACTGGCGCCAGCAGCGCCCTCCTCGACCAACCGTCGCAAGATAACAATGCGCGAGCTCCTGACCCACGAGAAGCTCCTTGGACCGATCTACGGCCGCGAAAGCTTCGAGAAACAGGTCGCCATCCTCTGCGCTTTTGCCAGCGAGGAGCTGACCGACAAAGAGCGAAAGATCATGCACAAGCTAAGCGGCGGCCGCACCATGACGCCCGGCGAAGTATTCAACGCACTCTGCATGATCCTGGGACGCCGCTCTGACAAAACCCAGATGTCCGGTGTATTAAGTATCAGCACGACCGTGTGCAGCGACTATAGCGACCTGGTATCACCTGGTGAACGCCCCACAGCTCTGATTTTGGCGAACGACAAGAAACAGGGCGGGAACTGTATGCGCTACATCCAAGGGATGATCGACTCGTCGCGCATCTTGGCACAGGAAGTACTGCGCTCCACTGACGAGATGATCCTGTTCAAGAACGGCACGGCGATTGTGGTCGCCACGGCCTCATTTCGCTCGGCGCGGGGTTTTACTCTCTGTTGTGTGATCTGCGACGAGGTCGCGTTTTGGCTTGATGACGGTCGCAACCCGGACGTCGAGATCATCAACGCAGTGAGGCCCGGCCTCGCGACCACCGGCGGCCCGCTCGTACTACTTTCCTCTCCGCACGCCCGTCGCGGCGTGTTGTGGGACGCTTACCGCCGCCACTACGGCAACGACGGCTCGAGCACTCTAGTCGTGCAGGCGCCAACCTGGGAGATGAACCCGACGCTACCCCAGAGCCTTTACGACGAGGCCTTCGAGGAGGACCCCGATAGAGCCAAGGCGGAATATGGCGCCGAGTTTCGCAATGACCTCGAGCAGTTCGTCCAGGTCGAAACTGTGGACGCGTGTACCCGCTCCGACCATCTAGTGATCCCGGCAGCGCGCGGCATACGCTACGTGGCCTTTGTTGACCCATCCGGCGGAAGCGCTGACAGCATGACCCTGGCGATCGCACATCATGACCACCAATCCGATCGTATCATCGTGGATCACGTTGTCGAGAAGAAGCCGCCCTTCTCTCCCCAGCTAGTCGCCGAGGAGTTTGCAGCGGTGCTCCATGCGTACAGCGTCTCTGTCGTGAACGGTGACGCCTACGGCGGCATGTGGCCGCGTGAACAGTTCACGAAGCGACGTGTGCGCTATGAGCTCTCCGACCGAAACAAAACACAGCTTTACCAAGAGTTCCTCCCGCTGCTAAACAGCGGCCGGGTGGAGCTACCTCCTAACCCGGTGCTACGCCGCCAGCTTCTCGCCCTCGAACGTCGAACGACGCGTGGCGGCAGGGAGCTGATCGACCACGCACCAGGCGCGCACGACGATGTCGTCAACGCTGTCGCCGGTGTATGTGCGTTTGCGGCGAAGCCCAAGCCAGCCATGGAAATGAAAATTACGATGGCTTTTTAAACTAAAGAGAAAAAAAATTATCGCAATGGAAAAGCCATCAACCGGGTAGAGCGTCCGACTCATAATCGATTGGTCGTAGGTTCAAGTCCTACTGGGCCCACCATTTTTCAAAATTTTCAAAGAGTTATAGCGGCGCTGACCAACCGATTCCGGGTTGGGGGTTACACATTGCGTGGGACATAGACGCTCTCCTCGTTAAACAGACTTCGCAAAATCAGTTTAATGAACCTCGGTGTACCCCGTTAGTGATGAAGAGCCTGATAATGCCAGCCACAATGGGTTAAGAACCGCGATCTTTTCAGCGTCTAGGGGAATGAGACGCTCAAGTGGTACGCTAGCGTCGACTGCGGCATACGAACGCATGTTCCGATATATACTCAAGGATTGGGATAAATAGCTTGAAATTCCTAATTTGGAAAAGTGCTTACCTCTCGCTTGCGCAATCAAGGCGCTTCTATCGAACACAAAAGTGGATAAAGAGCACGCAGCTCGACGTAAAGTCAAAGATATTTGGCGTTCGTTATGCGTATGAGGATACAAAAACTAACTACGGAACCCTTCGGGAGGTCGTACAGCATACGCAAAAAAGTATCATTCTCGCTCTTACTGCTGCAATTGCACTTCAAGTAGTCGATCAAAGAATATCTAGCTTCTATCCGCTTTTGGGTCTCTCAGTCCCCGAGGATGGAGACTACGTATCCTTTTTTGCGACGATATCGGGCATCGGGGGAGTATTTATCGGCCTGTATTATGCAGCTATTAGCACTGTTGGCAGCTCAATATATGCAACGGTGCCTGATGATGTAAGAAGCCTTCTCGCCCGGGAGCGCTTTGGAGATGTCTACATGCGACTTCTCGCATTTCTAACGTTTTTCTGTCTGATCATGGTTTCGATGCGATTGACAGGTATGCCCAGAAATTATCTGGCGGTAGTACTTGCATCGGTGGGAGGAGGGGTTGGCATATTTGCCTTCGTTGCTTTGGGGCAGCGGGTATTCTACTTTTTCGATCCTACGAAATTGGCGCTTACTGTTTTCAAGGAACTCAATGGGTGGATCTCTAAGGTTGAAGAGGGCGGAAACGATTGGTCCGATACAAATTTTCAAGCGCATGCACAGAGAAACGCGGCACGATGTATTTCGACTATCGAGGCATTAGCTGACACTGCGATAAAACAGTCACACCTCAGTGGAGATTCGTTAACAGAGCTAGTGCGTCAGTCGACTAGTTTTCTGATTTCTTATTGTGAAAGAAAACCAAAAATACCAACTACGAGCTTATGGTTTGAACAGAAGTATCGGCATTATGATTGGTATGCCACTGACGATTCTAGAGTATCTATAGCCCATCAATCTTCGACACAAATACAGCCTGAAGTTGTACTGGACCATTTCTGGTTTGAAAGGCGCGTGGAGAAAGTACTGCTGCTTTCAGTAAGAGTGAGCTTCGAGAAAAAGCGTTATACGCATGCACTCAAAGCGATTGACTGTATTGATTTGTATTTGAATAGGCTCTCCCAAACCGGAGAGGTAGTTCGCTGTCACGAACTACTGAAGGCGCTTGAAGATGATATCGCTGCCGTACTATTTAAAGAGCCTGACAGCATCGTTGAGTCTATCGAAACAATAGCTGTCTTTGAGCGATTGTCCTCATTACTTGTATCAGTGAGTTTGGGTTTTAGGAAGTCAGTGGTAGCTACAAAAGCATCAGCGAGCGAAGACTTCTTAAATAAAATCAACTGGCTCAGCTCTACCGATATATACCGCCACGATGTACCCCACTATGGTCTGCATAGGGTTGAATGGATTAAAAAACGATTAACGTTTGAAATCGAGGCCGACGGAAGACAGATTAGTCCTCCGTGGTACATCAGTGAGATATATAGTTTGGAAGAAGCACTGCGGTTTCAAGAAAACGTTTCCCAGCTTGTTGATTGTGAATCAGTACATTTCCACACGCTTAGCAAAATATGTGATGACGCTCAGAAGTATTGGTTGGCCGCCGCAATATTGAGCGGAGAGAATGAGTATTGGGCCAAATTGCAGTATCAGGTGGTTTTGTGGGCAGGAGCATGGGAGGCGCTTACTGGTGATTCGCGAATCAAGGGACTGCCGTGGCCAAAAGTGTCAATAGACGAAACGAATAGGACTCTGCGAGCGAGGCAGATTGATTTAATTAGCCGAATGGCACAACGAATGTCCCTTCTATATCTAACGAAAAAGCCAGAGGATTGTCCGGATTACCCGGGTCAGTTTCTTCACACAGCCGGTGAGTACACCTTCGATTCCCTTATCAGGAACGATGTGTCCTTTTTGGAAACTGCGTTTCAAAACTACCTAATAGGTTGTTTTCTGATGTTTGAGGAGCTTGCGCCGGATGGTGACCTGACAGATTGGAGGGTTCAGCAGAGGTATAAAGTTGCAGCCGCGGCTCTTCTTGATTTACTAGATATAAGTGGCTACGCAAAGTTGTTAGCAGATTTCCATAATAACAATCGGCTTTGGGAAATAGTCGAGGAGCGATGGTTGACGTACCTGAAGTCCGTACCTCGAATTCGCTTGTTAACGTTGCTGTCGGGCGCCGTAGCAATAACAGAGTCGGGGTTTGAGATCAGCCATAGAAGTATACTGCGAACTGCTTGGAAACAATCTGTCGATGGCTTACTCCGCCAGTTGCCAAGAGTAGACATTGCTCGGAACCGTCTAGGTGATGACTCGGTTGCGGACCACAAAAGTAGTCTCGTCAGAAGATTTGCTAATGATCGCCATGGTGCTTTTGATGATGGATTAGATGTGTTTATTGAATTCTTTGTCCGCAAAAACGGCGGCGAAGAGCTAGATTTCGGTAGAAGGCGCAGGAGTCTGAGGGAGGCATTGGATAGAGAAGAGAGCGTTTGGAAAGAGATTCACAGTAGGAGGGAAGCAGAATGAGCCGACCTTTGCTACGGGATGAATATAAAATGGCAAGGCACTTTCCAAGCCTCAGGGAGAACTCTGGTTATAGCGCGCGTACATCAATGTTCATACAAGATGCCGCCTTGCCCGTTATTCCGACTGCCGCTTTCGATGATGATGAGTGCAAAGTAGAGCTGTCTGGGTCTGACCAGGAAAAGGTAAAGGCCGCTAGTCTATTGACGAAGTTATCGCGTGATAGACACGGATCGATTCAAAAAGTAGCAACGGGGGCTATCAATGAGGTTGCGGCTAACTTAGCTTGGAGGGGAAGAGTCTTCTATGAACTAGTTGACCGAGGTGATGCTGAGATAGTACCGAATCGATTTACGTCGGAGCGGCTGCTAGTTACACCTTTCTTCTGCATACAGAGTATTCCAAAAGAAGACCGGCGATTGTGGAAGAAACGTTTAGGATTCTTGTGGTCTCATCAATTCTGGCGAGTTGCAATGCCGTCAACGCTAGGCGGACCGTGTGGGTATTCCAAAGTGCTCCGTAGGTTGAACAGATACGATACGTTAGGCCCTAACTTCTTTCGTAAGGGCCTTGAGCAAGGCAACATCAGTGACGAATTTGATTTTCAAGAGTATTCCTACAATATAGACGTATTCATGAATCACGTTAGCCGGACATGGGGGTGGAATCGCAGAGACTCAGGGCAGGACAGAGCGACAGAATACTATTATTTCTACAAAACAGCACAGTTCCATCGGGCGCAAGCAATACTGAGAGAGCACATTCTCGTTGAGATTAATGCTCTCCTTCAGCGACTAAATATCCAATCCCAAGTAGCTATCAGCGGGGTGATCAGTTCAGAAGAAATTAAGAAAAAAATAGAGGCTCTGGAAGTTGGCGAAATCAACTTTGAAGATCTTTCCCAGATTCTCGCAAATTAAAGGTTTTAGTGAGTTAATGTCCGGCAACGTTAGAAATCTGCGACCTTAGCCCAAGCGCTCTCCTTACTACATTCTGCAAACGCACTCATCCTAAGATCACGGTAATGCTCTGCTCTAACCAAATGCGTTCCGAGATTGAAATTTTTGTATGCAGCAGCATGTGTTGCCGAAAATCAATGAGCTTGTATCAATTGCCTCAAGGTCGCCAATGGCATTTCGCCGGTCTCAGGGAGTGCCCCTCTCACACTGGCGAGGCGATTCACCCCCCCCCCCGTGTCCGATCCTCCAAACGATACCGTGGCGAAAAAGCGAAGGCCGCCACCGAAAGCAAAAGCGCTAACGCGGAAGTAACGATTGGCAGCCATTCATTTGCAGTCATGCAGGATAACTTACTCTTCGTAATTCAAACGGACGTCACTTTACGCATCAAAGTCAATAAATAGACTGCGCTAGCGCACCCTCCACTCTTTTATACTAGGGTGTAATCGCTAACATCCATCTTAAGCAGCCACTCCATGAATATATGTCTCAACGTAATCCACAACCTTCTGCAAAACCCTAGTCTTTGTGGGACCGCGCTCTACTAACTTCAGAGGTCGTTTGATCAACTGCACAATATCCGGATCAGGCAAAGGCTTCGTTCCGGTATAGACATACCGATCAATAACACTTGCCAGCTTCTCAGCATCCAGCTCTTCTTCCTTCACCAGTGCATCAAAGGCCGATAACCGCTCCTGCTCCCAGAACTCTTCAAAGCTGTCTGGGATCTCTGCGGAGCTGCTCAGGTTAGGTAGAGTGCTGTCTATGAATTTCTGGATGAGCTCGTGCTTACTGCGCAGCGTCACGTCACCGGCGACAGAATCGAGGATGAGCTTGCGGAGTTTGAGCTCCTCTTCCTCTTCAGCGTCATACAGCTGGGCTAGCAGCGTCAGGATGTACTGAACGTTAATGATGTCTCTGCGGATCAACTCCAGCTCAAAATCCACGTCTTCTAGAATGGAGGCCTTTTCCTTGGTGCTCTCGGTTCTGACCTTATCGTAGAGGTCCAGATAAGCGCTGCGGTAGTCAGCAAAGCGTTGGGCAGGCAATGCTAGGTCCTCATCATCAAACTCTGAGAACGATTCCAGGATGTTGCGCAATCGCATCAACTCCCGGAACACTTTGACGAATTGCAGCTCAGCCTCTTCGTCGGGTAAGTCTTGTACGCTTCGTACTGTAGGCGTGACATCCAGCAGGGCCAGTACAACCGCATTGAATTGCTTCACGTAGTCCTCGTAGGGCGCTACAAAAATCTCTTCCTTGGCGTGGGCATTGGAGAACAACGCTACCGCCTCATCGGTGCGTTTTTTCAGATTCCTGAAAACGACGATGTTGCCCTGGCTTTTGACCTCGTTGAGGGTGCGATTGGTACGCGAGTAAGCCTGGATAAGTCCGTGATAGCGGAGGTTCTTATCTACATACATCGTGTTCAAGGTCTTGCTATCGAACCCAGTCAAGAACATGTTCACTACGAGCAGAATATCTACCTTTCGCTCTTTGACCTTCTTGGCGATGTCCTGATAGTAGTTATAAAAGCTCTGCGTATCTTTGGTCGAGTACTTGGTGCCAAACATCTCGTTGTAGTCACCGATGAACCCTTCCAGCTTATCCCGAGTGTGCGGATTGCCTCCTTCGCCGCCAATGATCTCACCACCCTCATCCAGGATACCGTCAGCGTCTGAGTCTGCCTCATTGGCCGTATAGCTGAATATCGTCGCAATCCTGAGGTTGTGTCTGCCCTCCGCCTTCTTTGCAGCGAATAGCTCATAATATTTAATCAGAGTATCCACAGAGCTCACGCACATCATTGCAGTGAACTCCTTGTTTCGGGTTTTCACCGGATGGCGCTCAATGATGTAGTCCGTGATCTTTTCTAGCCGTGCTGGGGAGTCCAATAGCTCCTTTGTGTCTATGGCCTCTACTTCAATATCAATAGCGATGGGGTTGTCACCCTTCTGCTGATACCTGCCCACATACTCCACCGCAAACCGCAGAACGTTTTCGTCCTTGATCGCGTCAGTGATGACATAGGAATGTAGCTTCTTATGAAACAGATCCTTTGTGGTGTGTTTCTTACCCCCTTTAGATGATGCGTTGTCGGCAAAGATAGGGGTGCCAGTAAAGCCGAAAAGCTGGTGATCCCGGAAGAAGTCCACGATCCGTTTGTGGGTGTCACCAAACTGGCTACGGTGGCATTCGTCAAAGATAAAGATGATCCGCTCGTTCTGGAGCTTTTCCATCTGCGACAGGTAAGCTTGTTTGCTGATGGCCGTGTTGAGCTTCTGGAGCGTCGTGACGATGAGCTTAGTGTCTGGATCAACGAACTGGCTGACGAGCTTCTTAGTATTGTTAGTACTGTCTACGCTGCCCTTACTGAATCCGTTGAACTCTTTGATCGTCTGGTAATCCAGATCCTTGCGGTCTACGCAGAACACCACCTTATGCACGTCAGGCAGGCCGGTCATGATCTGAGCAGCCTTGAACGAGGTCAGCGTCTTTCCAGACCCCGTGGTGTGCCAGATGTAGCCGTTCTGGTCCGTCTCCGGAGGGTTCTTGACGCGCTCAACGATCGCCTGAGTCGCGTAGTACTGATACGGCCGCAAGACCATCAAGATCTTGTCGGCTTCGTTGAGCACGATGTACTTGCCGATCATCGTGCCCAGGTGCTCACGACTTAGGAACGTCTCGGCAAAGGGCTCCAGCTCCCGGATCGTCGTATTGTCTTCTTGGGCCCAGTAGAACGTTTGCTTGAACGACTGCTTACGCGCATTGGCGTAGTACTTAGTGTTGACCCCGTTGCTGATGACAAACAGTTGAACAAAGTGGAACAGCCCGTGACCGCTCCAGAACGTATGCTTTTGATAGCGCTGAATCTGGTTGAAGGCCTCCTTCATCTCCAAGCCGCGACGCTTGAGCTCTATCTGAAGCAGCGGCAATCCATTGACGAGAACCGTCACGTCATAGCGATTCTTGTAACTGCCCTCCATCGTCACTTGTTGCGTGACTTGGTAGTGGTTCCGCAGCGGATCAGCAGAGTCAAAGAACGCCAGATAAACCGTATCGCCGTCCTCTTTGGTTAGCTTCATCCTGTCGCGTAGGATATGGGCCTTGTTGAACACCCCGGACTGCTTATTGAGATGGTGCAGCACCTTGGTGAACTCGCCCTCGGTCAAGGTAAGAGCGTTGAACCTCTCAAGCTGTGCCCTGAGGTTGGTCAGCATTGACGTTTCGTCAGTGACCGCAGCCTTCTCATAACCCTGCCTGATCAACTGCGCAACGAGCTTATCCTCCAGCACCTGCTCAGACTGAGTCATAGGGACAACGTTGGGCGGGAAGTCACTCATACAAACATTTGTTGGAGTAAGCCGCGCTTGAAAGATTGGGTCTCGGTGATCTGGGAGGTGACGGTGTCTAACTTGCGGTCAATGGCGGAGAGAAAGTTGGCGATCTTGGTTTGTTCGGGAAGAGATGGGAAAGAGAGGGCAACCTTTGAGAACTCTGTTTTATTAATAATGGGGAGAGTCGTATTTGCCTGCGTAGCCTTAATTCTCGGCGTCAAATTTCGTAATGCGTAATACACATATTCGAAAAGGAACCCCGAACCGACCGACACTGAGTTGATCTGTTGATTTGTGATGCACGGTTTAGTGGCAATGCTCATTTTTCCCACTGAAGCTATGCAAGTAAACATAAGGCTGCCCTTCGGAATGAGCCTGAGTTTCTCGCCGTTTACGTGACGCGACGTCTTGTACTGAAACTTAGTATCCTCCCCAATGTCAGACGGCGTAACGAACATTGTGTCACCGACCCATGCGGTATCATCTGAGGTGCTTGGGGTTTTACCCGTTGTGATCTTCCCAACCCCCCCCAACGTCTTCTCCTCCCAATCAGGAAAGTCATCGCCATTGTCATCTTTGAAGCGGGTGGCCTGGGAAAAAATCTGCTGCATCACGCCTTTCTTGTAATCCTCCAGCAGGGCCTTCTTTTCAGTCAATTGCGCGGTGCGCTTGTCAATGGAGGTCAGGAAGTCCGCTATTTTTTGTTGTTCGGGAAGGGTAGGGAAGGAAATACTAAGGGTTTTAACGGCAGAGAAGTTTACATAAATTTGTGTCCCGCCTTGCGATATTTTGAACACGTCTTTCCTTTGTTTAGGAGTGTTCAGCAGAAACCAGCAGTACTTTGAGCTGAATTCTTCTCGGCGTAAGACCAACTTCTCACTCCGTTGGTTATAGATGTACGCGTCGTTACTCTCAATAAGAATAGACGAACCGATGATGTCACCAGTCTTTGTCTTGTCGTTTAAGACCATCACGAGATCGCCTTTATTCAAAAGCTTTGCGCGCGTCTTATCGTTCAGCGGGATGCGCTGAGAATTGTCAATGTAGTTGCCATCCTTTGAGTAGTTGCCGATGGAGATAAACTTGTGTGTACCGCTCACGGACACTTGGTCCTCAAGAGACGTACCACCAGTGTTTGAAAACACTTGCGCTAATGGTTTAGTTATATATTCCGTGGTGTGCTCAGGAAAACGGAGTTTCGGAACTTTCTCTGAAAAATTCATAATTTAGAATGGCACCTTAATGCCAAGCTCATCACAAAAACCCGCAATGAGCTGATCGTTCGCACCCATCTCGCTCTCTAGCGCTACCAGTCTCGCCGACACTTCCGCCAAATCAACCGGCTCCTCTTCCTCAAACGTATCCACATAGCGCGGTATGTTGAGGTTGTAGTCGTTCTCCTTAACTTCACTCAGTGCTGCGACGTAACTGAACTTGTCAATGCTCTCGCGCTGCCGGTAGGTGCTAACGATCTGCTCAATGTGCTCAGGCCGCAGCTGGTTCTGATTACCTACTTTTTCAAAACCTTGGCTAGCATCAATAAACAGGATGTCGTCGGGGTTCTCCCGCTGCTTCTTTAGCACCAGGATGCAAGTTGGAATACTAGTTCCATAAAAAATGTTGGCAGGCAGTCCAATAACAGCATCCAGCCAATTACAGCCCTCAATCAGGTAGCGACGAATGTGGCCTTCAGCAGCTCCCCTGAAAAGTACCCCATGCGGCAACACACAGGCCATGGTGGCACCACTATCAAGGTGATGCGCCATGTGTTGCACAAACGCAAAGTCCGCCTTGGTCTTGGGGGCCAATTTTCCATAAGCACTAAAACGATCGTCATTTTCATGGATAGCGCTCGCTGACCACTTTGCTGAAAACGGCGGATTGGCCACGATGGCATCAAAGCGCAAATCGGCATGCTCTGGGGCTGGATTCTCTAGGGTGTCTTCATTCTTAAGGTCAAAACGTTGGTAGTGCACCCCATGCAGGATCATGTTCATCCGGCCTAGGTTATAGGTGGTGGAATTCATCTCCTGGCCATAGAAGCCGCCTACCTCCTTCACCTCTTTAGCTACGCGCAGTAACAATGAACCAGACCCACAAGTAGGGTCATACACGCTCTTGAGGCTTGTCTTTCCGGTAGTCACGATCTTCGCGAGGATCGTACTGACCTCTTGTGGGGTGTAGAACTCCCCCGCCTTCTTACCGGCACCGCTCGCGAACTGCCCGATCAGGTACTCATAAGCATCGCCTAGTACATCGGCCTCTGTGTCTTCTAGCCGGAAATCAATCTGATCAAGATGCACTAGCACCTTGGCGATCAATTCGTTCTTTTGGTTCTCGGACTTTCCCAGCCTGGTCGAGCCCAGATCCAGATCTTCAAAGAGCCCCTCAAAATCATCCTCACTGGCATGACCCATCGTGCTGGACTCAATGTGCTTCAGGATGACGCCGAGATCTTCCAGTATGAAGTTGTCTGACTTCTGAGCACCCTTTGCCGCGATCTTGGTAAACAGTTCTGAGGGTTTTAGAAAATAGCCAAGCCGTTCTACAGAATTCTCTTGGATGGCCTGAAGCATCTCCTGCCCGTCTGCGCTGGCCTCATCAACCTGATCAAAGGTTATGCCGTCATTAGCCAGAATCTCATCGGCAAACAACCCCATTCGTTCTGACAGATATTTATAAAAGATAAACCCAAGGATGTAGTCGCGAAACTCGTCAGCCCCCATCTTACCGCGCAGGGTGTTTGCGATATTCCAGAGTTGAGTTTGGAGTTGTTTCTTGTGATCTTCGGTCATGAGGTCCCGTGAAAACTATTATCTTTCAATCAAGGTCGTCGCCTACCATCCACATCATGGCTACGCAGACAACTAGTCCTACTCGCAACACTTGGCAAAGGGCCACCGTTACCGCCATTGCATCAGTAGTCCGTACTTAGCGATATCTTACAACCTAAAAAGAGTAAATGGACTTACCGTTGATAGCTAAAGTGACAATACCAACACCAGCAGCACTCTTGGTAACTCTCACAGATCAGCTATCAACGACCCGTGCGCGTTACTGGTTTGCACGCTATGCGTTGTTTGCGGCTTTACTAGGCCCAAGTTCAAACACGACGAGTGGAGACATCAGCTCCACAGGCGGTACAGGTAACCGTAACAAGCGTGTTCAGCGCTTCTGTGCTCATCATAGAAAACTGATGACGGCACTCTTTGCAGAAAAAAATCCGGCTCGGGTACTCCTTGACTGGTTTTGGGGTCGGCGCGGCTTTCGGGCGCCGTGGCTGAACGTGACGGGACATTGCGGACCGCGGGTTTTGGTTGCGTGAAGACGTTTGCTGAATGCTCTCATTGGCTCTCTTTACTTTTTCCCTGAGCGAGGATCGGAGTCTCTGCTTTACTGCTGGAGCTTCGGGGTGCGATAGCCACTTCTTGTTCTCAGTCTCAACGAGCAAAAGCTTTTCGAGCTCTTGTTTTGTGACCGTATACCTGACGTTCGAGAGATCGACTTCCACCGCGCGCAGCCCCCTGTCACGCAACTTCGTTACCTTCCCTCGATCGCATTTGTGTGAGACGTAGATCTCTATGACGACCGGATTGCCGTCGACATAGCCAATAAGATCCGGACGGAGGTCATCGAGCTGCCTTTCGATATCAATGTCATCAAAGACCAACTGCCTTTCTTCGACTACTACTTCTGCCATCGCATGACGTCTCTGAGAGAAATCGTACTGCAACTCTTTGACGGAAAGCTCGGGCAGAGAGATCGCTTTCGCCTCGCCTATTACTTGCTTTGCCATTAGGTGAATGGCTGTTTCGAGGGCAGACTCACATCGAACCCCCTCTTCCGAGGGGTTGTGAGCAAAGTAGTGGGAGACCTGACGACCTTTCCTCGCCTGCAAATCACGCCCGCAAGCGGGGCAGACACACCCGCATCGTAGGCCTGACTCAACCTCATTTACTCCGACCAGGACGCCGTGACGGAGTCCAAACGGAATTTTGTTGCCAATCACCATTTTTGATTCCCAGCATAAAAAGCCAGCTTACGACGTCACCCAACTAAGGCCACGCTGTACGAATCAACAGGTACCGTAAAGCGACACGCCAGTATTCACGATGGCGCCACCTCGGACCGCCGCACTAACGACGATCAGTGTCCGACTTCTCAAACTCTCTACACTAGCGGATGCGGATGCGGATGCGGATGCGGATGCTTACTTTGACGATTTTCAGCAGAAGCCGCCGTGCGGTCGGACTTGCTATCCGGCCCTCGCGCAATAGAAGGGCTAACCGAAGGCCCCTTATCACCAACCATAACAGCGCTCCGGAAGGCTTTCGGTCAGCGCACTAATTAGGCCCCCTGATTCAGACTGGGCGCCTGCCAAGATTGCCTCATCCGCCAGTCGCCGCTCGCAAAGCTGCATACGCAGAACATCTGCATATGCTACTACCTCATTCAATAACCGTGGATCTGAATCTTGCTCAACCTGCAGAATTTCGGCCAGTGCGAGCACCCGCTGCCTACGCTGATTGGTCTCGGCCATCTCGCAGATTGCCTTCTCCAGCTCTTCGGCCATACGCCGGCGTTCCCGCTGCTGTCGCGCTCGTTCCTGACGCTCTGCCTCTTCACGGGCTTGCCGTTCAGCCTCTAACCGTTTGGTTCTGACCAATGGCACCGCTTCTTCGAGCCATAGAACCACTTCCGGCAAGCGCGACTCGAGTGTACGTGCCTTTGTATCTCGCCAGCGACGTTCTATCTTGTCCCTACCCCACCCGTAACCAACGGTATCTGAGAGCGCCATGGACAGGCGCCCTGACGGAAAGTAGTCCCACATCGGGTACGCTTTTCTGTTGGGAGAGTACCAGTCAGAGCCCTCCCGCCGTTCCTGCTCCTTCAACTCGGCCTTGGTAGGTTCATGCGGAGTCTTGCCGTTCGCCTCTTTGATCTTGAGGAGCAGGCGCTCATCATCAGCGAGCCAGAATAGGTTCCCATCTTCCAGCACAAGTTGGTGCGACAGTGACTCGGCCACAGTGCTCAGCGTGCAGAGAATCCGACTGACGCGATCAACGCTGTCCTTACCGACAAGAATTTTGGGCTTGTAACTGTCGCCGACTTCCTTGAAGCCGTTACTGGTGGTCCTTGCCTGGCGCATCAGTGCCCTGAACTGCTTGACCACGGCCGGAGGTTTCTCTGAGAGCTCTTCCGGAACAGTACACAACCCCTGCAGCTCTGCGTTTGCTTCGGCCATCTTCTGAAGGTCATAGCCAGAATCGGTCCGGTACTTCTCAGCTCTGGGAGACAGCCGCACTTCCGCGTCAGCAGACAAATCCTTTGTTGGTAGCTTGGGCCTGGGCACCTTCTTCCCGTGCGCTATCTTTGCCCAATAGCCCAGCGGTGGAGTAGGGATTTCAGATTTAACGCAATGCTTGCGGACACCCTGATCGGACATCCCGAAGTCTTTTGCGATATGCGTCATGGGTTTGGACCAAACGAGGTCATAGAGTTCTTGACGGGTCATGCTGATGCTCCAAAGGTGGGTAACATCAGCTTAGAATATGACTGCTTATTTGATGGGGGCGCCAGGTTTCCGAGTGCTCCCAGTGAGTACCCAATGCGGTACCCAATTCTGCAACGAAGCGGGTGCGGAGGTCGCGCTAAAGCGCAAGATACTGATATATAACGGTAATTTTGTGGAGCCAGGCGGGATCGAACCGCCGACCTCAACACTGCCAGTGTTGCGCTCTCCCAGCTGAGCTATGGCCCCATAGAGGAGGCGCGAGTCTAATAGGGGTGGGCGGTAATTTCAAGAGACCACGATCGATCATGGACAACGAAATTCATCTGCGAGATCGCGCTAGGTCCTCAATCCATTAGTGGCAGTGAGCTGATAAACTTTCACCAGCCTAATCGCGACTTCCAGAGCGCTTAAGTTGTGGTAATCACACTGGAGAATTCCTACAAATGAATGAGTCCCCCACCTGGTGGCAGGCTGTGACCACGGTACCTCGCCTGAAGCCGGGGCAATGGCAAACGCTCGCCTTACCCGTTCGATGGCTTCTGGCCGTGCGATCTTCAGTGCTGTTTATGACTCTAATGTCCGCGGCGCTGGGTGGCTTACTTGCATGGCGCGACGGCAGGGGTGATTTGGGACTGTGGCTCCTGTGCGTGCTCGGTCTGATGCTTGCCCATGCAACGAACAACTTACTCAATGATCTCACCGATTCCGCGAAAGGCATCGATGCGGGCAATTACTATCGAAATCAATACGGGGTTCATGTGCTGGAAGACGGCCTCCTGAGTCGTAAACAGTTCCTCGTATACATTGGTTTCACGGGTGGCGCCGCCCTCCTCGTTGGCGTTTATCTAATCGCGGAACGGGGAGGACTAACCTTGCCGCTGATGCTCGGAGGCGCCTTTTTCGTACTTTTTTACACTTGGCCGCTCAAGTACATCGGCCTTGGAGAGCCCGCGGTGCTATTGGTCTGGGGCCCCTTGATGGTGGGTGGCAGCTACTACGTGAGTACCGGGGAATGGAGTACATCCGCTGCATGGCTGGGTCTCTTATACGGCATTGGCCCTACAACGGTACTCTTTGGTAAACACATTGATAAGCTGGAAATGGACCGTGATAAAGGGGTGAGAACGCTTCCCGTACTGCTTGGCCAGCGTAATGCGCGCTATGCAACGCAGGGATTACTGGTATCGCAATACATCGGCTGTGCAGTCCTGATCGCCAATGGTACGGAACACTGGATCTTGGCTGTCGTGCTGCTGAGCGTTCCAGCGCTTTTACGGGCCTTAAAAGCACTGCAACACACCAAACCTCTTGAGCGTCCGGAAAGCTACCCGAAGCAAATTTGGCCGCTGTGGTTCTCAGCGCACGCCTTTGGTCACACACGACAATTTACCAGCCTGTTTATCGCGGCATTACTGGTCGCTGTATGGCTATAGGGCCCTTGAAAGTTGCACCACGGAAGCATTCGCGGAACAATGCCCCGTGACCCGTTTTCGCCCCTCAGTAGCTGCCGCCATTGTCATCGCCAATATGATCGGCACGGGCGTATTCACCAGTCTTGGGTTCCAGCTCGTGGAAATTCAATCCGCACCTGTTTTGCTATCGCTTTGGGCGGTGGGTGGGCTCGCGGCGCTCTGTGGCGCCCTGTCTTACGCTGAGCTCGGCGCTGCCCTGCCGCGCTCCGGCGGCGAATATAACTTCCTCAGCGAGATCTACCATCCCAGCGCGGGTTTCATCTCGGGCTGGGTTTCGGCAACCGTGGGCTTTGCCGCGCCAACCGCCTTGGCGGCTATGACCTTTGGTAGTTATTTGTCGGCCGTTTTCCCGCAGCTCTCGAGTATCTGGCTGGCAACAGGACTTGTCGTCGTTCTCGCGTTCGCGCACAGCAGAAGCCATAAAAGCTCAGGCAGCACACAGAGCCTGTTTACTATGCTGAAGATTCTATTAATCATTGGCTTTGCAGGCTTAGCGCTACTGTTTAACGATTCAGGGCAGTCAACCCGCTTTCTCCCTGTCCACGGAGACGGCGCGCTGTTGTTCTCTGGCGCCTTCGCGGTATCGCTTATCTATGTGAACTATGCCTATTCCGGCTGGAATGCCGCGACCTATATCACCGGTGAACTCGAACGTCCTCAGCGTTCTTTACCTATTGTGCTGATTGCGAGTACCTCTTTAGTTTGCCTTTCTTATCTACTACTCAACTACGTTTTTCTGTCCGTGGCTCCCATGGACGCCATGGTCGGCAAGGTCGAAGTGGGATACGTCGCTGCAAGCTACGCTTTCGGTGAGGCAGGAGCCACAATCATGGGGGTCCTTTTGGCGCTCCTCCTGGTATCAACGGTAAGCGCCATGATTCTGGCAGGACCTCGCGTACTCCACCGTATCGGAGAGGACTTCCCTCTGTTCGCGCTGCTAGGCCGCGTGAACAAGGATGGGATCCCATCAACGGCGGTACTCGTGCAGGCAGCGGTTGCTCTCGCCTTTCTGTGGTCTTCGTCTTTCGATCGAATACTCGTGTTCTCCGGTGCGACTATGGCGCTGAATACCTTTTTCACGGTGATGGGCGTATTCATACTACGCTGGCGCCAACCTGACTTACCGCGGCCGTTTCGAACCTGGCTTTACCCCTTACCGCCAATTATTTTTCTGTTAATCACCGGCTGGACTCTGCTGTACATCGTGTTGCAACGCCCCATAGAAGCGATGATTTGTCTGGGCATCGTTGTATCCGGGGCAGCGTTTTACGTAGTCAGCCAACGGCTGGCCGCTCGACTGGAATCGCAGCACCCAACCACAGATGCTCCATAGTCCCGAGGCCTAACGATGATTCGCGTATTCTTAATTTTTGTCGCCCTGGTGTTTATCGGATATGGAGTCGCCTGTATTCTCGACCCGGTGCTTCCAGCGCGCCTCGCGGGCCTACAAATACTCAGTGGAGATGGCTATGCGGAGATGTCTGCGATGTATGGTGGGCTTCAAGCTGGCGTAGGTGTCTTTTGCCTTATCGCTGCGTTTAGATCGCAGCTCTCACGCAGCGCTTTACTTCTCCTCGTTTTAGCCATCGGCCTCTTGGCAGCCACCCGTGCGGTGGGAGCTCTGCGTAGCGACGACGTGCTCACCAGTTACACCTGGGGTGCTTTAGCTTTTGAGACCTTTGTAACGGCGGCCGCGGCAGCACTACTTTCTCGCAACGATTGATGCGACTAAAACCGACGCTCCTGCTACTGATCGTCGCGCTCGGTGTTGGCGCGTCATCGCTTGCCCTGTCTCTACGACACGGTCTCTCCCTGGGGTTTGCGGGTTCTTTTCTAGAAGCTCGCATAAGCGAAGCCCTCAGCAGACAAATCACCTTTTATGACCCTCCATACATTCAGATCAATTCCGGCCTGAGACTTAGCCTCAGCAACGTCACATTGGCCAATGCTGAATGGGCAGAAAGCGCGGAAATGCTCGAGCTACAATTTCTTGAAGCTGTGATCGATCCATGGACACTCTTCGACGATCAAATCATCGTTGATCACTTTTCGATTCAGGGGTTAAAGCTGCGTCTCCACAAGGACAGCAATGGTGCAAGCAATCTACCGGAACTATCCCTGGGGGCTAACGATGGGGAGGAAGCATCGTCGCCCGGACCACCGCCCGTAGCAGTCAAACACCTGGAAGTCCGTGATGTTCACATCCAGCGCAGAAATGACAAAACCGGAAACATCGTAGATCTGCTTGTTGACTCTCTAACGCAAGACGCGCTGAATCAAAACACCTTGAGCGTGGCGGGAAATGGCAAGCTACAGGACCGTCCCTGGCGGCTGGAGATTGATAGCAGCGGATTCAACACTGTCCAGACGGGCCGCAACATGTCGGCGACGTTTACTGGCGGGATTGGAGAGCTAAAGCTCGAAGGCAGTTATCAGATTCCTGACATAGCTGAGCTTCGGAATCTCACCCTCGATGCCCAGTTATCGGGCCCCATGCCCGACAGGCTCGCCGAATTATCACCGATGCTCGAGGCCGACGACCCCGCAAACATCGTCCTACAGATTAAAGACGTGGAACCGGGACTCGACCTTAAACTGCAAGCGGATTTACCTCATCTGACCGCTAGCCTTCATGGCAGTATTGATAGTCCGGGATCGGGCGATGGCATGGACCTCGATATGCAGCTTGATGCCGACAGCCTGCCAAGGCTTGCGCAAGCGCTAGGTTTGGGTCCCGGCGCTGATGTTCCGCTATCGATCAAAGGTCGCCTTTTACGAAATGGTAAGCGCATCGAGTTTCGCGACTCGACTCTGACAGCCGGCAGCAATCATCTGGAAGCCGATGTCGTACTACCCGCATTTCCCGGCACCAACGGCGGAACAGTGCACCTCAGAGCAAGCGGGCCAGATTTCTCCTTTTATCAGAAGCTCCTCGAACTCACACCAAACCTCGAAAAGCCCTATTCCTTCGACATCGACATACAGAACAATGTCGATCGTGGTGAATACGTTGAGGGCAAATTATCCATTGGCGCCCATGAACTGCAGCTCTCGGGCACTCTGGATAACTTCCCAAACTATGCTGGCAGTGACCTCAAGGTCGATGTAAGCAGCCCTAGCCTTCGCACCATTGCCGCAAATTTTGGGGTAGACATCCCGGATACACCGCTAAGCGTAAACGGCAATTTGTCAATCTCGGACGATGCTGTCATCAGTATCCATTCTGCAGACGTTTTTGCCTATGACATCCACGGACAACTCGAGGGTCGCTTAAACAGTTACCCCAAATTCGACAACGCGGACATCCATTTAACGGCGGACGCCCAATCTCTTAATCAATTGGGGCAACGTCTCGGTTTAGCGACTCTGGGTGAGGCTCCCGTCAGCTTAGCCGTGGATGTTAAGGGCAAGCCTGAAAGCGTGGTGATCAGTAATCCTCGCATACGCGTGGGCGGTCTTAGTCTAGAGGGCCGTCAGGGCGGCCTACGCTATGCAGATAATGCGCTATCAAGTGACCTGCAGCTCGTGGGGCAAATATCTAACGTGAACGCGCTGCTGGGTGACTATGCCTCGGACTACTTGCCCTCCGGTAGTTACAGTTTCGAACTGGCTCCAAAACTCACCCCCGATCTGTTTTCCGTTGATCTGCAGAAACTATCTGGACCTGAGGTCAGCGGCGACGCCCGCCTTGAGCTTAGTCGGGACTTCAGCATCAATGAGCGCACTGTACTCGAATCAAATCTCCGCTTTGATGACATATCTCAGCTGATACCCGATTTTGAAGGTTACTCCACCCCGCAGAACCCCCTGACTCTGCGCTCTGTCACTCGTCAGGCGGCAGATTCAACCAAAATCAATGCTGAGATCTTCGACGACGAATCAGCACTGCTCAGCGTAGATATCACCGTGCCCTCAAACATCGAAGAAGGGATTAGTCTCTCTGTCAGAGGATCGGGAAACGACCTGCGCAGTTTCGGCAGCGTGTCTTTCCTCCCCCAACAGCTGCTCTCCTACAACATTGAAGTTAATGCAGAGATCAAAGATCAAATTACCTCGTTGGACGCCCAGAGCATTACTTTGGGCGAATCAGTTATTCGCGGCGATGTCCGCTGGGATAATGCAGAAAAGTCGCTACTCGCTGCTATTGAGGTCCCCGAGGCAGACTTGCAGACGTGGATAGTGAAAAGAAAGCAAAAAGACACTGCGGAAAATGCATCAGAAGGTAACAAGGATCGATTGATCCCGGATATACCCCTTCGTCTTCAGTGGTTGCGCGATTATCGCATTGATCTTTCTGTCACTACCGGCCCTCTTGGCCTTGAAGATCCGCAGTTCGTCGAGCAGTCGCTGGTAGAGAAAGCTACATTACGACTGAAGAGCGGCGATGGCCAGGGTCTGCTTACGATAGAAAATCTCGAGGGTAGTCGGGGTAAATACGAAGGCAACCTAAGCATCTCTGACACAGACGATCTTGCTGAACTTAAGAGCGAACTCACGGTCGCGAGTATGCCTTTGGGAGTGGTGGCCGCGGGCGCCCAGTACGAGGCACTGCCACGATACGACCTTCGCAGCGCCTTGACGGCAAGCGGGAACAGCTTGAGGGCCGTTACCGCTTCCTTGGACGGTGAGTTCCTGATGACCGGCGGATCGGGCACTCTGCGTAAGATGAAGCTGAGTGCTGCCACAGAGTCCTTTGTCGCACAGGTGTTTCAGACCCTTCTCCCCATGCTCACCAAGGGCCAAACGAACATGGAGGTCGAATGCACCGTTCTGGCGGCGCGGGCGGAGCAAGGTGTTCTAAGCCTTGATCCTGGTTTCGTTTTCCGAAGTGCGCAGATTGATCTATCGGCTCAGGGCCAGATAGATCTACGCAGTGAAAAATTGAATATCAGCTTTAACAACAGAGCGCGCAAAGGGCTTGGTATTAGCGCGGCCAGCGTGATAAATCCCTTTGTGGCTGTAACCGGCACGCTGGCAAAACCAAGCTTGGGTCTTGATATCGCAAGCTCTGCTATCAGTGGGGGCGCGGCTGTTGCGAGCGCAGGGGTAACCATTATTGCCAAACCCTTGCTCGAGAGAATCTTTGCTCGAGGGAACCCCTGCGAAGCCGCCATGGAGGCCTGGAACGAACCTACGAAATAGCGCTCAAAAAATCAGGGGAACCGCTTCTAAACAGCCTGGTATTCCTTCTCCAAACGCTTAGCCGCTTTTTTGGATACGCCGCCCAGGGTGTCTATGGCGTGTCGAATACGCGCTCGGCTCATGTCGGGACCGAGCAAGCTCATCGCATCCACGACCGAAATAGACGCCCGGCTACCAGAGATCGCAATAAACAGCGGAGCGAGAAAATCGCGAACTTTAATATCAAGACTATCTGCCAAGGTCTTAACTGCGTCCCACACCGCATCGCGACTCCAGTCCTGCAACGCCTCAAGACGCCAGAGTGCGAACTGCAGTGTTTTCAGTGTCTGCTCTGTCTCCGCCCCCAATTCAGTGAACTGCTCGGGGCTTAAAGACAGCTCTCCGGATACTAAAAACGCCGACTGCGGAGCGAAGTCACTGAGCGTTTCCATCCTTTGTTGAAGATGGGGAAGCACCGCCGCCAATTGCTCGGCGTTGAACGCCCACTCGACCAAACGCTGGGCAAGCTGCTCCTGACTAAGGTCTTCGCGAATCCACATACCGTTCAGCCAACGCAACTTTTCAACGTCAAAAATTGGGCCTCCCAAGGAGACCCTTTGAATATCAAAAGACTCCTGCATTTCTGAAAGGCTGAACTTCTCGCGCTCGTCGGGCATAGACCACCCCATGCGACCCAAATAGTTGCACAGCGCCTCCGGCAAGAACCCCATGCGTTGGTAATACAGAATACTCGTGGGGTTCTTGCGCTTACTGAGCTTCGATTTGTCGGGATTGCGCAGCAAGGGCAAGTGACAGAGCACTGGCATGTCCCAGCCAAAATATTCATAGAGAAGCTGATGTTTAGGGGCAGAATTAATCCACTCCTCTCCGCGTATCACATGGGTAATCTCCATTAGGTGATCATCCACAACATTCGCCAAGTGGTAAGTAGGCATGCCATCGGACTTGAGAAGAATCTGAGCGTCAACCATGCTCCACTCAAGCTCAATCTCGCCGCGCAGCAAGTCCTGCACGGCACAAACACCGGCTTCCTCCGGAACAATCATACGAATGACGTAAGGCTCACCCGCCGCCTGACGCCTTTCTACTTCATCAGCTGGCAGTGCTAAGTCGGAGTACTTAAGAGCAGTGCTGTTTCCAGCAGCGCGCCGCGACTCTCTGAGCTCATTTAACTCTTCGGGTCGGCGGTAGCAAACAAATGCCTTTCCCTCATCAACGAGTTGCTGAGCATAGCCGCCATAAATTTCCATACGTTCGCTTTGACGATAAGGTCCGTACTCGCCGCCAATATCTGGGCCCTCATCCCAACCAAGGCCCAGCCATCGCAAGGAATCGAGAATCGCCTGCTCTGATGATGCAGTGGAGCGTGTCTGATCCGTATCTTCGATACGTAACACAAACTGCCCCCCATGGGCTCGTGCAAAGCAGAGATTGAACAAAGCGATATACGCAGTGCCAACGTGGGGATCCCCTGTGGGGGAGGGAGCAACGCGAGTTCGAACAGTCATAACACAATCTAGTAGCCAGCGAGGGCTGGTGATTATAGGCGCTCAAAAAAAGATTAGCAGGCCTAATTACTCAAAGTGCGCAGCAGCGTGCGTACAACCTGCCCACTCGCATCGTGCAAACTCAGCTCGACCACACCCGCTTTCCAATCGATATCCAGAGAACCAAAGTTTGCTTCGCCATAGAGATCTCCCAATCGATAGGGGCCGTCCTCCTCTAGCGTTTTGTAGCGGTTAGGAAAGGAGATGGGGTTGTTCAGTGCGGAGGATGTGAACTCCACTAGCGACGTATTCGTGCCGATGTCCCGTTCATAGAAACCCGCCACATGGCGATCACCGGATAAAAGTAACACCGGCGCCGTGTCGTTCGCCCTTAAAACGTCAAACAATCGCTCGCGTTCCTGAGGTAGCTGTCGCCACCCTTCCCATCCGTGCCCGTCGGCGAGTACTTGAACTGAAGAGACTATGATTCGCAGGTCAGCGTCCTGCTGAAGCTGACTCTCGAGCCAACGCCATTGCTCGTCGCCGAGCATTGTCTTTTGCGCATCATCATCCGGTATGTACCGCTCTTTACCTTTCGCCCCGCGATCGTCGCTCGAGCGAAGTACTGAACGGAAAAACCGCGTGTCCAGCACAATCAGTTGTAGTTGCTTCCCCGCTTCTCCGACCAGCTCGCTAAAATAAATGCCCGGGCGTTCTCGTCGCGGGTCATCCATCTCCACCCAGCTGCGCTCAAAGAGTCGCTCGGACTCGAGGCGCCAGGGAAAATTTCCTCCTCCGTCATTCCTGCCAAAGTCATGGTCGTCCCAAACACTTAACACAGGCACATTGCTCCGTAATGCCGCAAACTCTGGAACGCCTTGTAGCAATCGATAAGCCGCGCGCAACTCAGTAAGAGCGGCGGTGTCGTCGTCCCTATCCGGATACAGCGTATCTCCCGCGAAGATAAACAGGTTCGGTTGCGTGTCTGCGATAGACTGCCAGACGCGCTCCCCTCCCAATTGAGCCTTGTAGCAAGACCCAAATGCCAAACGCGTTACCGTGGCGGAGACGTCTAACTGCAGTGATTTAAAAACCGGTATCGACGGTGGATTCGGCATGGCCGGCCATTGGGCAAATGCGGGTGCACAGACAAAGACGAAGGAAAGCAGCAAAAGGCAGATACTCTGGGCGCGCATCAAGTCACCGTAGGCCGCGTTGCGAACCGATCATCTAGATGCAGGCCCTTCACGAGGATCTCCTCCAGTACATCAAGGGCCTTTTGAGCATCAGAAAAGCTGTTATACAACGGCGAAAAACCAAAACGAACAATATCGGTCGCCCTAAAATCAACGATAACCTGCGCCTCGATAAGAGCCTGAGACAACCCCCATGCATGTTCGTAACGAAGGCTCACCTGGCTGCCACGTCTATGATGCTCTCGAGGGGTGATGCACTCCAGCGAAGCGAGCAAACCGCGAGTTTCAATACCCTCTATAAAAAAGTCCGTTAAAGCCAGGGACTTCTCGCGAAGCTGCTCAATGCTTACCCTCTGAAAAACATCGAGGGCGGCGTTCAGCGCGGCCATGCTGATAATTCCCGGCGTACCCGCTTGATAGTGCTGCACTCCCCCTGCAGCCTCATAATCTGAAGCAAAAGCGAAGGGATCTTGATGACCCAGCCATCCTGACAGGGGCTGTCGTGCCCGGGCATGGTGGCGCTTATTCACGTAGAGAAAAGCCGGGGCACCTGGGCCGCCATTGAAATACTTGTAACCACAGCCCACAGCAAGATCAACGCCTCTGCGATCAAGCTCTATCGGTAGAACCCCAGCTGAATGTGCAAGATCCCAAAGCACCAGAGCACCTGCGGCATGTGCTGCATCGGTAAGCGCCTGCATATCATGGCGCTCTCCGCTGCGATAGTTCACCTCGGTGAGCATTAACACCGCGACATCGTCACTCAGTGCCGCCTGCACATCCTGTGCTGCAACGCGACGGAGTTCGCAGCGGTCCTCTCCTAGCATCTGGGACAGCCCCTGAGCAATGTATGCGTCTGTGGGGAAGTCTTCATCAACCGCAAGAATTATTCTTCGCCCGGTATTAAGCTCAATTGCCGTGGCCAATAGCTTAAACAGGTTTACTGAAATGCTGTCGCTACACAGCACTTGTCCCGGGGCGGCGCCAATGAGCGGGGCAAGTTTCTCTCCAACCAGGTTTGGTAAACGAATCCAGTCGTGGGCATTCCAGCTAGTGATCAGATCGTCGCCCCACTGATGCTCCACGACGTCCTTTACCGCAGCAGTAACGGCGCGGGGCAGCGCTCCTAGAGAATTTCCGTCGAGGTAGACCACACCCGCAGGTAACTGGAATAACTCTTTAAGATCAGCAAGAGAATCCGCTTTATCCCGAGCAAGGGCTGAATCACTCACGGTCTTGGTCTTGGGGGCTGGATCGATACGCTGAGCACATCGAAAATGGCGTCGAGAATCAAATTGTATGCATCGGTATCCGGATGGACCCAATCAAAATGGCCTGCACCCGGCAGCTCCATCGTGCTTGCACGCGTCATCGCAGTCATTTGTTCAGGCCCGACGATGCCATCTTCAGCTCCTCGCAAAAGTCGCACAGGCACGCGGGTGGAGAGTAAAGCAGGAGACGCTTCAGCGTAGGCATGGGGAGTCGCAGCGGCGCTCGTCCCCATAAAAGGCTCCGTTACAGCCTGACAACTATTTCCGCCCTGAGAGTAACTCTTCAGATCCGTAATCGCAGCCAAGCCGATAGCGGCGGCAATGCGCACAGGCGGCTTAAGTAAGTCTGGGTCTCTTGCAGCGAGCCATAGCCCCAAATGTCCGCCTGCCGAATGTCCCATAACCACCGTTCTGGACAGCGCCAAACGTGGGTTTTCTATGTCCGCCAAAGCATCCAAAGCCAAAGCCATGTCAACCGCTGAACCTGGCCAGCCACCTCCTTTCTCGCCCACACGCCGATACTCCGGCACCCACACCGCGTACCCATCGGCGGCAAGTCGAGCGGCCAATGGGTAGATATGCTCCGCACTGTAATCGCTGAGCCAACAGCCTCCATGTACCAAAAAGATCACGGGTACAGGCCCCTCGGCTCTCAGCGGGGGCATCCACAGCGTCGCCGTTTGGGAAGGCGCCGAGCCGTAACGGATATCGAAATCGGGCTTCCTTGCCTTTAATTCAAGTACCGCTGAGAAGGAGACGGGCATATCAACTTCAGCAGCTGCAGCCTCAAAACGCCAAAGAGCGAGTCCTAACAACAGTGTCAGACCGAGCGTGTTTTTCATAACTAAAACGATGCCTAACTCTCTCTACACGGCCCCAACACCGTCTTCTGGTGGATCTTCAGCGAGGCGTTCCTGCTGCAGCCGCAGCGCTTCTTTCTCGTTAGCTTCTAAAGCCCGCAACACATTGCCGCCGGCAATAGCCTCACAGTCGGCATCGCTGTATCCCCGACGCTTCAGCTCATCAAAGAGCGCGGGGTAAGTGGAGACATCTTCCAATCCCTGAACCACCGAGCTAATCCCATCAAAATCTCCACCGAGTCCAATGTGCTCAACGCCCGCTACTTTACGGATATGGTCGATGTGATCGGCAACCTGAGACAACGTCGCTTCAGGCTTGGGATGGGCGGCTTCCCATTCAGCCAGCAAATCGTCCTGAAGCCCTTCGTCATAGGGGTGCATCGCTGCCAGACTCGCCCGCTGCCCGGTTCTCGCCAAGTCCCAATCGCGACGTTCTTGCGAGATGTATCCCGGCACGAAGGTCACCATCACCACGCCACCGTTCTTCGGCATACGCTCGAGAACGTCGTCAGGTACATTCCTCGGATGATCGTTGAGACCTCTGGCCGAAGAATGAGAGAAAATCACTGGGGCCGTCACGGTATCGAGCGTGTCGTGCATAGTGGCTGCGGTTACGTGAGAAAGATCGACCAGCATGCCCAGTCTATTCATCTCTCGAACCACGCTCTCTCCAAATTCTGTAAGACCATCATGCCGGGGCGCATCGGTGGCTGAATCTGCCCACGCAAGACCCTTACTATGAGTCAGAGTCATGTATCGAGCGCCCGCAGCGTAAAGGGAGCGCAAGGTGCCCAAAGAATTCTCAATGGCGTGGCCTCCCTCGATACCCATCAGAGATCCGATCTTGCCTTCGGAGGCTGCACGGCGCACATCCGCGGCTGTCATAGCCAGTGCGAGATCGTCGGAATGGCGTTCCACAAGACGGCGTACGACATCCATTTGATCAAGAACCAGGGCAGCATCGCCGGGCGCACCACCGTAGGCCGCAATAGGAACGTAGACAGACCAAAACTGCGCACCAACCCCGCCCTCTCTTAAGCGCGGGATGTCCGTGTGCAATGGTGGCTTCATGTCCTCGTGACGATCCGCAACATCGAGGGGCGCAAGACGATTGCCATAACGCTCGTGATATTGCCATGGCAGGTCGTTGTGACCATCGATGACCATGAACTTTGCGGAATCGGCACTTAGAGCCAACGGTGCAAGGCCAATGCTGATCAATGCGGCCGCGGAAATCGAAAAAATACTGGGTATCTTGCTATGCATGTTGCCTCACTAACTATTGCCGGGGAGAGGGGGTTTATCGCTGAGTGGTCGCTATTGTGCGTTCTGTCTTGCCGCTTGACCAGTGGGCGTGGCGCGATTCGTTTCGACGGGTCATTTGCGATCTCGGCCAACGTGCATCGACCGCAGTCTGTCGATACAATTGCGCGCATCCGCAAACCCTGATGCCTCTAGCGCTTCCCTTTCGAGAATGTCCGAGCACATATCCACACAAGTTCCCAGCCACACATCCAGCGACAACACCGTGTCTCCATGGCGTTTTTGCACTGCACCCATGATGGACTGGTCTGATCGGCACTGTCGTTACTTCTGGCGCTTGCTGACGAATAACGCACGGCTCTATACCGAGATGGTAACCACCGGCGCCCTTATTCATGGCGATCGCGATCGATTCCTGCAATTCGATGAGCGAGAGTCGCCCATTGCGCTGCAGCTTGGTGGCTCAAATCCCGAGGATCTCGCTCGCTGCGCCAGATGGGCCGAAGACTGGGGTTTTGACGAAGTTAACCTGAACTGCGGCTGTCCATCGGACAGAGTGCAAAACGGCGCTTTCGGTGCCTGCCTAATGGGCGAACCCGAACTCGTTCGCGATGGCGTAAAAGCTATGCGCAACGCCTGCTCTATCGACGTTACCGTAAAACACCGCATTGGCATCGATCATATGGAGAGCTACGGGGAGCTTTGCCATTTTGTCGGCACGGTCGCCGAGGGCGGATGCGACGTGTTCATTGTTCACGCGCGCAAGGCTTGGTTAAAAGGCCTCTCGCCAAAAGAAAACCGTGAAGTCCCGCCCCTCAATTACCCCTGGGTTTATCAGCTGAAACGCGACTTTCGCCAGCTCTCTGTCGTGATCAATGGTGGCATAGAGACTTTAGAAGACTGCGACATGCATCTCCCTCACGTGGACGGGGTGATGCTCGGTCGCAGTGCGTATCACAATCCTTGGATCCTAGCGGACGTTGATCATCGACTGTTTGGGGAGCCAAAAGAGTTACGCTACCGTGAAGACATTATCGAGGCGATTTTGCCTTACGTGGAAAGAGAGCTGGAAAGCGGTGCCAGATTAAACCAGATCACTCGACACCTCTTGGGACTCTATCAGGAAGTGCCGGGTGCCAAGCGCTATCGTCGCCTGCTCAGTGAACAGGCGCACAGACCTGGAGCGGGCGCGGATGTACTCCGGGCAGCTGTTAACGAAGTTATGCAGCTCGCAGCCTGAAGCCTACACAACAGAGGATTCTATGACTGACAAACTGAGCCAACTCAAAACTATGACCGACGTGGTTGCCGATACCGGCGACATTGAGGCTATTCGACGCTTTACGCCAATGGATGCCACCACTAACCCATCCTTGCTGCTCAAAGCCGCCGCACTTCCGCACTATCAGGACATTCTTCTCAAAGCCAAAGAGCGTGCTCACAGCGATGGCGGCAGTAGCAGCGAGCAACTCGCGGCGTGCTGCGATCATTTTGCAGTAGCCGTTGGTACGGAGATTCTAGACATTGTGCCCGGCCGCGTTTCCACAGAGGTCGATGCTCGACTGTCCTTTGATCGCGAGGCCACCATCGCGCGTGCTCACAGACTCATCGCTTTATACGAAGAAGCGGGTATATCGCGAGATCGAATATTGATCAAAACAGCATCAACCTGGGAAGGAATCAGCGCTGCACGACAGTTAGAGAAAGATGGCATTCAATGCAACCTGACCCTCCTCTTCGGTTTCGCTCAAGCTCAGGCATGCGCGGATGCGGGCGTCTTCCTTATCTCACCTTTCGTGGGTCGAATTCTAGATTGGTACAAAGCGAATACCGACCTTGTGGTGAGCAGCGGCGAAGACGACCCCGGCGTTCAATCTGTGCGGCGCATTTACGACTACTACAAACAGCACGAATACGCGACGGTGGTCATGGGCGCCAGTTTCCGAAACTGTGGAGAAATCGAGGCTTTAGCAGGCTGCGATCGTTTGACCATCAGCCCCGCACTCCTTGAAGAGTTAGCCAATGACCATGGCGACTTACCGCAGAAGCTTAGTTCCGATAACGCAAATAGCGAGGATGCCAAGAGCACTCTCAGCGAAGCGAGCTTCCGTTTAGCGGTGAATGAAGATGCCATGGCAACGGAAAAACTTGCCGAGGGCATTCGAAACTTCGTCGCCGACCAGAGACGACTGGAAACTCTGGTGAGCGAGCTGTGATCGAGGCGCTAAAAAAACTCTTCCTCGAAGACCCGGAAGAGAATCCACGAAGTGCGGATGAAGTAAGGCGTATAGCCACCGCAGCGCTTCTCGTTGAGGTCGCTCGGGCTGATTTTGCCCAAGATGCCGAAGAAGAAGCTGCAATGGCAAAGCTTCTGGTGAGCACTCTTTCGCTTGACGAAACAACTGTCAACGGACTCCTCGCCGAAGCGAGTGACGCGGTGGACAATGCTACATCGCTTTACGAGTTCACACGCCTGGTCAACGACCACTATGACTACGCAGAAAAATGCCAGCTCATTAACGCGATGTGGCAGGTGGCCTATGCCGATAAGTCATTGAGCAAGTATGAAGAGCACTTAATCCGACGGGCATCGGAGCTAATCTACGTGAACCACGAGGACTTTATTCGCGGGAAAATCGCGGCCTCTAATAGCTGACGCGACGAGTCAGTGGCGCTCCAGTGTGGCCACAAGCTCGCTAAACCGTTCTCGGTTTTCTGAAGAAACATCCATCAACGTACGATGGGCCTCCAGTACCTTCTGGCGAACATCGTCTTCGCTTCCCGGAATCATAGGAATAATTTGTCCACTACCGGAGGCACAGCAGGTCTTCTCATGCATTTCGAATAAACGATCCAAGCCCATACTCCCAAGGAGACGGTTGATGCCGGCATCGCAGCAGTAAATCGCTGGACGAAAATCAAAGCGTTCATGAACAGACATTGCTAGCTTGGCGAGCTGTCCAAGAGTAGTACTGTCAATGCCTTCCACATCACAGAGATCGACCCACACACTACAAAACTCCGGATCGTCCAACATGCCATCGACGTAGTCCTCGATAGACGCACAAAGCGTTAAGCGGACGTCCCCCACTAGTCGCAGCACGTAGGCCCCGTTCTCACTTGCAGCGAGTACCTGGCCCTCACTCATTGCTCACCCGCTTGCTGACAAACAGGGCGGCAATGTCATCTGGGGCGGTTTCAGCACTGTCCAGACCCAACTGAGAGACCAGCTCTTCCGGGGTGTCCGCGGTTCTGGAAAACACATCGAGGAAAAAGGCCTCTTTCTCCACCAGATTCATCGGGGGCAGGATTTCGAGAATGCCATCGGAAAAGAGAGCAAGCATAAAGGCGTCAGGCAAATTGATACTGTGCTCGTTGTACCGGGCATCGGGCATCATTCCTACCGCATTGCCCTCCCCTTCGAGATACGCGGCCCCCGCGTCGGATACCAGCACCGGCAAAGGCAGGTGGCCAGCCACACTGTATTGCAGCGTATTTTCAATTTGATCCAGTACACCAATCACCATGGTTGCGTACTTGCCCACATCGAGCTCCAGAAGCTCCCGGTTGGCAAGGCTGAGCATGGCAACGGGACTCAGGATTGTATTGTCATTACGTCGAAGGTAATCGGAGCGCTTTCGCGCAAAAAGGTTTTTAAGCAGTACGGTAGCAAACGCAGATGAACTTCCATGACCAGACACATCAGCCATAAAAAACACGACATAGTGTTCGTCCACGGTGAAGTAGTCCGTGAAGTCGCCGCTCAGGTATAGCGAGGGAATGATTGTATGGCTGAACATGTAGTCGCTCACCACCATGGGTGAGGTGGGCAGCATACGCATTTGCACTTGGCGCCCTGCCTGCTGGTCCTTCTCCAGTACTCGCACCGTGTTCTTCAGCTCACGGTTTGCCGCTTCGAGCTCTTGACGAGACCGCCGGAGTTCGCGGCTCATGGTGCGCAAACGGACGCAACGCTCCATGGATGCCACGAGCGCTTCCGGATCCTGTACGGGGGTTGCAAAGAAGTCATTCGCACCCAGTCTCAGGGCGCGCATCATGCTCGCCGAGCGGGATTCATTGCTAAACATCATCACAGGAACCTGGATATCCAGTTCCCTGAGACTAGCGCCCTCAACGGCCCAAGCCTCGGGCGTAGCATGGACATCACACAGCACCACGTCCCAATCACTGCTTTCGCCAAGGGAAGCGCTGAAGGAATCCAAAGAGTTTGCTACGGAAGTGGTAAAGCCGGCAGTAGAAGCGAGTTCAGCCAGATTGCTGCCCCGGTTCGGATCGTCGTCAATGACCAGTACCTTACCGCTATAGGCCATTCAGTGCTGCTTCTTCAAGATAATTAGCGGAACCCTACGCCTGCATTCACGCACAGGCAACAGGGGTTCTCAGCTTTGAGGAAGAATTCACAATTTTGCATGTCTGGGACACATGCTGGAGACGAATAAAGCTTAGAACTCCTGGTCCCAGCCATCTTCAAAGTCAGAAAAATCATCCTGCAGTTCGCCGTCGTTCACGAACGCCGCTCTCTGTTGCAGGTAGGCATCACGAACGAATATGTAGCGATCGCCAGAGATCAGCTCATCGGAGCCCAGCAGCCGTGCCCGGCCGTGGACTAACTCGAGACCCCAGATGGAGTTTCGAATGCTGCGATTATCAATGTACGGGGGCACCGACAATGCAAAAGTATCCACCAGGGTACCAGTACCACTGCGGAATGTGCGTGGGCCGAAGAGCGGAAGCATTAAATATGGGCCTTCAGGAACCCCCCAAAGCGCCAGTGTTTGACCAAAGTCTGTTCGGTAAGGCCGGATACCCATGGGAGTGGCGACGTCAAACAAGCCTGCAAAGCCCAGAGTCGAGTTGACCAAAAACCGGCCGCCACTCTGGGACGCGCCCTCCCACCGCCACTGGAGCACAGCGTTAAGCGTGCTTGTTACGTCGTAGAGGTTAGCAAAAAAGTTACTGACACCCCTTTGAGCCGGCGCAGGCATAACAAAATCATAGCCCTTCGCTATAGGACGAAGCGCCCAGCGGTCGAGAACATCATTGACAACGAAAACAGGTCGGTTAATGACCTCAAGAGGGTCATCCTTAGCCTGTAAAGCAGGCGCAAGGAGCAGACACGCGACGGCGATGATCGACAACAGAGACTGCCGCCGGGACACAGTAACACCCAGCATTCCCAGGTTCGAAACGAGTGCTGTAAGAGCGAAGGCTAAATGTACTTGTCGATTTTTGATAATCGATAGTCTCTTTGTTCAAAACTCTGTCAGAAGCACTGTGGTATTTATGGCCAGTGCAAGCCCAATCATGCTGATTATACGGCGGAACTCTTCAGAGCGATTATGCCAGCCTCATTAAACTCTTTCAGCTGCGTCCATCCAAACTCAAGGAGTTGTTCGCTGGCCATCCCCCACTCCGAAGCAAGACGGTTCAAAAGCGCAGCAACCGAACTATCAGCGCCGTCACGCACCTCTTGAATAAGACGCGCAGAGCCGGGGCTTAATTCCATAAACTGCACGCGATTCTCACGGTCGCGGTATACCAACAGAAAACTGGGATCGCCAGCCTCGTCGGGTTGATAGGAGCCACCAATGCGATGAACCGCAAAAACATAGCTCCCCAGCCTCGCGGTGGTTGAGAAGCCCGCCTCTATGGCTGTGAGCCCCACTTCTTCTTCGGGACGCCAAATACCTGGCACGTCGCCCTCTGCCACATCAACCGCGAGCTCCAACCATTCGTAGTGCGCAAGCTCTGCTTCAAAGGGACGTAGCTCAGTGTTTGGCAGGGTTTGCATGAACGCGAGGAACTCCTCGCTGATCTGCAAAAACAATGGGGTTTTACAGCGATGCGTTTGAATGAAGGCTCGCACCCGGCCCTCCCAGGCCTCATCGGTATACAAGCCTCGCAGGATCGGAAATGCCGAGCTGATAAAACCCTCGATATTGCGATAAACCAAATCGCGATAGATCCGCAGTCGCCGCTGCTCAATACCTGCTGGAGGAGAAAAACCGTCCGGATCCCGCAAGTAAGCTGCCATCTCACGCTGAGCCTGACTCAATGCCGTAGTCATGCCTTGAAGCTCTGCGCTGGCTGAAGGCAACGGTGCTGGGCATTGCGAATCTGTGTGATCTCACCCAAAAGAGTGTCGAATTCGGGAAAGTTAAAATCACGCTCCAACAGTGTGGGCAGCGCCCCGACCCGAGCATAGGCCTCATCCAAAATTTCCCATACGGGATCAATAACATCGGCACCGTGGGTGTCGACCTTCAGATCGTCCGCTTCGTCGTAATGGCCTGCGATGTGAATGTAACGCACCGCATCAAGAGGCAGCGCATCAATGAACGTCAATGGCTCGTAGCCATGATTCACGCTATTGACATAAACGTTGTTTACATCAAGAAGTAACTGGCAGCCACTTTCCTCAACAACCGCGTTGATGAACGCAGCCTCGTCCAGATCCTTATGGGCCTGAGCATAATAAGAAGCGTTTTCAAGCACTAAGGGCATATCCAGGTAATCTTGTACCACTCCGATACGTTCACTCACGTAATGAACGGCCTCATCAGTAAAGGGAATTGGCAACAGGTCATACAAATGGCCGTCCGCAGCGCAATAAGTTAGGTGCTCGCTGTAGATCGGCACGTCGAAGCGTTTTACGAGATTCGCCACCCCTTCGAGCAAGTTCATATCCAAAGGATCCGGCCCACCAATATCCAGTGACAAACCGTGCATAACAAAGGGAAAGCGCTCCCCGAGAGTGTCCAACCCGTCGGCATACCGACCACCAACGCCAATCCAGTTTTCCGGCGCTAGCTCCAGAAAATCGACCGTTTTCTCCTCCATAGACAACAACGGGCCCATGAGGGCCCGTCGCAGTCCAAGACCCGCACCTAGCGGGTCCTGATGAAGAACCTTAGGCATTACGCGCCGCCGCACTTACCTTCGCCACATTTGCCTTCGCCTTCGGCCTTGTCGCCACCGCAAGACCCTTCGCCTTCAGCTTTGTCGCCACCGCATGAGCCTTCACTTTCGGACTTCTCTCCGCCGCACTTACCCTCACCACACTTGCCTTCACCTTCAGACTTCTCGGCGCCACACTTACCTTCGCCACACTTGCCTTCTGGCTGTTGAGCAAAAGAAGCCAGGTCATAACCGCTGCTGAGCTGCTGAGCACCAAAGGGGTTCACATCAGCTGACGCCATAGGCGCAATTGCAGAAGCTAGAAAAGCGGCACCAAGAGCAGCAGCTAAAGGAGTTTTTGAATTTGCCATGTTGATAATCCTCAGTATTAAATCGTTTTCGTTTTAAAAACAGTTGTCAGGTTCACTTATGTGTTTGAGAGTCGTTCTTTTCATCACACTCGCATACTAAGACTGAGGCTTTAGGGGTTAGTTTCCTTTGCGGAGAATTATTAAATGGGAATATTTACTATTCTTCCGGCGAGCGGCAGGAGGTTCGTTTTTGCCAAGCGTCGACCAACGCCCACTGTGCATTCAAGCGTTTCACAGAGACCGGTCGAGATGTTCCCAGGTGTTGAGCAAACAACGACACCCGCAGCTCCTGCAACATCGTTTGAAACGTGTATAAAGAGGATGATAACTGAGCTGCTCCCGGAGTTTCCCTAAGCAGCTCGTGCATTGGAGCTTCTAATGCCGCAAGTGTAGCTTGATGCTCTTGATCCTTACGATAGTTTGCCGCGAGGCGTTCGGCTCTCACCACCATAGCCTTCGCGTAACGCGGATAATGCCGCAGCTCGTCGCTGGCCATAGCAAACAACCCGGCGCGACTCAGGAGATACTTTCGCTGCGCCGCAAGGTCCTGCTTCGCCTCGCTGTACTGACCTTGGTGACGCTGAAGAATCTGTAGCGCATCGACCATAGCGACCAGAGTGTTTTTGAGCTGAGCCTCTAGCTCATTGGCGACGGTGATGGCCGTGCGCGATAGCTGCTGAGCTGCAGCATCAAAACGCGATTTTTCGCGGCAGTCGTCATTCAGCAAACCAGACGCATTCAAGGCAAGCGTGGGCAGCAGATCGTCAAGGAGTTCGTCACGGGATACGTCGAGCGCTGCGAAAAGAAGCGCGGTAGCGTTGTCTTTGAGAAAACGTTTACGCAGATCCCGAAACAGAGGCTTTGCAGAGAGCATTAGCAGTCGAGCAAGACCCCGACGCTGAGCTAGCAACGCCTCTCCCGGATAGTCGAACAAAGCAATGCTGGCCGTATCTCCTCCATCGTCCAGAGCAGGGTAAGCCCGAATATCCACACCTGCCTGTCGGAACGCATATTCTCGCTCTAAGTCTTGGAAATCCCAGGAAGTAAGACCCACGCGTGCAGGGGAGTCTCCGCCCTGAGTGGTCAAGTGTTCGCGCGTCGCCTCCTGAAACTCGGCGATAAGTGCATCGACGTCCCTACCCTGGGCAAGGAGTTTGTTTTTCTCGTCTACCACGCGGAGGTTGATAAGGTAGTAGTCATCAATCTCAGCGGTCGCCCATTCGCTAGCGTCAATTCGGGGGCCGCCTGCAGCTCGTAACGCACTGGCCAAAGCCTCGTTTAACGGCTGATCACCGGGCTCCATATTCGCCAAAGCCCTGTCGACCCAATCGGGTACGGGAACCAATTGCTTCCGCAAAGATTTTGGTAGCGCTTTTACCAGCGCCAAACACTTTTCTCGCAGCACTCCGGGGACCAGCCACTGCAGGCGGAATCGGGGAAGCCTGTTCAGCAGGCCCAAGGGCACGGTGATCGAAACACCGTCGGCCTGCTTCCCAGGGGAAAACTGATAGCTCAGTTTATAGCTCTGCCCCTCCCACTCGAGACGATCGGGAAAGGCATCTGTTAAAGCGCCTGGATCACGGGTGAGTAACTGCTCCCGGCGAAGCTTCAGTAACTCCGTCCGCTTGTCATCCTCCTTAAGCCAGGCTGATAACGACGTAGTGTTTGTCGCATTAGCCGGCAAACGTTCATCGTAAAATTGAAACAGTGTTTCCTCGTCCACCAGCAGATCACGGCGGCGGACTCGGGATTCAAGGTCTTCCACCTCTCGTTGGAGACGCAGATTGTACTTTAGAAACGCGGGTGGCTTAGACCATCGTCCCGAAATGAGCGCTTCACGAATCAATAGCTCACGGCATAGAGCCGGATCAATCTTGGCGTATTGCACAGCAACACGATCGCTGACGGTAAGGCCAAAGAGGCTGGTTCTTCGCCACGCAACGACCCGGCCCTGTTCTCGCTGCCAACGCGGCTCATAGTACTGATGCTTCAACAGGGCAGGATTCACCTGCATCAACCACTGGGCTTCGATGGAAGCGGCGCTGCGCGCATAGACCCTCTGGGTCTCGACGATTTCGCCGGCGACCAGCCACTTTGGCGGTTTACGATAAACCGCCGAGCCAGGGAACAACTGCAAGCGCCGATTGCGGGCTGCCAGGTACTCCCGGCGCTCGTCCTGCTGGGCAATATTTCCTAGCAAGCCGGTAAGCAGAGAGCGATGTACACCTGCGTAGTCTGTCTCAGTCGCCACATCAAGCGACGGTTTAAGACCCTGACTACGACAGGCAATGCTAATCTGGCGGTGCACGTCTCGCCACTCGCGCATACGCAGCCAGGAGAGATACTCCCGTTTGCAGAGTTTACGCAGTTTGTTTTCACTCAGCTCTTGCCGCTGCTCTTCGTAGTAACGCCACAAATTCAGCAGGCTCATAAAATCCGAACGAGGATCCGCAAAGCGCGCATGGGATTGATCGGCCTGAGCCTGGCGATCTGTCGGCCGTTCTCGAGGGTCCTGAATGGAAAGAGCGCTGGCAATCACCAACATCTCAGGCAACACCGAGAATTCCTGAGCCGAAAGAACCATTCTGGAAAGTGCCGGATCAATGGGAAAAGCTGCCATCCGTCTACCCAGTCGGGTCAACTGTTCTCGCTGATTTACCGCGCCCAGCTCATCGAGAAGCCGGTAACCGTCACGAATCAATCGTGTATCCGGGGGCTCCAGAAATGGAAACTTTGAGATATCACCTAAGCCCAGTTGCAGCATCTGCAGCACTACCGCTGCAAGGTTACTGCGCTTGATCTCCGGATCCGTAAACTCGGGTCGACTGAGATAGTCTTCTTCGGTGTACAGCCTAAGACAAACACCGGGTCCGACGCGGCCACAACGGCCCCGACGTTGATCAGCACTTGCTCGGGATACAGGCTCAATAGGAAGACGCTGCACTCGTGTTCGGTAGGAGTAGCGACTAATGCGAGCCTCACCGGGGTCAATCACGAACCGAATGCCGGGCACGGTAACGGAGGTTTCGGCTACGTTCGTTGATAACACCACTCTCAAACCACGAGAACTGCTTCGCCCAAAGACTCTGGCTTGCTCCCCTTGGCTCAAGCGCGCATACAGCGGCAAGACGTCCAAACCTGCAGCACCTTTGAGTTGGCGCGCCACATCACGGATGTCCCGTTCACCGGACAAAAAGACCAACATGTCCCCAGGCTCCCCATGCACCCCCGCCTGCACTGCTTTGACCACCGAGGCGACTTGCCGCAGAAGGTCTTCAGAATCACTGCTGTCTCTGGAAAGGTAGTGCGTTGTTACCGGATAACTGCGTCCCGAAACTTCAATAACCGGCGCGTTGTCAAAATGCTCTGAAAAACGCTGTACGTCGATGGTCGCGCTCGTGACCAACACCTTTAGATCTGGGCGGCGCGGCAGGAGGCGTCTTAAATAGCCCAAGATAAAATCGATGTTAAGACTTCGCTCGTGCGCCTCGTCGATAATCAAGGTGTCGTATTGCCGTAAGTCTCGATCACGCTGCATTTCGCTAAGCAAAATACCGTCGGTCATGAGCTTTACTGCGGTACGTTCACCCAAGTGCTCCTGAAAGCGAACCTGATAGCCGATCAGGTCCCCGAGGGGTAAACCCACTTCTTCAGCGATGCGTTGTGCGACCGTTCGTGCGGCTAATCGGCGAGGCTGGGTATGCCCGATCCGCTGTATGCGACCTCGTCCCAGCTCCATGCAGATCTTCGGTAGCTGCGTGGTCTTACCTGAGCCCGTCTCCCCCGCTACGATGATCACTTGATGATCGCGCAGTGCGCCAGCAATCTCTTGGCGATGTTCTGCCACGGGCAGTTCAGGTGGATAGCTAAGGGCAGGAATGTCGCGAAGCACATGAGCCTTGCTGTCAGTACTCACAGGCAGGGCCCTCGCCATTGCTGCGCAGCAAGAGGTACTCTTATCGAGAGCGGCACGTTGACGCGCGCCGCCAGACCGATGGCGGCAGCCGAGAGTCCTATCACCCCATGCACCCCATAACGAAGCTGCAAAAGCGAGGCACACCATTGAACACTGATACCAGTTTTAGCTATGCGGAACTCACCGAGGGACAACAATGCGAAATAAAAAGGGAGTTGCTCGCGGAAGATATCGATGCGTTTGCAGAGGCTAGCGGGGATCACAACCCCCTGCATACTGACGCCGATTTTGCCCGCGCTGCCGGCTTTCAAGACCGCATCGCCCACGGCATGCTGCTTGCGAGTTGGATTTCCGCAAGCTTGGCGCATTCTTTGCCAGGAAAAGGAACAGTCTATCTTCGTCAAAGCCTTGAATTTAGGCAGCCTGCACTTCCCGGCGATAGGCTGACGATTCGACTCACGGTTAGTGAGAAGAAGCGTCGCGGCCGGGTAGTTATCGATTGTGTGATTTGCCATGAAGACGGTCGCGATGTGCTGCGCGGAAGCGCCGAGGTCATTGCACCGAGCTAAGTTACCGCGCCTACACCTCTTATCGGCTTCGCTCTAGCCGGCCGCTGAGTCCGACTCAACTTTTGCGGTCTGCTCGAACTGAGAAGGGTCGAGGTACATCAGCTGTAGCTCCACGTTGGGACCGCCGCGGCCGGAATCGGCACCCAGAACCATGACGCTTGGCTTCCCTTCTTCAGAAGTAAGGGCAGTGATGCCGAACATAACCGAGCCTTCTTTCGATTCGTTGGCAAAGGATCGCAGAGACGCTGGATCCTTGATGGCCTCTGCAATGCTCGAAAGAAGCATGGTCAGCCCCGTACGAAAACTGGTGAAATTGAGGCGGCCTTGATAGTGCTCATAATCTAGGCTCAGGTCGAATCGCACCATGCTGCCGTCTTCCATGCGCAGGTTTGTTAGGGCAACGACTTTCTTTTCTTCTAATTCCCGGTACAAACTCTTGGCCTCGGTGCGGCTGGGCTCGATGAGCGCCTTGTGAATCAAATTCACGGCGACCGTAAGGAACTTATCGGTAGGCAGGCTTTTACGTTGAGTGCTTTCTGGCATGGGTATTCCGAACATGTGGCTAACAGCCCGCGAAGTCTACCGATTGCCTTTGCTGCTTGCCAGCCACTCCAGGCCGAAATAGACAAAAGCAACGAAGAGCTCTGGAGCGCAGTTTGTTATGCTGTACTTTCACTTACGAGTTTTCTGGTGTCATGGTCGACCTAAGGTCAACAGCACCATTTATGACGCTAACAATGGCACAAGCAGCTAAACAGTCAATGAGACAGTCAGCAAAAACAGTGGTCGGTAGGCGGACGTACTCTTTCTTCGCAGGCGTCGCGCTGCGCAACGTATTGCTGCTAACCCTGAATATTGCTCTGCTCGGTGCTTCATGGAGTTACTCGCAGGAAGCTGAGAATGCCGTTGACCCTGAGACCGATGTCGACCGGCTCCGCGGCCTGCTAATGCGTCATCAGGGCGCAGACAGCGACCCAATCGAGGAACCCACAGTACTCACAGAAACTATTGAGCTTGATCGCACCGCCAGCGAATCTCAGATGGCGGCAGCCCTTGCCGCCCCCTACTCGGCCGACAAACTGTTATTGAGAATCGACGAGTGGCCTCAGCTACTGGCTGAGATCGAGCGCCGCAGCAACGACGCAACAATTGGCGAGCGTCGCAGTAACAGTCCTTTGATAGGGACGATACAGACCCGCCAGCGAGGGACTCTCGTTGGCAGTAGCACCTACAGTTTAAAGCACATAGGCAAACATCAATTTGTGGGGCAGACTGATCTGGGTCAGGGACGCAACATCGTGAGCGTGTCGGATTTTCAGTGGGAGATCGAACTCCCGGCGATGGATAAAAAAACCCGTTATCTTTTAGTCCTCGTTGCCCCCCCGAGGCAAGATTGGATTCTCCATGCTATACCAGCGAGCGTGATCGGATCCCTTGGCGCTGACACCCCCTCTTGGCTCAAGGAGCCGTCTACAGAAGCCAGACCAGCGTCGTGATCCGCGCTAAAGGTCCTTTCCGTGCGATGGAGACCGCCCATCTGCAATGGACTGAAGACGGCGAACCTCGCTCTCTCCTCTACGATGATTGTTACTTCAGTCCAGACAACGGGCTCGCGGAGTCGCAATACGTGTTTATTGAAGGCAGTGATCTGGAATCGCGTCTTAGCCGCCAGAACACGCATTTGTTCACGATTGCTGAGCTTGGTTTCGGCACGGGCCTGAATTTCCTCCAAAGTTGGCAATGTTTCGAGCGCTTTGCAGGACATGACTCTAGACTGCATTTTTGGAGTGTGGATCGTCACCCGCTCAGTCGGGACGATTTTGAGCAAGGTCTGGGGCGATGGCCCCAGCTTTCTGAATTCGCATCACAATTGATAGCTGCCTACCCCCCTCCACTACCCGGGGTGCATCGCCGCGTGTTCGCCGGTGGGCGCGTTACTCTCGATTTGGTTTGGGCAGACGTTCAAGACGCACTACCAGAGCTCTCCAGCCTACAACGACCCCTCGTTGATGCCTGGTATTTAGACGGCTTTGCTCCCCGACAAAACGAAGCCATGTGGATGCCCGAGCTATTTGGCCACATGATCGACGCCAGTAAGCCGTCGGCGACTATCGCCACCTTCAGTGCCTCCGGTGCCGTACGCAGAGACCTTGAGACGGCCGGCTTTCGCATGTCCAAACGCCCCGGTTTTGGGCGCAAACGCGAATGCTTACAGGGCGTCGTCGTAGAAGATGCCTGCACTGGACAAGCGCCGCCGGCAATGACTCCATGGGATCTTAATACCAGCACCGCATTTACCTGCCACCCATCCGCTTTGGTTATCGGGGCCGGACTCGCCGGGGCTCACGCCGCGGCCGCTCTTGCGCGGCGGGGAATAGCAGTCACAGTGCTGGATGAGAGCACAGCGGCTGGGGGCGGTTCCGGTAATGCGCAAGGTGTCCTGTTTACCCGGCTGTCGTACGAGCGCTCAATACTCGGAGAATTTTCGCTAGCCGCTTTTCTTTTCGCCCGAGAGCTCTACCAGAGGATGTTCGAAGACGGCTCTCTCGCTGCAGGCGTTGATGGCGCGCTCAGTGGCTGCGTGCAAACAGATACACCCCGAGGCGATGGATCAACATTAGCTTCCGCACTAGTGGGCCTCGAAGCCGTCGCGCAAAGCAGCAGCGCGGAGCAAGTAGAAACCTTACTCGGCATTGCCGGCGCAGCGCCCGGGCTTTGGCAACCAGGTTCTGGCTGGCTATCCCCCCCCGCGGTATGTCGGGCACTTCTTGGTCAAGATGGCATTACCTTGCGGGAGCAGTGCGGCGAACTTAATTTCACTCAGACCAAAGATGGTCTTTGGGAAGTACGAGACACGAAGGGAGAACTTCACGGAACTGCGCCGGTCCTGGTACTCGCCACCGGCCCAGGGGGGCGGTCGATTGAACAAACAAAGAACTTACCCCTTCGCGTTGTGCGCGGCCAAACCACTCAAATACCTGCACCAAAGGATAAGCCCCTTCTGACGAGCTTTTGCCATCGCGGTTACATCACACCCGCGTTGAACGGCGAACACTGCATTGGCGCCACTTTCAAACCCGGAGACGCTAGCAAAGAAATGCGCGTCGAAGAGAACCGAGATAATCTTGAAGCACTCGGGCGTGCCCTACCCGCTTGGAAAGAACACCTAGGCGCTCTTGATCCTGCCAAACTTCGGGGCCGCGCAGAACTTCGCTGTGTATCACCGGACTACCTCCCCGTCGCAGGGCCTGTTCCAGACGAATCAGTCTTCACAGAACGATTTAGCGCGCTGCAGTGGGATGCCAGCCAGATCATCCCGGAGCATGGCGCCTACCTGTCCGGACTTTTTGTCAGTACCGCCCACGGGTCCAGGGGTTTAAGCTACGCGGCTATGAGTGCAGAACTAATCGCCACGCAAGTACTGGGAGAGCCAATTCCTGTAAGCCGGGAGCTACAGCGGGCACTGTGCCCCGCGCGATTCCTCATCCGAGGACTGGTGCGCGGAAAACCAAGATCTAAGGCCCGTACAGCATGAATGGAGTAAGCATGGCTGCACGTGCGTCGCTACTACTGGCGATGTATCTTCTGCCTTTAAGCTTCACAGCGGTTGTCGCGGCAGATCTGCAACGCTTCGGTTACGAAGTGTTGGAGCGCATAGCACAGCCGCGGGAGAACTTTGTTCAAGGCCTGCAAATTGTCGATAACACCTTGTACGTCGGCACAGGACTTTACACTGAGTCGCGCCTACTGGCCTATGACTTCCCCTCGATGAATCTCACCCAGGAGCTAGCGCTTCCCGATGAGCTGTTTGGTGAGGGTATTACCGTTTTGAACAACCGTATCTATCAACTGACCTGGCGCTCTGGCCTGCTTCTGGAATACGACGCCGAGTCCTTTGAACAAATCGACACTCACCGAATTAGCACGCAAGGCTGGGGTATCACCCATAACGGTTCAGAGCTCATCTACAGCGACGGCAGCCATCAGCTGTATTTTCTTGACCCCATGGACATGTCATTACAGCGTACCTTAGCGGTCTCTTTGGGATCGAGACCGCTGCCGCGTCTCAACGAGTTGGAATGGATCAACGGCGAGGTTTGGGCCAATGTATGGCAGTCGAATCAGCTCGTGCGCATTGATCCAGCAAACGGTCATGTTTTGGGTATTGTTGACCTTCGAGGGCTGTTAGACCCAGCGGAGCGACTGCCAGATACCGATGTCCTCAACGGCATAGCCTGGGATGCCAACAACAATGCGCTGTGGGTGACGGGTAAACGCTGGCCCTGGCTGTATAAGCTAAGACTTCGCGCCCTGCCTGCGCCCAGAGCCCTCCAGTAAGTCCCTCTGAACAAACGTTTCTAGCCAAGACCAGCTATATGCGTCTCTCCAGACGCTCCGCACTCTTCACGACTTGCTGCGCTAAAGAAAACAAGCAATTTGCGTTAGAATAGGCGTTTTTAAGAATCTGGTAATTTGATGAACAGTCCGTCCAAGCTCCCTATATCCCACGACAGCTTTATCCCGCTGCGCTCCGAACGCATCGAAGCTTTGAATATCCGTGTTGAGCACTTCGAACATCGCGACACCGGGGCCATCCACTACCACTTTGCGACGGATAATCCCGAGAACGTGTTCCTGGTAGCCCTGCGAACAGTCCCTGAAGACAGCCGCGGTGTAGCGCACATTCTGGAACACACAGCACTCTGCGGCAGCGAACGCTACCCGGTACGAGACCCCTTCTTCATGATGCTTCGCCGGTCTCTGAATACCTTTATGAATGCGTTCACCAGTTCTGACTGGACCGCCTATCCTTTTGCCAGCCAAAACCGCAAAGACTTTCGCAATCTGCTCGATGTGTATTTGGACGCGGTCTTTTTCTCGAAGCTCGATCCTCTCGACTTTGCACAGGAAGGTCACCGCGTGGAGTTCGCTGAACCGAACGACACGGATAGCGACCTCGTCTACAAGGGTGTGGTGTATAACGAGATGAAGGGCGCCATGAGCTCGGTTCCTTCACGCCTTTGGCAGACGCTTTGCCATCACCTGTTCCCGACCAGTACCTATCACTACAACTCTGGCGGCGAGCCCGAGAACATTCCCGAACTCAGCTATGAGCAACTTCAAGAGTTTTATCAAAGTCACTACCACCCCAGTAATGCCACTTTTATGACCTTTGGGGATATTCCGGCCGCCGAACACCAAGCCGTTTTTCACGATCAAGCTTTACGGCAGTTCCCCCGCCTTGAGAAGCGTATCGTGGTGAATCCCGAGAAGCGCTACTCAGAACCCAAACGCGTCGTCGAAGAATATGCCTTCGATGAGGAAGGGAGTAGTGAGGGACATACACACATCGTCGTAGGCTGGTTACTAGGCGAGAGCGCAGAGCTCAAAGATCTACTGGAGGCTCAGCTGCTGTCCAGCGTACTCATGGAAAACAGTGCCTCACCACTGCAACAGGTCCTGGAAACCACTGAACTTGGTACCGCCCCCTCTCCACTTTGCGGCCTGGAGGACTCTCTTCGGGAACTGGTGTTCTGTTGTGGCATCGAGGGTAGTAACCCAGAGCACGAGGAAGAACTTGAAACGCTAGTCCTCGGTGTTATCGGAGACATTGCCAAGAACGGGATACCGCGTGAGCAGCTAGAGGCTGTACTTCACCAGTTGGAACTCCACCAACGGGAGATTAGCGGCGACGGCATGCCTTTTGGACTGAATCTCATTCTTCAGGCATTAGGACCTGCGGCTCACTACGCCGACCCCATACCCTCTATGGATCTTGAGCCGGTTATTGCGCAGCTGCGAGAGCAGATTCAAGACCCAGAGTACATTCGAGGGCTCGCTCAAAAGTTGCTGCTCGATAATCCTCATCGGCTCACTTTGGTCATGACTCCAAACGGCACACTCTCGCAGAAAAAACGCGACGAAGAGCAACAGCGACTAGCGGACATGAAAGCAGGTCTTGATGAGTCAGAGAAAGCCGCCATCGTCGATCAGGCGAAGGCACTTTTAAAGCGCCAGGCGCAGGAAGACGACCCTGAGATACTGCCAAAAGTCACTCTGCAGGATGTACCTGGCACCCTGCCAAAGTTATCTTATGACGAAGTAACACTGGGAAACCTGCCCTTCACTCTTTACGAACAAGGTACTAATGGCTTGGTGTACCAGCAGCTAAGCTGTGCGATCCCGGACCTGAGCTCCGACGAACTGTCCTTGCTGCCCCACCTTACGGGCATGACAGCTGAGCTGGGATTAGGAGCAGCCGACTACCTGGAGACGCAACACCGCCAGTCATCGTCGGTTGGATCCATTAGCCTCTTCACTTCCATGCGCGGCAGCATAGAAGACGAGCAGGTCGCCCAAGCAAGCCTCGTGTTGTCTTCAAAAGCGCTGGCACGAAAAAGCCACGATCAAGCAGCGTTGATGCGTGACACCTTGCTTGAGGTACGTTTTGACGAGTTACCCCGCATAAGGGAACTGGTTGCACAGCAACGCGCTCGGCGGGAGCAGTCCATCACGGGGCAAGGCCATAGCTTGGCAATGCTTGCAGCCTGCGCAGGGATGAGCCCGTTAGCGATGCTTCACCATGAGCTCTCGGGTATGCAAGGCATCGCGACACTGCGGCAGTTGGACGATTCTCTCGCGGACCCGAATAAGCTAGAGGCCTTTGCTAACCAGCTAAAGCAACTCAATGAAAAGCTTCGAGACGCTTCATGGGAAGCACTTATCGTGGCAGAGCCTGGCCGGACCGCCAGCCTAGCGCAGGAGGCTGCCAAAGTTTGGGAGACACTGCCAACGCATAGCGGCGCACCCTTACGTCTGCCGATGCTCAGAGAGTCCCGCAGAGAGTGCTGGGTTGCCAACTCACAGGTAAGCTTCTGCGCAAAGGCCTATGCGACAGTACCCAGCGGACACGCTGACGCGGCCGCACTAACGGTGCTGTCCGGCTACCTACGCAACGGCTTTCTGCACCGTGCGATTCGTGAACAAGGCGGTGCCTATGGTGGTGGCGCCAGTCATGATGCGAGCATTGCCGCATTCCGTTTCTACTCCTATCGAGACCCACGCATTGAGGGCACGCTAAGCGACTTTGATGACAGCATCGAGTGGATGGCGTCCGGTGACCACAACGGCTCAGGACTGGAAGAGGCCATTCTTGGCGTAATCAGCACGATCGATAAACCGGGCTCACCAGCCGGCGAGGCTAAGCAAGACTTCCACAATCGACGCTTTGGCCGAAATCATGATCAGCGCATGGTATTCAGACAACGCATTCTTGAAGTCACGCTAGAGGATCTGAAACGAGTGGCGGCTGAGTATCTGGTTCCCGAGAACGCATCGATAGCCGTTGTAACGGGCAGCGCCAACCGCGACGAAAGCGCAAGCTACCTTGAGTCTTTAAGTATGAGCTTCAAAGAGCTTTAAGCGTTAGGTTCTAAGCGCCCAGCGACCTAGGAACAGCCGGTATCGATGAGTGAACAGCTTGTCATTCGGTCGGTGATATCAATACTCGCCGTGGGGGACGATGGAGAAAACTGTCGTCCCCTAGCCTATCGCCACGCGCACCCACAATCAGGATTCGACCGCTTGCCTCGTCGTCGCTTCGCAGAAAGCTCCGGAGAAACTCCTCTCGACCTAGTTGCCGATTACCCCAACTGGGATCTGCGAGAAACGCTCGACCAAACTCATCTACGCGGCGCAGGACACTGAAGTGTCCACGACCATTAACTGTCAGTGCGACAATCACTGGCAGCCTGAGATTTTTTAGGTCTTCGTAGGTCACCGCAAAGCCCATTGCCGGGTAATGGCGGGTGTGAGCCAACATCTTCATATCGGAAAATGACAAGCCTAAGGAGCGCTTAGCTGGTTGTTTGTTGTCGCTGTGATGGTCGCTGTGATGGCCGCTGCCATGGTCGTTGTGCTGGTCGTTGTGATGGTCGTTGTAATGGTCGTTACGCCCATTGATAAGTTGCACCAGCAGCTCTCGTTCACTAACCGGGTCCCGATAGAAATACGTCAGTAGCGTGGCTAGGGCTGCTGCTCCACAGCTGAAATCCCTTTGCTGTTTCACGATACCCGCGTCACGCAGAGACACCCAGTTATCAAAGGCATAGCTTGTATCAATGGAGATTACTGCAATGGTGGCTGCAATGGCTCCAAGGATCGTAAACTTGCCTACGCGCCTTACTGTGGCCATCAAAAAGCCGGTGGCCGGTAATCGCTCGTGAGGACCCCCTCCTTCTGTAGGCTGATCAGTATCGCCCTACGCCAGAGAAGACGGAGCCCGAGCAAACTAAGGGCATAAGCGAGACCGCTTAGATACACGGCTGTCCAAACCAAGGCTTGGCACTTGAGCAATGTCACAGCGACAAACACAAAAAGCGGCAACAGGCCCGTGGCATGCGCAAAAAACAGTTGGTTGTAGCGGCGAATGAACTCTGCATCGAGAGACTTTTTGATTAAGGCTGCGTTAGTCATAACCAACTTTTCCCCGTTCGAAACTTTTGATCAACTTCCTTGATCAACTATGGTGAGTGGGCGGCAGGGCTTCATCAGCCCCGCCGTCCTTTCTTACACGCTTTGCTATCCGGCGTTGTTATCCGAAGTTGTGATCCGGAGTTGTTATCCAGAGTTGTCCGGCAAAGCTATCAGGCTCTGTTATCGGGCCTTTTTGCCTATATCGCAGGTGATACAAGCACCGCCAGACGCAGCCATGATGGGCACATACTCACCCCAGAAGAAGCTTGCGAGGCTGATATCGACAGCGACCACTCCAAAGATCCAGGGCCAAAGCTCGCCCTGCGTGGTATCCATGAGTTGTGCATCAAGTGGCCTTACAGTGCTCGAGGCAGGACTCTGAAATGCCGCCGACATGAAGGACTTCTGCCTCGCTTTCTCTAGATCGCCATTCGTAGCGACATCTCTCGCCAAGCTTCCTTGCGCGACGAGTAAACCTATAGCGGCGACGGCCGCCCACTGTTTCCTTTTGATTTGCATAATGTGATTCCTTTCATCATTACTTCTTAGGGATTATCCCCACCACTAAAACTCGTAAAACCATTGCAGATTCATACCGCCCTGATGATCACTAGCGATATCACCACTCACAAACACCGAATGCCGACCGGCTACTGCCAATGCGATCCCGCCGCGAATCACCACCCGTTCGCTTTGATCCGCAAAGCTGTCACCGTTCACTGATGAGGCATTGCGCCGCTCGATAGAAACACCGCCGAACAAGGTGACATTAGCGTTTACGGCAAAATTGACGCCCGGCTCTATCCTCCAAGCGACTCCAGGCTCCACCGTTCCTTCCGCTAAACGGTAGTCTCGCTGGATGGTCATGGCCGCTGACAGAGAAAGCACTACCGGATCAAGACTCTTGTAAGTGGTGATACCCAAGCGCCCCTCTGGCAAGTGTTTGCGGCTTGTGGATCCATTACGATGAATCACTGCTCGCGCCTCAAGAAGCAGCGCTGGTAGCGCGGATTCAGCCTTTATTAGCCAGTTCGCGCCGAGATTGACCTCGCGAGTCTTCTGGCGAAATTCCAGTTCCGCAAACTCCTGCCTTTGCTCAGACGCACTGAATCTGCCATTCAGCTCGAATCGACGGGTAAGTCCGTAGCGAATACCAGTCGAAAAAGTCGCCCTACGTTCCCGCTGTACGGAAGCAAAAGATACCCCGCGATAGTCAAAACTGCTGCTCACCTGCCATGTGGAGGCCTTGGCCAACAGCTGATCAATATTAATGGGGGACTGCGCCGAAGCTCCTTGAGAAAGAGTCACAAAAAGGATCACCGAGAATACATGCCAGGGTGAAAACACCAGTCTCCAACAGAGCCTTGGAGTCATTTACCGTAACCTCGAAACGACAAGAACAGGCCCAGCTTGCGCTTACGAGCGCCCTCTCGGCCACGTCAAAATCACCCGCCGTTCAATCATTGACATCCCCCTTGCCGGAAATCGCCGAGAGATACATACTCCCCGCCCCCGCTGGTACTGCTTGGAATGCTCATGCTTTTACGACTTTCGATACTCTTCTTTTTGGCCCTTTTAGGCGGCTGCGCGACCTATACAGCTGAGTATCAAGAGCGGCTTGTGCGCAGCCTTCCGAATCAGCGCGATGTCACCATTCACGACAGCAAGACTTATCCTGGCGACATCCTCTGTGGAAGTTTTTCCCGTCTATCGTCAAATGGTTTCACCATGCGTCGTAGCAAGTTCGTTGTCGGAGTAGACATGATCATTGCCGCTCCCACAAAAGAAGACGTACTTGTTTACTGCGGCAGTGAGTCCGAACAGGCGCTTTTCGAGCTGACTGGAATAGGCGTGACAGACAAAGACTGGACACCTCTGGTCAAAGTGCGCGACGACATGTTGGTCATCGATGCGGCGATCACACGCTACTACAACGCGAGAGCCACGCTGCCGGATCCCTTAAACAAATTGCTGGAAGACGATTACGGTGTCGACCCTGAGAACCTCATCGACCCCTGGGGACGCCCCTACAACTACGAGGGCGGCCTATCAGGTCGTACCGTCCCCCAGTACAAGTTGAGCAGCTATGGCGCGGATGGCACCGAGGGCGGTCAATATGCTGATGCGGATGTCCGTCGCGAGCAGACCCAGATGCTGAATCATGTGCTGCGAATCAACGGCTACTGAAATTTTTTGAGGCCAGAGCGGAAATCCCTTCTCCAGGATCAAGGCGTGAAGGGAAACACTCTTGGCAGCATTATCAGGACGACCACCGAATAGACTATGGACAAGGGAAATCCATAGCGGACGTAATCAACAAAGCGATAATTTCCGATGTTTTGCACCATCAGGTTTGTGGTGTAGCCATAGGGCGTCATAAAGCTCGCGCTCGCCCCATAGGCCACAGCCATCACAAAGGGTAATGCACTCAAACCGAAGCTCTCGGCCAAACCAAAGGCAATAGGGAAGACCAGCGCGGCTGCAGCGTTGTTGGTCATCATTTCTGTCATCAGCAAGGTCGACAGATAGATCGCCACAAGAGCCACATAGGGCCCTTTACCCGCCAGCTGCAAATGCAGGCCGTCAGCAATGACAGATACAAGACCCGTATTGACAAGGGCTTGTGACAGCACCAGTGCAGACCCAATCACCATTGCGATGTCGAAGGGAAAACGTCGCCGGAGCTCTCCCGCGCGTACCACACCAAGACCCAGCATGAGCACGAGCATAGCGATCAGTCCTTTGATCAAGGGCAGAATTCCCATGGCGGCTAACGCCACCACAGCCAGCATCGTCAAACCAACCGTATTGTTTACCAAGGTGCTTAGCGGCTTCTGGACTGAGCGTGACCCCACCACCAGAAAGTTCTTGTCGACGTTGCGACGACTGTAGAAATCGCCACCTATGGCAAGCATAAGACTGTCACCTGCCTGTAAAGTAATAGTCCCCAGCTTGCCTGATAGCCGCTCGCCTCCCCTGCGAAGGCCGACAACCGCCGCGTCAAACAATGATCGAAACCCGGAGTCTTTTACCGTTTTACCCTCTACCGTAGCTCCGGGAAGCAGGATCACCTGAACGAGGTTGCCGCTGAGCAAGCCCTCTCCCGCAGCGAAGGTTGCTAGGCCGTCAAACCGGCCCAGCAAACTAACCTTGGCGATATCACCGGAGAATATCAGTCGATCACCTTCTGCAATGTATTCCTGCGGGCCAACGGGCGATATCAGATGCTCACCACGGACAATCTCAACCAGGAACAGCGACTCCAGTTCGCGCAATCCGTTTTCCGCAATACTGCGCCCCACCAGGCTGGACCCGGCAACCACTTCGGCCTCGACAAGATACTCGGCAACCGTCACCTCATCGCGCGGATTAGCGGGCAGCAAACGATGCGTCAGCAACAGCACCACAATACCCACCACCGTCACGGTTAGCCCGATAGGCAAGAAGTCAAAGAAGGCCAGGCCCTCACCCGTAGCGTCTTCAAGGAAGGAACTCACGATCAAATTGGTGGAAGTACCAATAAGCGTTGTGGTGCCTCCCAGTACCGCGGCATAGGAAAGGGGAAGGAGCAGACGACTGGGCAGATGGAAGTTGTTCTCGCGAAGTGCGTTAGCCAGGGTCGCGACGACTGCCGTGTTGTTTACGAGAGCAGAAAATACGCTGGTCACCGCAGACACCCTTAGCAAGGATCGGCGATAACCCGAAACGACTAGTCCTCGTGACAGACGGGAAAGCCAACTCAGTTTCTCAAGGCCAATGGATACCAGCAGAAGAAGAACCAGAGTTACCAGACCTATGTTCGTGGCTTTTTCCAGCACCTCCGGGGTGTCAACTAGCCCTGCGAAATACGCAACGCCCATAGCGCCGGCAAACAGCCACGCAGGCGCGTAGGACGTAAAGACCAGCCCATAGAATAGGCCCAGAAAAATCACGGCAATGAACAGCTGTTCAGGCATAGAGGCTTAGTCAGTCATTGAATACGCGAGCATACGCGTAGCCGGCATGCGTCCTCAAGCACCCCGGCACGTTTACAATGGATTGCCTGTGGCACGATATGCTTTACACTCTCCCCGCGTTCATAAACCTAGCGCGTTAGATGCGTGGAATTTGTACGCTAGCGATACGCGAACTTACGCGTATTGAATTACTAATAATGTCATCCGTTTGTTTAAAGGAGTTACCTATGATCGGCTATGTCACAGTCGGCGTCAGCGATATGGACCGCGCCAAGACCTTCTACACAGAATTGCTCAAAGACATGGGCGCGTCAGTCACCGCCGATATGGATCGCATAGCTTTTATCGGTAAGAGCATGGCTGAGCCTATGATCGCGGTATGTCTGCCCTATGATGAAGAACCCAACCATCCGGGCAACGGCAACATGGTCGCGATCACTGCGGGCAGCAAAGAAAACGTCGACACGCTTTACGCAAAAGCTATAGAGCTGGGAGCAACCTGCGACGGCGAGCCTGGGCAACGTATCCCTGATGTGTTTTATGGCGCTTATGTTAAAGACCTGGACGGCAACAAGCTCGCATTCTTTGTTTTTGGCTAGACAGGTGGATTCCTTGCTATTGCCTTGTTATGCACTGCGGCCGGAAACGGGCGCAGTGACTGGTTGCTAGACAATGCAGTTCCTCAAATCTCTAGAGGTGCGTTTCCGAAGCTGGCGCAATAACGTTATTTCTCCGATCAAGTATCGGGGCGATGCAGTGCACTGCCCTGTCTGCGACCACAGTTTTTCGCATTTTTTACCAGCGGGAAGTGGCGAGCGTGCACGCCCGGGCGCCGTCTGCCCGCTGTGCCGAAGCCGAGAGCGGGATCGTCTAAGTTGGCTGTTCTTGCAAATGCGCAAGACCGAGCTGCTACAAAAGCACATGCAGTTTCTTCACGTTGCTCCGGAGCCTCGGCTCAGTGAGTTCTTTTTTGACGCCATCGACGAAGGCTACATCACAGCAGATCTCATGCGTAAAGATGTGATGGTGCGCCTCGATGTACAAGACATGCTCTACCCCAACGAAACTATGGATGCGATTTACTGTAACCATGTGTTTCAAGACGTCCCCGACGATCGCAAAGCAATAGCCGAATGCTATCGCGTGCTACGCCCCGGTGCCTGGGCCGTAGTGAATGTCCCTCTCTTCGCAGAGTCCACGTCCGAAGCAAACACTCCCGGCAACGTTCGCGCCAACTGGGACAAGCGCCCGGATGAGCATGTCAGAAATTACGGCCACGACTACCGACAACGATTGGAGGAAGCGGGATTCATCACAGAAGTTTTTTCACCAGAAGATTTAGAGCCAGACCTTCAAAGACGCGAGCGCTTCGGCATCCATGGTCCTCGCACAGGCTATGTGCACTTCGTGCGAAAACCCGTGGCCGCGAACGCTTAGAGATCTTAAGTGAGCGGTGCAGGCTGTACTAGCGCCTGACAGTGCCGCTATCCCTCAAAGCGGTAATTCATAAGGGCGATTTCTCTCTCAAATAGGCGACCAATGCGCGCCTTGCTCTCGTCGTCGTAATAGTCTCTATAGTCTTTGCGCTCAACAGCCACACCAGTCTTCTCCCGGGGAAGAGGCTCCGGCAGCTTTAGTCCTAAGCGTTCGCGCAGCTCCTCCAACGCATTGCTCAGCTCTCTAAACTCGAACACGCGATCAACCATAAGCTCGTTACCGTCAAAGTACAGATCGGCATCCCTCGGCAAACGGTGAGGCTTTTTCTCTATGTACTCACTAAAGGCAGGCATATCCCGCCCCTGACCATGCTGCTTCCACAAATAGTAAGAAACTGCCTTATCCCAGGGGTTGCGCTCAAAGCAAAACGTGAAATAGCTGTCCCATAGAGGCGCGCCTACAAGATCTCTGATGCGAGTAGCCGGCATGTGCTCATAGTAGAACTCGCCGAGGAGGGGCGAGTGTCTCCCCACCAACTTTCGCAGTAGCTTCCTTTGGTTGTAAGCCGATCCTAGCCTGGAGGTCGGTCCATAATTGCGCGGAATTCCGCTGGCGATGTTGTCTTCCATGTGAGACACAATATCGCTGTCGCCACATTCTTGGGCCAGGGCTACTTCCAAGGAGCTACCAGCCGTCTTGTGTGTCTTTACAAAAATGAACCGATGCTTATGGCTAATGATCATCGATCTGCCTCCCTAGGCTCCGGATAGCTCAAAGCTAGCAAATAGAGGCCAATAAAAAGCCAAAGCAACATTGCGTGCCAGGAGGAATACCAGGCGAGATGAGTATTCAAGGGAAACAACACCCCTACCAAGGTGACGGCGTAGGGCAGAGCTCTGGATCGCGCCTGCATATCCCCTCGCTGCCAGGCCATCCAGAGTAGAGACACGAAGAGTGCATAACCGACTAAACCAATCGCGCCGGTCTCCGCCCACAACTCCAGCAATAACTGGTGAGCGTGAGATGCCTTGGCACCACCTGCCTCCCCGGCGGGGCGCGCCCAACGATCTCCTTCCGCCGCGAACTCGGTATAAGCGTAGCGGAACCCGCGGGGCCCAACACCATTAACCCAATGCTCCTTACCCACCGCCAAGGCTGTTTGCCATATGGGCAGGCGTAAACCTGTCGCCAGATTGACTGACGCATAACTAGGCTCGTCTAGAGCAGTGACGATCACAACGCTACGCTTTTGTACCCACTCACTGGACTGATAAGCAAAAATCAAGGCGAGCACCCCAACAGTTAGAACACTGGCGATTTTCAAAAGGCTTAGTCGTCCTCGGGCAAAGTAGTAAAACCCCAAGGCTGCCAACTCCACACCAGCACTGATCCACGCCGCGCGCTTTCCCGACAGAGCAATCAAAACAAGCACTAGCAACAGGAACGCCGCTACCACTGTCCGCGGCCAGTTCCGGAGTGCATAGACCAAGCCGATGGGCATTAGAAAAGCCACGGCCACTCCGAATTTGACGTTGTCATCATCCCCGAACACGCCATTGATGTAGCCCTCCCCTACGCCATAGCCAAGCACATTACGGCCAGTAACAAACTGTAAAAGCCCGTCAAGACACCACAGGATGAGAAGCACAGCCACTACGCACCCAAACCAGTTAAGCAGCTTGTCGCGATCGGCGGGTTGGTCGCTGTAGCATTGGTACCACGCAAGCAGCGCGGTACAGGACATCGCGTAGCGGATAGTCCCCGCGGTCGTGAGGGAGGCTTTTTCGAGGGCGATGGCATCTGGGAGCGCCAAAACCATCGGCACGGCAAAGGCGGCGACAAGGCCGATCAAGGTCCAAATATGGCTCGCTCGACCCAGTCCTTCTGTACGGAAAACCCATAGCATTCCCACAATAGCCAAGGCCGCCATGGGGAATTCGATCAGGCGTCCGATAGGCAAAAGTACTATCGCGAGCACAAGAAGCAGTGCGGGAAACGGGACTCTAAACGAACTCATGAAGCATTCCAAAAAGAAGCGCCGCTACTATGCGATGTCAGCGGCCGTCAGTCAAAAAATCCCGAGATAGACCACAGCTACGGTAAACTGTCCTCCGCATTCAAAATCATTACTGAAACATGCTCAAACTCAAACACTCACGGCCACTCTTTGTAGGCGGAACGCGTTACTGCTTTCAGCACCCCGAACACGCAAACCGCTGTGTAAAGGTGCTTCGTCCTGATCGTACCGGGGCGGCCCGCAAGATTCTGCGCAAAGACTTCAAGCGGCATTTACCGGCGCGTTTTCTCGACGATCAACGAAAAGAGATCAAGGCTTACCGTGAACTGTTGACCCGAGCGAGCGAGACTCTATGGCGCTATGTCCCTCGTTACCACGGCACCGAAGAAACTGATATGGGTATAGGGATTGTCACTCAGCTTATGCGTAATGCCGACGGGAGTTGGCCCAAGAATCTGGAACAAATCCTCGTCGATGGCATGAGTCCTGAGCTAGAAGCAGGAATAGAAGAATTCCTCACCGCGGTGGGCGACCTCCGCATCCTCAGTCGTGATCTACTCCCGCACAACATCGTTGCGGTAAAAGAGGATACCGGCTATCGGGTAATGCTGGTCGACGGCATAGGCAACGCAGAGCTGATTCCACTATCTACCTGGTCTGGCTTCTTTGCGAGACGTAAAACTCAACGCAAGATCCGCCGCTTTCGGCAGCGCTGCGCACTGCTACTACCTTCCTGATCGTGGGAAGATTGGCTGCGCTCAGTTGGAGGCGCGGCAATGCGAGTCGGACCACGTTAAAACCTCGCGAGTCAGCTCGATACGACTCCAGGAAAAGGAATGGTCACCGGTAATCACTTTTGCTGAGAGATCGAGCCCGCCCAAAGCCTCATATGCGGCAACGACCGGCTCAAACATCGTCGCAGCTGGAGTCACGGCATCTTGTTCCCCCACGATCATCAACACGGATTTGCCCTGCAAACCTGCCCCAAAGCCTCGCGTATCCCAAAGCGAAGCATCGCCAAAAGCCAGTTCTTCTTCCAAACGCCCTCCGGTGAAGCCCTCCAGCATGAATAGTTCATCCGCGTAAGCCTTTAGTCGCATACTCGCGGCACCACCGCCCTTGTTGACGTCAGCCTGCCAAAGACCAAGATTCGCCGGTGACAGAGCGATCACACAGAGCAGTTCATCGTCCCTTGCGCCACTGGCAAGCGCCGCATAACCGCCCAAGGAATGTCCGAGGATCGAGAGTGCATCCCGATCAACGCGCAAGCCTTGAGTTTGTTCCTGGTCGCGAAGAAATTCCAACACCGCAAGCACATCCTCGGGCAGCTGACTGAACCGGTATTCCCCCTCAGCACCCCAGGCGCCGCGATAATGAAAATACAAGGTGTTAAATCCGAAACGGCGCAGCGACTGCGCGATGTCGAGATTGCGTTCATTGCCCGGTAGTCCATGCAGTAAGACCACTGTGGGGTGCGGGCCGGGCCCCGCGGCAAGATACATGTGAGCAGGCATACGCGATCCGTCACTGACGATGCTGAGCTCCACCACCGACGCCGGGTACTCGGCGTCAAAGGGCGGGTCCTGAGACAGGACGTCCTCGACACTCTGAGCCGGCGCCACTGTTGGCAGAAGCATGAATCCGAGTACACTCACACAGCGCCACGCAAGGCTCTTTCGGCAAGAATCAATCACTCTGACAACCTCACTTATCATTAAGAAAACTCCCTCGCCACCCGCGCAGGCGACGCCACCGCAAACTGGGCGCTACGTTTGACGCAAGCGCTGTGAAACCGTAGTTTAGCTGCCTTTCTCAAGGAGTTACGACTATGAGCAAATCCATCCCCAGAGATGGCGCAGACGACTACAGCGCAGACATCATTGGCCAACGACAGCGGTTCATCGAAGAGACCACCGGTGTTGAGCTCGACCACACAAAGCAGTTTTCTTTCGATCCACAGGAAATGGCTGGCAACATCGAAAACATGTTTGGTGTTGTTCAGGTTCCTATAGGCGTGGCCGGACCACTCCTAGTGAATGGGGAACACGCTCAGGGCGAATTCTATGTCCCTATGGCAACCGTAGAAGGCACAATGTTAGCCAGCTATAACCGCGGCATGAAGGTTATTCGTGAGGCCGGAGGCGTCATGACCACCGTGGTCGGTCAAGCCATGCAACGCGCGCCCTGCTTTGTGTTTCGCAATTCTCGGGATGCGCGGGACTTTGAACAATGGCTGGTAGAGAACTTTCCGCAAATTAAAACCGTGGCAGAAAGCACGACATCTGTAGGTAAGCTCGACGAGATCGAACATTACTGCGCGCACAATTTTGTATACACCCGCTTTGACTACAGTACCGGTGACGCGGCGGGGCAAAACATGACCAGCCGAGCGACTTTTGTGGCCTGTGAATGGATTCGCGAGAACTACCCAGCACTAAAAAACTACCTTCTTTCGGGCAACTTCGACACTGAAAAGCGCACTTCATCTGTGAACCTTCTGAAGAACCGCGGCAAGCGCGTGACGGCAGAAATCACCATCCCCCGTGAAGTTTTGGAGCGCAACTTGCGCATCACCCCCGAAGCGATGCACTACGGTCAAGGCATCACCACGATCGCCTCGTTCCTCACGAACTCCTCGAATAATGCGGCACATCCGGCAAACGGTTTGGCTGCGCTCTATCTAGCAACGGGCCAGGACATTGCCAACATCGGGGAGTCCAATCAGTGCACGACCTACAACCGAGTGACCCGCGAGGGCGACTACCATTTCTCTATCACTCTTCCTGCGCTCATCGTCGCCAGTTACGGGGGCGGTACGAACCTGCCCACGCAGCGGGAGTGTTTAAAAATGATGGACTGCCACGGCCAAGGGAAAGCGTTAAAACTCGCTGAGATTGCCGCGGCTCTTGTGGTTGCGGGCGAACTCTCACTGGGCGCCGCCACTCGCGTTGACAAAAAGACCCGTCAAAACGAGTGGGTAGATGCCCATGAGCGCCTGGGACGAAATCGCTAAAAAACCGTGACGCAGTTCACTCGGGGTGCAAAAGACATGCACCCCGAGTTTTGATCCCTAGCTTGTAAGCTATCCAAGGCGGTGAACTTAGGACCCGGCTAGTAGCCACGATCGAAGTCTATTAGCCCCTGCAATGCGTCACCCTTTTGATAGCGCTGCAAGTTATCCAGAAACACTTTCACAATACTGTCTAGGCGAGTTGGCGCAGCTGTGTGCGAAGTGACAAAAACTCCGGGCGTGTCCCACAAGGCATCATCGTCGCCCAAAGGCTCTTCCTCAAACACATCCAGTACCAGCGCCTTCAACTGACCGGATGCTTTAGCAATCAGCGCTGCCGAAAGATCCAAGGCGTTCGCACGCCCTCCATTGATCACAATGGCCCTCGGCGCCAGCCGATCAAGCAAAGCCGCATCTACAAGACTGTCCGTAGCCGGCGTGTCCGGAAGAATCATGATGAGCACATTCAGATCTTCTGCAAAGGCCAGGCGATCTTCCCTCGCAAAACATGCGTTGCATCCTGGCGCTGATCGGCCATCGCTATTGAGGCCACGGACTTCTTTCACAAAAGGTGTGAAGGCGCAGGCGACCGCGCTACCAATACTTCCCACCCCTGCAATACCCACTCGGAGCTCTGAAAGACCGCGATCAATCTCCGGCTTCCACTGTTTAGCATTGGCATGACTGAGTACCGATCTTTCAATCGCCAGTACCCATCCAAGGGCATACTCGCTCATGCTCGCGCCGAAGATGTCTTTGACTCCGGTTAGCTGATAATCGCGACGGGGGCATTCAAGAAAAGGCGTAATGCCTGCCCAGGTAGACTGTACCCAGCGCAGCTTAGGCATGCGCTCCAACAGCGGCGCGAGCACATCGGGAGCGCCAAGTGCAATCTCGGCTGCAAGAGACTCGTCCTTTACAGACTCTGGATCTGCGTGAAAGTGCAGCTCGAGGTCCGCCGGTACTCGACAACTCAGATCACCCTCAAACGCTTCTTTAAGAGCATCTGCACGTGTACTGACCACCGTAATCTTCAACACTTACCATCCTCCACTAAAGCCTGCCTCCAGTGTGGCATAGGCTATCAGGAGATCGTCTTGCTAATTAAGACTGACGGGCGAGCATGAGTGGCGACACAAAGCCCGGCGGTTTAAGCGCTAGCACAGGAATACTGCCGCCCGCGAGAATAGATTCAGTGGTTGCGCCAATAAGTACGCCGGGATTAGCTGAAGTTCCCACAGTGCCTAACACCAGCATGCCGGCATCTGTGTGCTTCACCAGCCCTTCTACTGTGGGTACCGCCATACCTTCCACGTGGTGTGCTTTTACGCGCAGCGGATCCTCAGCGATGCTCTCGATACGCTGGACAATTCTTTTAAACCACTGCTCACTATCGCTCTGCTGCTGCTTTCGGTACACCTGTTGCTCGCTGTCCGACAGCTCTAGGGCGGCATCATCGAGAAGCTCAGCGCCATATGGTTGCCAGGCGTGCAGCACATGGACATCACCATCGCGCGTCTGCGCCAAACCCAGCGCCGCCTCTGCAAGGGTCATGGAGAATGCTTCTGCCGCTCGTGTCCCACTTGCGATCTCGCGATCTAAAGCCAAAACAACGTCTTTGCTATGAGCCTCCCTCATAGGATGCAAAGCCCAAACTGTACAGGGGCATTTGCGCATCAAGTGCATGCCTGTGGCGTTCAGGCCTATACCGCTGGCCATTTGCACCGGCTCACTAATGTGTACGATGAGATCAAAGTCCTGCTGTACGACCTGCTCTGTGATCGTGACGAAGGGCACGCCTGTGAACACGGAGTAATCGATTACCGTGTGACTGGCGAACAGGTCACAGATACGACGGAGACGCTGGAAAGCACGAGACCATCGAAGTTTACTTACTCGCTCGATAACACCGCGGCTGTCCTGCATTTCCGGCGCCGGTTCGACCACTTCGCATACCGTGATGGCCGCACCGTGGGCACGAGCTACCGCAACCACCTGCTCTAGACAGGCCTGATCGTCTGACTCGGCGTAAACCAAAATATCTCTGAACTGCTTCAAACCTAGGACTCCGCTGCCACCATGCTCGCATCGTCGAGCTTCGCTGACGCCCACTGTAATTCGCCGGTGTATCGCGCGACAACCTTACCCTCGTCGTAGACGGCAAATAAGTGCAGCCATCCATTGTCAGCCAGCTGCCGCAATTGCGGATGTTTTTCCAGAATCCGGTTGATCGCCGAGATGGGCGCAGCTAAGAAAACTGAGAGACGACGAGGCTCATGTATAAACTTCTCACCGTTGTGTACGGATTGCATGGGCAGCCCCACACGAAGATCTCCGCCGTTCCCTTCCAGTACTCCCAGGCTACCACCCACAACGTTGTGCAGCGTTTTGTTACCACTACCAAAGACTTTGTTATCCACTGTAGACCCGTAGTACTGCAAGCTAATCCAGCTCGCCACTACCATGGGCGCTGTCATGATGAGTTCGAGAATGCTGAAGTCCGGATCTTGCCGATAATCATAGGAGTGCAGGAACGCCTGGCCCTGTAGATCGATACTTCGCGTGATGCTGCGCGGTGCAGCGATGAAGCCCGCGCAACCCGCCAGACCCCACTCGGGCCTCACTTCGCTCCAGTCGCGACTCTTCGCATTCACGGCTTTTAGCAGGTCAGTACCCGGCGCAAAGGCCAAGAGCTTACTACGCTCTTCTCGGGCTTGCTCTCCGGCTTCCAGCAGCTGGCTCTGCAGCTCACTAATATCCTTTGCATGGGATACGGGCACGGCGTCCAGATCAAACAGTTCCACCACATCAGTTGTCGTATTGTGCAAGGCGGCGACGAATACCGTGTCCTCAGGAACATCGATATCCCGCTCCTTAAGCCCTTTCCTAACCGGCGGGTTGTTGAGGATCATCGCCGCCAATCGCGCGCTGGCCTCACCGGTTTGACCACCACAGGCACCGCAATCAAGACCCGTTGCATGGGCATTGTTTGTCGTACATGAACCATGTCCCGCGAGCATTACGACCCGAGCAAAGCCCTCGGTGAGCGACATACCTTTAAGCATAGACTGCGCAAAGTCGATCTGACTCTCGATACCAATACCTCCGCCAATTCCATCAACGGGGGTAAGCTGGGGACCCAGTTCTCGGGCCAGATTTGGCGGTAAACCTCGGTGAGCAGGATGCGGCTCCGGGCGAGAAATGCCTAAGGTGTGCGCCGCCAATTTAAAAGCGTAGGCCAAGCCATAGCTTTCAACGAACACAAAGCAGGACACCGCAGAATTTTTGAACGCTCGCCAACCATTGCTTAAATGCCTACGCAGGCGGATGCGCCGTGACAAACGGTTGGTCATTTCCAGAGACTGCCCTCGCAGAGACTCCTGTACGGCAATCGCTGGTGATAGCAGCACCGGGCAGTGAGCCTCACCACCCTCTCCCGCTAGAGGCTGATACTCGATAGGCAGGCCAAAGAATCCCGCAAACCCCAAGGTTTCGACATCCTCGCCCGCGGCTTCTATGGCGCGCCGCAATACCTCCGATCGCACATCAATACAAAACACCGCTTGCGCCGACGGGCGCGCGCTGGCGCCATCAGTCGTTTCCTGAGCTTGAGAATTGGCTAGAGCACCGATGGCCTGACGCTGCCAAGCATACTCAAACGCTTCCTGGAGAACCTGATCAACTGCTTCATCAACACTTAGCGAACGCATAAGGTCCGCGTTTGCACGCTGCAACTGTAAAGCGCGGCGCCACGCCATCTCGGATCCGTCTGTAGACAGCTCTTTCAACAGCACTAATTCCCAGCACAGGCGAATCGCCAGCAGATCCACTACCCACTTGGGAGACTCTCCGGCAAGCTCCTGACCCCAGCTTTGATAGCGTGCGTAGGCTACCCACCCACCAATACTGCTGAGCAACCGGTGGAGGTATAAATCCAGAAGCTCCTCGGGTACTCCTAGCTTCTGCAGCACGTGCTCGCAGACGTCCTCAGGTGTGTCCGGCAGCTCAGCAAATATTGCTTGAGCCTCAGCAAGCCCCATGACGGTATCACTACAATCGATAGCCACCTCGCGACGCCAGGCCTCATAGGGGCGCAGATCACGAAACGGGGAAGGCCAGCTTGCCTGCCCCGCGTCGAAATATCCCGATGCCCAATGCGATACACGCTCAACGATGGTCGCAGGCCAATCATGCCCGCTAATCTGCTGCGCAACATCGGCGCAGCTGATCAAGGCCTTTCTCGAATCAAGATCACGCTCTTTCTGCAGCGCATCCATGACGGTCTTTAGCCCGGTTTCGGCTGCATGACTGCTTTGTTGCAGCGTGCTCTCTATGTCACTCGTGAGCATACGGCCGCTCCGCAGCGCTTCGCGATAGAACGCGCGGGGCATCAACAGCTGGGCATCGCAGGCCAAAGACACGCGTCTCGCCGCGCGATCGAAGGGTTCGTCTGTGAAACCAAGAAACGGATTTACCGCGACAAAGTGCTCTAGAGACCATAGAGGCGCAATCCGCTTTACCGATTTCGATAGTGCTTCGCGGATAACGCTGCTTTCGGGCGAGCGATTACTGTGAAGCCGTGTGACCGTGGCAGTTTTTCGTGTAGTCATAAGAGAATCCTCTCGAGAAATCATCGGTTCGCTTCGCCGCTAGCACGCGGCATCACGATCAACTGGTTGAAGATCTGGTTTACATAAAAGCCATTCGACAGGTGGACATAGAACGCCTGCCAGCGTGCGCTGCTGCGCGCGGAAGGTAGATACCATTGCAAGACAATGACCGACGCAAAGGTAATCAGCATGAGCATCATCAAGGCGAATTGGACGGTGTCGAGACCGCCAGCGGTGGGGACACTACCTTCGAAAACCAACACGGCAACCGCCTGCAGCGTGAAGTACAAGCCTGCAACCACAGCCGCTGTAGAGCTCGCCCGCAAGAGCACCAACGCGGAGCGCTGGTCGCGACTGGATTGAATAACCAGGTGCATCGCACCGAAAACCAGGATGGCACCGAGCCCTACAATGGCAGGCTTGGTCGCGATGGTAATGCCGACCACGCCGCTCCAGATCGCGAAGATTCCTCCCGCAATCAAAAGGCTGAGTAAGATGAGGCCTGGGCGTACCGGAGCTGCTTTTGCAACAAAACCATTACCGCGAGCTACATCCACAACGCTTCCTGACGATAGAAACGCATGCGCCTTGTAGAGAGAGTGAGCAATGATGTGCAGCATTGCTGAAGAGAACGCACCCAAACCACACTGAAGCAACATAAAGCCCATCTGTGCGACGGTGGAGTACGCCAGTGCGCCTTTGACACTGCGCTGAGTCATCATCACCAGCGACCCAAAGAGCGCTGTGACACCTCCTACGAGTAGCAGTGCGTACAGTGCGATGCCGCTAGCCGAGATAACATCTGCGAAGCGAATAATAAGAAAACCACCTGCATTCACAATTCCCGCATGCAGAAGCGCCGACACCGGCGTAGGAGCTTCCATGACCTCGGCGATCCAGCCATGGGTTGGAAACTGCGCAGACTTGAGTAGTGCGGCCAGCACCAATAGTAGAGCGGGAGCGGTTGGGAAAGACTCGGGACCGTTTTGCGCAAAACCCGTAATGGTGGCGATATCGGTAGAGCCGGTGGCCTTGATCATGAGCGCTATAGCCACGCAGAGCGCCAGGTCGCTCCCCCTGGCGACAATGAATTTTTTGCGTGCAGCCAGCTGAGCGCGAGGGCGATCCGAATAGAACACCAATAAGCGGTGCAGAGACAGGCTCATGCAAACCCAACCTGCCACAAGCAAAATGACATTACCCGCAATCGCGACAAGGGTGACAGCGGCAAGGGTTTGCATGAGGTAGCGCAAAAAATCCGCTTGTCGCGCGTCTCCCATGAGATAGCTATGACTGAATCGCAGTACCACCAGCCCGACAAAGCTCACCAAGGTAGCCATGGCAACGCTGACAGCATCGATACGTACAGAAAAGATGTCTGCTAGCAGTCCGGGGGCGCGAAAGCTTGCCGGGCCAAAGCTTGATAGATACAAGATCGCTCCCAGTGCAGAAACGAAAGCACCAATACCACCCAAAAGACTCAGCTTGCGGGCACGGGCCTGGCGATAATCATCACCCTTGCGACAGAACAGAGAGGTCCCCAACCAGGTGAGTGGCAAAGCAATAAACGCAGCCGCAAGGAACATCTGAAGCGGCGGTAGGAGTGATACAACGAGATGGGTGTTCATGAATTCGGCGCTCAGTTGGTTGACTGAGGTGCACTGTACCCAAGCGCGAATTGATTAAAAAATAGAATGTTTCAATCTATAAGTTAATATAAAATTAACAATCAATAGGACCTACAAAACAAAGAACCCATCCTATGCAGTTGAATTTTAAGCATTTAAAGTACTTTTGGACGGTCGCCCATGAAGGCAGTCTCGCTCGTGCTTCAGAAGTACTGCACATCAGCACGCCAGCCTTATCCGTGCAGATACAGAAACTGGAAGAGCAATTGGGGCACACGCTATTTGATCGAAAAGGACGTCAATTGGTGCTCAATGAGGCTGGCCGAGTAGCACTGGATTACGCGGACACCATATTCACCGCTGGCGCTGACCTTGTCGGCAGCATGAGTGGCATCGACGCTAAAGCCAGTAAAGTGATACGCATCGGCGCTATGGCCACTCTCTCCCGTAACTTCCAGGTGAGCTTTCTGTCGCCCCTGCTGACACGCGATGACCTTGATATTGTCGTACGCTCGGACGGTCTGTCGATATTGCTCAAGGAACTAGAAAACTTGCAGCTTGACGTGGTGCTGGTGAACACACCGCCCACAGTCAGTCACGACATCCCCTGGTTAACGCACCTCATTGACGAGCAAGCGGTGAGCATCGTGGGCAGCCCTGCTCGCGTATCGCCGGAAGCCGATATCAAAGAACTACTCACAACCCATCCCCTTATTCTCCCGTCAGAGGCGAGCAGCATACGTAACAGCTTTGATGCGTGGCTGGATCGCATGGGTATCCGTCCCCGTATTGTCGCCGAGGTCGACGACATGGCCATGATTCGATTGCTGGCGCGCGCCGACCACGGCATTGCGGTCGTACCTCCGATCGTTGTGCGAGATGAGCTGGACAGCGGCCTCCTTGTCGAGGCGAAGCATTTTGGAGCTCTCACAGAGAGCTTCTACGCCATCACCTTAAAGCGCCGCTTTGATAACCCTCTGGTACGAGAGCTACTTGACGAGCACTACCAACTGAGTGCCATACACTGATTAGGCTGCGTTATCCGTAGTTAATGCGCCACGAGCCATTTGATCCCGCTCCATAGATTCAAAAAGCGCCTGGAAGTTTCCTTCCCCAAAACCTTCGTCTTCTTTGCGCTGAATAAACTCGAAGAATATCGGCCCTACCAAGGTCTCAGAGAAGATTTGCAGTAGCAGACGCGGCTCACCCTCGGTGCTGCCATCGAGGAGAATGCCCCGGGATTTAAGTTCATCGACGGGCTCACCGTGTCCGGGCAAACGCTCTTCGAGCATTTCGTAGTAGGTATCTGGTGGTGCCGTCATAAACGATAGGCCCCGGGATTTCAGCCGATCCCAGCATGCAAGGAGATCATCGCAAGCAAAGGCGATGTGCTGAATACCTTCGCCGTTGTACTTCATAAGAAACTCTTCGATTTGGCCCTCACCACCGGCGCGACCTTCTTCATTAAGGGGGATACGGATCTTGCCGTCTGGGGCACTCATCGCACGAGACTTGAGCCCAGTGTATTCGCCCTTAATATCGAAAAAGCGCACCTCACGGAAGTTGAACAGTTTTTCGTAAAAGTTTGCCCAGTAGTCCATGCGGCCGCGATACACGTTGTGGGTGAGGTGATCGATCAACTCAAAACCACAACCCTCAGGATGCCTATCCACTCCATCGAGGTATTCAAAATCAATGTCGTAAATCGCCGTACCGTCTTCGTAACGATCGATGAGATACAGGATCGCGCCGCCAATTCCGCGAATCGCTGGCATCTTTAGCTCCATGGGACCGCAAGGTATATCGATGGGCTGCGCTCCTAGCTCTACTGCTCGCTTGTAAGCGAATGCAGCGTCTTTGACCCTAAACGCCATACCGCAGGCACTGGGGCCATGTTCTTCGGCGTAATAGTACGCCGGAGATGACTTTTCATAGTTGATGATGAAATTGATTCCACCCTGACGCCACAGATCAACATCCTTGGTGCGATGTTTGGCAACCAGGGAGAAACCCATCATTTCGAAAGTTGGCTCCAGCAAGCCTCGTTCCAGCGCGGCGAACTCCACAAACTCAAAACCATCTAGCCCCATGGGGTTTTCAAACAAGTCTGCCATTTCCGGTCTCCAACAACTGTCTAGTTACTATTTAGGAGCATAAGACTACAGCGTTTCTCGAGAAAGATTCCTTCTATTTATTGCCATAAAGCGTTACAAAGTGGCTGAATATTTCAATAAATACACAAAAATAGGCGATTTATGCCAATAAGTCTTGATAGAACTGAACGACGCATTCTGGAAGCCCTGCAGCAGGACGGAAGGCTGTCCAACGTCGAGCTCGCACAAGCCGTGGGCCTTTCAGAGTCGCCATGCCTTCGCCGCGTTCGCGGGCTCGAATCCGAAGGGGTTATCGCCGGCTACAGCGCCAGAGTCAGCCAGAGAAGCCTAGGACTACAGGTCACAGCGTTTGTGCAGGTACAGCTTGAGAAGCATGATGATCAGAAAACGAAAGCCTTTCTGGAGCAGGTTGCCCAGGAACAGCACATCATCGAATGCCACGCCATGAGTGGCGCTTACGACTACCTCTTAAAGGTCGTCGCGCAAAGCATGGATCATTTCTCAGAAATTGCGATGCAGGGAATACTGCGCTTCCCGGGTGTCAAAGGTATTGAGTCGAGCTTTAGCCTTCTTACCATAAAGCACCCATCTCCCCTGCCCATCGAGAACTGACATTGGCCATGGAGAGCGTGAGGGCTTGTTAAAGATTTTAGCGGACTTTTCGGGCGCGAATACTTCGCCCCTTGATCTTGCCGTTGGCCAGATAGTTCATTGCCTGACGCAAAGCTGCTCTTTCTAATGCCACGAAGCTCCACTGATCGAAAATCGAGATCTTGCCGATCTGCGCACCCTCAAGACCCGCATCGCCTGTAAGAGCACCCAGGATATCGCCCGGCCGCAGCTTTTGCTTGCGCCCGGCATCGAGCTGAATGGTCACCATGGGCGCGGTTAGAACGTAATTGGGGTTACGATCCAAAGACGGCAATGTGTCACAGGCACAGGGTTGCTTTTGAAACTCCTCGATTTTGCGAGTGCGATGGGTCTCTGAGGGAATCACGATACTCATAGCGAGCCCCGTCTCCCCTGCCCGCCCTGTGCGCCCGATGCGATGCACATACACGTCAGGATCACGCGGTAACTCGTAGTTGATCACCATCGCCAGAGACTTGATATCCAGTCCTCGGGCCGCAACATCCGTCGCCACCAATACCGGACAGCTGTTATTGGCAAATTGTACCAACACCTGGTCCCGCTCTCTTTGATCTAGGTCTCCGTGGATGGCCCTAGCCTCGATATCGTACTCACGAAGCACACCAGCCACCTCGTCGCACTGCTTCTTGGTATTACAAAACACTACCGCATTTGCGGGTTGGTAGTGCTCAAAGAGCGCGAGTAAAGTGGTGTGTCGTTCGTGCTTTTGTACTTCGTAGAACAACTGCTCGATGACTTCTTCTGCGTGCGCGACGTCCTCGTCCACCGTAACCATACTGGGCTTACGCTGAATCGACGCGCTCATTTTGCGTATGTTCTCAGGGTAGGTTGCAGAGAACAGAAGCGTCTGTCGCGACTTGGGGGTCTTAGCAACGATCGCTTCCATGCTATCGGCAAAGCCCATATCCAGCATGCGATCGGCTTCGTCGAGTACCAGCACCTTTAAACCGTCGAGGCTGAGCGTATTCCGGCCCAGGTGATCTTCGATGCGGCCGGGCGTGCCCACCACAATGTGTGCCCCATGCTCTAGTGAGCCCACCTGAGGACCAAAGGGTTTTCCGCCACAAAGCGTTACCAGTTTGATGTTGGCCATACGACTGGCCAATCGCCGCAGCTCACCAGACACCTGCTCCGCGAGCTCTCGAGTTGGACACAGCACCAGAGCCTGCACGCCGAAGAAACGTGGATTGATTGTCTGTAGAAGACCAATACCAAAGGCCGCTGTTTTCCCGCTTCCCGTGCGGGCTCGCGCGATGACATCCTTGCCCTGCAAAACCAGAGGCAAACTATGCGCCTGCACTGGAGTCATGCGCTCGTACCCCAGCGCAGTCAGGGCTTCAAATTGCGCCGGAGACAGCGGCAAGACACTAAAATCTGTGTTACTCATGGGTGTTGCCTTAGGGAATCGGGCGGCATAATAGCAAAGGCCGAGTAAAGACGCCGTGTAACTCCATCTCAAACTTGAGAGGTTATATCCGTTGAATTACGACATCGTCATCGTTGGCGCAGGCATTATTGGTCTCAACATCGCGTATCAGTGCGCCCGCCGAGGAAATCTGCGAATACTCGTTCTGGAAAGAGGCGCCGGCGTTGGCGAAGGCTCTACGGGGGCATCGTCAGCTGCCTGCCGTCACCGCTATAGTGCCGACGACCTCACCGTGCTGGCTCGAGACGGGATAAACGCTTATCGCCATTGGCAAGAGTATCTGGCGCTGGATGCCACCCGCGCAAGCTTTCAAAACGAGGGCGTCTTATGGATGCCCTGCGATAACGGTGAGTGGGCCCACAGGGAGTTTCAGCGTTTAGGCGACTTAGGTATCCGCAGTGAAATCCTCACTGCGGATGAAACTTCCGATAGATTCCCCGCGTTTGCCACCTGCACTCGATACCCTGATCTGATTACAGGAAACGATCACCCTTGCGATCACGGAGGGTTCAACCTGTTTGAAAAAGATGGCGGTTACATCGACCCCGTCAGTGCTGCTCAAGATCTTGTGGACGCCTTGCGTGAGCGCGGAGTTGAGCTGCGATTCAACACGCAGCTTGTATCGATACAGCGAGAAGATGGCGGTACGCATTCGATGACCCTCGCTAATGGCGATATCGTTAACACTGCGTTGGTGGTCAACGCCGCTGGACCCTGGTGTGAGTCCCTCAACACTATGGCCGGTTTCGAGCATCCATGGAGCCTGACCCCCACGCGCATACAAGTGTTCCACCTTGACCGCCCCAGCACTTTAGAAGGACAAATCCCGGTGACTGTAGATACAGCAGGAGGTATTTACTTTCGAACGCAAAACCGCGGGCAACAGCTCATCGTTAGTTCAATCCTAGAAGCGGATGAGGAAGAAGTCGTCGAGAACGCCGACGACTTCAGCCGGGAAACCGACGACACATTTGGCGCTCAAAAGCTGCACGCACTGCAACATCGTTTGCCCGGCCTAGATCTACGAACAAAGCCTTCGGGCTACTGTGGTCTGTACACCATCAATCGTCAGGACGTCCATCCGGTACTCGGCCCGACATCTATCGAGGGCTACTGGGTAGCCAATGGGTTTAGCGGTCACGGCTTTAAGCTGGCACCCGCGATTGGTGCGATGGTCGCTCGAGGGCTCCTCGGCGAGATTAGAGACTTCGATACTGAGGTGCCGCTGAGTTTTCTGAGCGTGAACCGAACGCCCCTAGCCGTGGACTCTCTTTCGGTGATGGCCTAGCCCACCCGAGTGGGCTAGAGCACACTAAGCTTACTGCTTTTCTAGTAAGCGCCTTGGGAGTAAGTCAACTCATAGCTGTGTGAGTAAACTTCGAAAATCAGACCAAACGGGTCTTCCACGTAACACATTTTGTAGGGCTTCTCTCCCGGATAATACTCACGAATCGGCATTCGCTGCCTACCGCCATGCTCCACAATTTTCTCCACTAAGCCTTCGATATCGGGATCCTGGACACAAAAGTGAAAGGTACTTGTCTTCCAGTATTCAAAGTCCCTTGGGGTTTCATTATTCTGAAACTCAAACATCTCTACACCAATCTTATCGCCGGTGGACATGTGTGCAATTTTGAATGAGCCCCAACCTTTGCCAAAAACGTCTATGCACATTTGACCTATTGGCGTGTCCGACTCTTCAGTAATCACCGTTGGCTCCATAATGTGATACCAACCCATGACTTCACTGTAAAACTCTGCAGCCTTCTCGAGATTGGGGACTGAAATCCCGATATGAGAGAATGTTCGTGGATAGGTTTTCATAATTTTGCCTTTTTGGGTAATGGAGAAAGTAAAACAACATGATGTCAGATACGGGATTTGCGTCCGTGCACGATCTTTGGAGTCAACAGTTTAACCAGCCATGCCCATCAAGGTAATCGGCGCAGGTTTCGGAAGAACGGGAACCCTCTCGTTAAAGCTTGCGCTGGAAGAAGTCGGCTGTGGACCGTGTTTTCATATGTTCGAATTAGCCAAGCAACGGAACCACCTAGAGCAATGGGAAAGTGCTCTCAACGATCAGACCGCGGACTGGCATACAGTTTTTCGGGGCTATCAATCCACGGTGGATTTCCCCGCCTGCGTTTACTACGCCGAGCTAATGGAGAAGTACCCGGACGCCAAAGTGATCCTGACGATCCGCGAGTCAGAAAATTGGTATCAGAGTGCGATCAATACCATTCTTACGATCCGCCCCAGCCTCCTACAGCTACTCAAAGTCCTGGCCTGCTATCCGTTTTCCAAGCGGGCACGGAAGACTTATCGATTAGCTATGCACAATCGAGCGTTGATCGAGCACAAAGTGTTTGGCGGCAAGATCAGTGACAAAGCGCATGTAATCAGGGTTTACGAGGCTCACCAGCAATCGGTAAAAAACACCGTGCCAAAAGATCGATTACTCGTATATGACGTACGCGAGGGCTGGGAGCCTCTTTGTGTATTTCTTGGAGTTCCCGTTCCAGGCACACCGTTTCCAAGCACTAACGACAGGGGTGATTTCAAAAAGGTGACCCGAGACTTGTTCTTCTCGTTTTAGACTGCTGCCAAGAACATAACCCCGGCGAGCGGCTACTCAAGGCGCGACTCCCTCTTTGCCACTTGTTACATTGTAAATCCTGAGTGTTTCGCCACCCGCGTATACTGGCAGTGTTAAACTTCCAAAGAGCATCAAAACATGAAGCTAGCCATTCTGTCCTGCGCACCTCGCTCCTATAGCACTCGTCGCTTACGTGAGGCGGCGGAGCAACGAGGGCACACGGCCAAAGTACTCAATACACTCAAGTTCGCCATAGATCTCGAGGAGGGCAACCCGGATCTATACTTCCGCCAGAAGCCACTGAGCACCTACGATGCAACACTTCCTCGGATTGGAGCATCCATCACTTATTACGGCACTGCAGTAGTCAGACAGTTTCAAGAGATGGACGTTTTCTGTGCGAACACCGCGCACGGAATAGCCAATTCCAGGGACAAACTGCGAAGCCTGCAAATTCTTAGCCGACATCACATAGGCATTCCCCGAACTACCTTTGTACGCGACAGGGCCGATGTACTTCCGGCGATTCAGCGTGTAGGTGGAGCGCCGGTTATCATCAAGCTGATCGAGGGCACCCAAGGTATCGGGGTTCTGCTCGCTGAATCGGTGAAGCAGGCTGAGTCGATTATCGAACTCTTGCAGAGCCAGAAGCAGAACGTACTGATCCAGAAGTTCGTGGCGGAAAGTAAAGGGAAAGACGTTCGAGCGTTCGTGGTGGGCGACCGCGTTGTCGCGGCAATGCGTCGCGTTGCGCAAGGTCAAGAGTTTCGAAGCAACGTGCACCGAGGCGGTATCGCCGAGGCAATTCAGCTCAGTGATAAATATGCCGAAACCGCTGTGCGCTGTGCTCAGATTCTAGGCTTGAGGGTTGCTGGAGTAGATATGCTTGAGGGCAAAGACGGACCTCAAGTTATGGAAGTGAATTCATCTCCGGGATTGGAAGGCATTGAGAGCTGCACCGAACTCGATGTTGCAGGCGCTGTGATCGACTACATTGCTGCTCAGGTAGACTTCCCGGAGATAGATCTTCGTCAGCGCTTAACCGTCAGCAAAGGGTATGGCGTCACAGAAATCTTTGTACCCGAGGGTTCCCAATTTGTGGGCACGCCAATTAGAGACACCGAACTTTCCGAGCGCGATATCAATGTACTTACCCTCTATCGCGACTCCAAGGTCATTCCCAATCCGCGTTCGGATCGTGTACTTGAGCCCGGCGACAAACTGCTCTGCTTTGGCAAACTCGAATCAATGCGTGGAATGATCCCTGCGCGGACGCAACGTAAACGGCGACCCAAGGTGAAGGATCTAGACATGGATACCGTAAACGCCTCCTTAAATGAATCAGATGGAGAAGGTAGCTCGGATGTCTGAGCGTAAGACCGATCAGGATCTTGAACTCAAGATTGGTGGCGAGGTTATCAACCCGGGATTTCAAGGGACTATTGAAGTCCCGGTAGCGCCGACCTACACCCACAACGATCTATCAATGACCGTCAAAATAGTAAACGGCAAACGTCCTGGACCCAGGCTGTTTGTGTCGGCTGCTATTCATGGCGACGAAATCAATGGCGTAGAAATCATACGGCGCTTGTTGGGAAAACCCGTTGTCGAGCGACTGAGAGGAACCCTGATAGCCATCCCAATAGTCAATGTCTACGGTTTTCTCAACCATTCCCGCTATTTACCCGACGGTCGAGATTTGAATCGCTCCTTTCCCGGTACGTCCCGGGGCTCTCTTGCAGGCAGAGTCGCACATACTTTTGTTGAGGAAGTCGTCAGTAAATGCACTCACGGCATCGACCTCCACACAGGGGCCAGGCACCGCTCCAACTTTCCTCAGATACGCGCCGACCTGGACAATGTTCAGGCTATGGCAATGACAGAAGCCTTTGATGTGCCATTAGCGTTGGATTCAAAGGTACGCGACGGCTCGCTACGCCAATGCGCTGGTGATCTCGGCATCCCGGTCATTCTCTACGAGGCCGGTGAGTCCCTTCGCTTTGACGAAATGTATATTCGCGCGGGCGTTCAAGGCGTGGTCAACGTAATGCGAAGTATAGGCATGCTGCCAAAGTCTCGAGGCCGACGTCGTTCCGGTGAACTGATAACCAGCGACGAGACAACTTGGGTACGCTCACCTGAGAGCGGCGTACTCCGGGCCTTTTCGCCGCTCGGGGATCGAGTTGAAAAGGGGCAGCTACTGGCGATGATTGCTGATCCGCTAGGAACGACGGAAATACCGCTTCACGCCCCCGTAAGCGGAATGGTAATAGGTCGAACAAACCTTCCGTTGGTGTATGAGGGTGATGCTGTGTTTCACATCGCGCGCTACGGACGAAAGGTAAAGGCTGTCGAAAAAGGCCTTGAGGGATTCACAGACGCGCACCAGCCCAACGACGATGAGGCACTGGACGCCTCTCTGGATGACTTGCCCATCGTGTAACCCGCCTCGCGCATCCTGCCCGCACCTCATAATGGACGCCGACAGTGCGCGAAGCTAGAAATCACCCATCGGGACCCAGGTCATGCGTGCCTAGGTTTAGCTTGCGGATAAGTCGTAAGATATCGATCACTGAACAACAGCTAAGGTGGAACAAAGGACATGGCCCGCGCTAAGCGAGATACAGCAGGTTTTCCAAAAGCGATCATTGGCTGGAGAGAATGGTGTGCGCTACCAGACCTTGCGCTTCCGGGCATCCTCGCGAAAGTAGACACGGGCGCAAAAACGTCGTCTTTGCATGCCTTTGACGTTCGCCAAAGTGATCGTGGCGAGGGCTGGATCGATTTTTCCGTGCACCCGGTGCAACGCCGCAAAACACCGGTAATCCAATGCACTGCGCAATGTGTCGACTATCGTTCGGTAACAAGCTCCAACGGCAAAAGCGAGAAGCGGCCCGTTATTCAGACCACGCTGGAAATCGGTTTCCGGCGCTTCGTAACCGAAATCACTTTGACCAACCGAGATGATATGGGGTTTCGCATGTTGTTAGGACGGCAGTCGCTTAACAAGCGGTTCCTTGTAGACCCCTCCCTCTCCTACTGCTGCGGTGATCAGTAAACAACCCGTTCGCCCTCAAACTGCCGGCACTTACATAACACGCGTACGGACCTAGATATTGCTTCCCTGAGCACTAGAGTCACTGCTCTTTAGATCATCAGCACTCATGATGATATCCCGGTAGGTGCCTCCCGCCGGAATCATGGGGTATACGTTCTCTTCGGCCTCAACAATGACATCCAATAGGTAAGGCTCCTGAGGGTCCGCGAGCATTCTTGCTATAGCGGCCGATAATTCCGCAGCGCTACGTACCCTTTCTGCCGTTACGCGATAGCCTTTGGCGATGCTCAGAAAATCCGGATAAATATCAGCATCATCCCTCGACTTTACTGCCATGGGATCAGATAGATCAGAGCCTGCACGGTGAGCGTCGTAAATCATGTCCTGCCACTGACGAACCATCCCCAACCACTGGTTGTTGATCACCACCGTCTTCACGCCAATTCCATAACGATGACATGTGGAGAGCTCATGGATCGTCATATTGAGAGAGCCATCCCCGTCGATATCAATAACTTGGCGCTTTGGAGCAGCCACCTTGGCGCCTATGGCCGCAGGCAAGCCATAGCCCATGGTTCCAAAGCCCGAAGAACTCAAGAACGAACGAGGCTGCCGAGAGCGATAAAACTGCATGGCCCACATCTGATGCTGGCCGACACCTAATGACACGATCGCATCACCATCGGTAGCATCACAGAGTGCTCGAATCACGTGCTGGGGCTTTAGACCGGTGGAATCGGACTCTGGATAGGGGTACTCGACTTTCCAGCTATTCACAGTGCTTACCCATTGCCGCGACGCGATGGGTGTGCAGGCCTCGAGCATTTGCTTAAGCGCAGGCTTCAGATCGGCTCTGATAGGCAAAGTGACCGTTTTGTTCTTATTAAGTTCACTGCGATCGATATCGATGTGTACGATGCGCGCCTGCTTTGCAAACTCTGCGACGTTACCCGTTACTCGATCATCAAAACGCACGCCCAAGGCCAACACCAGATCCGCCTCGTAGATAGCTCTGTTGGCGTACTTCGCACCGTGCATGCCCAACACATCCAGAGAAAGATCATGCTCTGGAGGAAAGCAGCCTACCCCCATAATTGTCCAAGTCACGGGTATCTGGGCCCTCTCAGCAAACGCCAGCAGGGAGTCCTCACTCGTTGCAACACCAATGCCGCCACCAGCATAAATCACCGGTCGTTCGCTCTCGCGGATGAGGCGCATACACTCTTTCAATTGCGACGGCTCCATACCCCCTAAACTCGGCTCAGGAGAATCAATCACCGCCGGAATACGCGGAGCCTTGTACTGCCCCTCCGGATCTTTGGGATACTGTTGCTGGATATCTTTCGGGATATCAATGAGTACAGGCCCTGGTCTATTTCCCCCGGCAAGGCTGAAGGCTTCCCGAACCACTTCAGGAATATCACCTACACGCTTAACCAGGTAATTCCTTTTGGTAATCGCCTCGGTCACCGCAACAATATCCACCTCCTGAAACGCGTTCTTACCCAACAGATGTGAAGGAACATTACCTGTGATCGCCACCAACGGTGTCGAGTCACTGTTCGCATCGGCTATACCCGTCACCAGATTCGTCGCGCCCGGTCCAGAGGTCGCCAAACAGACCCCAGGTTGCCCCGTCACCCTGGCGTAACCCTGCGCAGCATGGACCGCTCCTTGCTCGTGTTCGGTGCGAACACACCTAATGCCAAACTGCGGTAACACATCAAAAATCTCGAGGTTCGCCCCACCTGGATAGCCAAATAACGTATCTACTCCTTCGGCAACCAGGCACTTGGCCAAGATCTGCGCACCTCGCAGTGCCGGAGCCTCATCACTCTGTGAAGAATCGACAAGTGAACCGCCAGTGACGGTATCGCGCGTTCCGTAAGTAAGACTATCTCCCGAAGTCACTTTGTCTCCTGAATACGGGCCAGATTAGCGCCCATTCTAGTCTGATCCTCCTAGCCCGTCTTCACGATCAAAACGCGGTCAAATTATTGGTCTTACTCCCCGTCGTTCTCATCGCGGTGTATAGTCCTTGTTCGTTCATCAGCGGGGTTTTCAATGCTCAAAGTTCGTCTAACGGGGGTTATGCTCCTTACTCTCAGTGCTACTCTCGTCTCCAGTATTAGTGTGACAACCCATGCTGCGGAGGAAGGATACGATTACTTCTCTGCCAACCGACAGCTCATTCGTAACGGCGTCCAGTCCCTACTCACCTGCAATGGATTATTCACCTCAAGGCGAACCCTGGAACAGGTCTTCGATCAAGAGCTTGCATACCTGGGTGACCGTACGCTGGGCGACGCAAACGGCGGCCCTTACACAGTTCATCCCCGGGAACAGGCGGTCAGCGTCGGCGGCGGCGAGAACGGCCCCGCAATTCTCTCGGCGTTCAGAAAAGGCATAGGTTGTGTGGTGATGGCTCCGGACATGAGCCTGGAAGACATTAGCAGCTTACCTAAGTTAGAAATGCCCTACTCCAAAACCGATCCGCGGAGCCTTGACTGGCCCAACGGCGATGCGAACGCCACGCAGCCTGTCCCCACCACTCTTAACGCCGAGGCTCTGACGCAAGCTTCTGACTGGGCCTTCAATCGCGAAAGTGAAGAACAGGACACATTGAGCTTGCTGGTGATCCATGAGGGAAAAATTATTCATGAACGCTATGCCGATGGCGTTGATCAAACCACGAGAACGAGAACCTGGTCTACGGCAAAAAGTATTGCCGCCACACTGATTGGTATGCGCGTGGATAGTGGAAAAATGGCGCTAGACGCGCCCTTAAAAATGGATTGGTCACCCACGCTGCCGGGCGGCGAAGACCCACGCAACGCCATTACTCTGCGACACCTTTTAAACATGTCCAGCGGTCTTTACCCGATCGACAGTTTCAATATGGAGTACGCCACGGGCTCTGGATTGTCCTATTGGGCAGGGGCGAGCTCTGTGGATGGCGCACGCAACCGTGGCCTTGTGCGGAAGCCGGGAACATCCTGGGATTATGAAAACTACGACACTCTGTTGGCGGTAAAGGCTTTTAAAGACACCCTAGCCAGTGCTACCGCATATCTTGAATTCCCCAGAAAGCGCCTTTTAGATCGCATTGGAATGCACAACACTCTGCTTTCTACAGACCGCTTTGGCGATTTCATTCTGAGTAGCCAGGTATACACCAATGCCAGAGACCTGGGACGTTTCGGGCTTCTTTATCTCAACAACGGTGTGTGGGATGGGGAGCGCTTGATCTCCGAAAAGTGGATCGAATTCTCGCGAACGCCTGCTCCCGCGTCTGCGCCCAGAGGAAACGACTATGGCGCTCAGTGGTGGCTGGTTCCCGATAAACGTAAAAATGAAGTACCGGCTGACGCCTACAGTACCGCAGGTAACCGCGGGCAGTACGTGATCATCGACCCTTCCCACGACTTAATCATCGTGCGCCGAGGTCTGGACTACGGCAAGCAAGGCTTCAATCGTTGGGATTTACTACGCGAAGTACTAAAAGCTTTCCCCGATTAGATTTCGCGCTAGGAAAGCTCACAAACTACGCGATGCTGCCTACAGGCGGCGACCACGGTGTTGCGCAGCAAGCACGCGATCGTCATGGGCCCGACACCGCCTGGCACTGGCGTAATCGCACGAGCATTTTCTGCAGCCTCAGTGAAGGCAACATCGCCTACTAAACGCGCCTTTTCCTGCCCCTCTAATTGAACTCGGTTGATGCCAACATCAATGACTACAGCGCCTTCCTTCACCCAATCACCACGAACCATCTCTGGTCTGCCCACGGCAGCCACAAGAATGTCAGCGGTTTGGCAGAGCGCAGGCAAATCGCGCGTCTTGGAATGCGCCACCGTAACCGTGCAGCTCTCGGCAATAAGCAACTGCGCCATGGGCTTGCCGACAATATTACTTCGTCCCACTACCACCGCATTGAGTCCCGCCATACCGCCGGGAAACTGCTCTCGGAGCATCATCAAGCATCCCAACGGCGTACAAGGCACAAGCGCTGTTGGATCTCCGTTGGAAAGACCACCCGTATTCATAGGGTGAAAACCATCTACATCTTTCGCTGGATCGATGGTCTCAATAACAAGCTGTGCATCGATGTGATCGGGCAGCGGCAGTTGCACCAGAATACCGTTAACCGAATCGTCTTGGTTCAGTGTCTCTACCAGAGCTAAGAGCTCCCGCTCACTAGTGCTTGCCGGTAGCTTATGCTCAAAGCTACGCATTCCCGCCTCTGCCGTTTGCTTGCCTTTATTACGCACATACACCTGGCTCGCAGGATCTTCTCCTACCAGGACTACCGCCAAACCCGGCACCCAACTGTGCTCCGCGTCAATTCGGGAAACCTCGATGGCCAAACGCTCGCGGAGTGCTTGCGCCGCCGCCTTGCCGTCGATGATTGATGCACTCATGAATACTCCAATTAACTAAAGAATAACGGTCCGTTGACCATTGAGAATGACACGCTGCTCACAGTGTAGTCGAACCGCCTGAGATAAGGCGGTGGCCTCTGTGTCGTGGCCCAGATGGACCATTTGTTCTACGGAAATTTCGTGATCAATAGGTCTAACTTCCTGCGCAATGATTGGGCCTTCATCCAAATCGGCGGTGACATAGTGCGCCGTCGCGCCAATCACCTTTACACCTCGGTCGTAGGCCTGGTGGTAGGGCTTCGCTCCCTTAAAACCGGGCAAAAAGGAGTGATGGATGTTGATCGCCCGACCCGATAGCTTCGCGCACAAATCGTCTGACAGGATCTGCATGTAGCGCGCAAGCACCAACAACTCAGCTTCACTCTCATCAAGGATCGCAAGCATCTTCGCCTCTTGAACGGGCTTCGTCTCAGAAGTTATAGGCAAATAATGAAAAGGAATGTTGTGCCACTCGGTAAGTGCCCGGCAATTCTCATGATTACTCACTACCGCCACAATGTCAGCCGGCAGAGCCCCCGCACGCTGTTTTGTTAACAGCGCCGTGAGGCAATGGTCATATTTGGAAACAGCGATAACAATCTTGGGGAGTGCTGTGGCACAACGTAGCCGATACTTCATTTCCAACTCATCAGCTACCGGCTTTAGCCGTGCTTCAAACTGCTCGAGGCTACAACTCATCCCGCTGATATCAAACACACACCGCAGGAAAAACGTATTGCTCTGCGGGTCCGTGTAGTTAGAGATCTCGGTTATGTTGATTCCGCATTCGTAAAACAGGTTCGAATAGCGCGCCACGACGCCGATGGAATCGGGGCAAGAAAAACTCAGCACGTAAGATAGTGGAGAACTGCTCAAGGAAAATTGCTCGTCTTTCGTTACAAATGGTGCAACCAAACAACACGATAAAAAAAGCCCCGCTTCCTCTCGAAGGCGGGGCTTACTGATCGAGTTAGCTTAGAAGCTGTAGTTTACACCAACACGCATGCTCCAGAGCGAGGTTCCACCCACTCGCGACTCTTCCGCATTGTTGTCGATATCTGACTGCGTGACACCGGGGCGATTGGGCTGTCGGAAGATACCCCACTCGTCATTGATCAGGTTCGTCAGATTGTCTACAACCACAAACAGACTGCCACGATGCTCTGGGCTAAATCCAGGCAGCTCTTGAGTGATACGCATATCAACTTTACTAAACGACGATCCTGTCTCACCGTTACGCTCGCCACCGATAGGCAGTACGTTTGGTTCAAAATCCAGGAACGGCTGGAAGCCGTACGCGCCGATAGTGCCAGCTGCTCCGTCCAACGTCAGGCTGTAAGGTAGACCAGAGTTGTACTGACCAAACAGTGAGATGCGAGTCTCGTAGCCGTTGAAGAAGTCTGCTGTGTAATTAAGGACCGTGGTGAAACGGTGCTCAACCTGCCAGTCAGATGTTCCCAGCGTTTCTGCCTGGGGGTCCTCAAAGGCGCGGAAGATGTAGTTTGAGAAAGCTACAGATGAGCCCATGGGGTTAACATCTTCTGCCTGGGTGTAGGCATAACCTAAACGTAGATCAAAGCCATTGTCCCAGCTCTTGAAACCACTGAAGGACAGTGACTCAGACTCGTTGCCGTTGCTGGAATTGGTCAGCTCAAATGCTGCCTCACGAACACTCTCGTAGATGGGGTAGCCCAAGTCGTTAGTACCGACTCGCTCAAGGTCCGCTCGCTTATAGATAGCAGTATCTTCGCCACGGCTGATCTGCAGATCTGCAGTCAGTACCCACTCCATAGGTCCGTACCAGGTCAAGCCTGCGGTGTATTTCCACTCGCTTGGGATATCAAAATCCGGATCAAGATAGATGATCTCGAAGTTGCTACCGTCGCCTGACCCCACAACGTCTGCGATATTCTGCGGTACACAGTAGCCGGGGCCAGAAGGTACGCCGTCTTCACAGTTCACGTAATTCTGCGAGAAAAGGTCAACGTCATCGATACGAGCCTGAACAGCTGTGGTTGACGTATTGCTGTAGGTGTTAGACAACCAAACGTTGGGGTTACCACCAGAGAACAAGCCAACACCGGCACGCAGAGTTAAGTCCTCAGAGAAGTCGTAAGTCGCGCCAAAGCGCGGCTGAATCAAATCACGTCCATCGAGAGTCTGATCATTGCCAAAGCCATAGCTGTCGGCAAAATCTTGATTCAGGTTAGGTGCATCGTCAGTTTCATAACGATCGTAGCGAAGACCAAAAGTCATACGCAGCTTGTCGTTAACCTGCCACTCGTCCTGCAAATACAGGTAATTGATGGCGTAGCTGAATGACTCGGCGATATCATCCTGATTGTTTGAGATGGCGTTACCGTAATAGACGCGATCAGCCAATCCATTGCGGAAGTTCTCTATGCCGTCGAAGCGAATCTCTGTATCGACGTGCTGGTAGAACAGGTTGAAGATGTCGTATTCCTCACGCTCGAAACCACCGGTAATCGTGTGAGCACCCAACTGATAACGGCCACGGAAAACCAACTGGTCGATGGTGTAGTTCAACTCGTTTGCGTGACGGCTGTCGTCTCCGCCGAAATACACATCTACATCATCGAGTTCGACTCGGATTTCACCGAAGTCATTGCCCGCACGAGGGGCCTGCAAGAAATCCACGTCGGTGCGTGCAATACGAACCTCGGTAGAAAAGTTGTCTGTCCAGTCCGAGTACAGGCTAGCGATAATGGATTCAAGCTCTGCACCGCGATTGTAGAAGTGATCCGCGAATTCAAACTCGTTAAGGTCGCCGTCAGACTCCGTTACGTTAAAGGAGTCGTTGTACATATAAGTCAGTGCAACACGCTGCGTATCAGTGGCGTACCAGTCCAACTTGGCAATGTACTTCTCATCTTCGAAATCGGTGACCCCTGGAGTGCTACTACCTGGAGAGTATTGATAAACATCGTTGGCAATCTGACGAATCTCGTCAAGCTCCGCCTGGCTGACCTGCACTTCGTTAATCGCCCCAGAGCCGATGGCTCCACGATTGTTAAAGTCGACGCCCTCGTACTTCTCGTAGGCGCCATAGAAGAACAGCTTATCTTTGATGATCGCGCCGCCGGCTTCGAAACCGTAGCGGGTCTCATCGTAATCAGGAACCTCTACGCTTTCACCTTCCAGAGAATCGCCTTGGAGAGCATCGCTGGTGTAGTCCATGAACAGCGAACCGAAAAGCTCATTGCCTCCAGACTTGGTCACAGCGTTGATGTTACAAGCGGAAAATCCGCCGTACACAACGCTCATAGGCGCCATTTCTACTGCGACGCTAGATACGGCATCGAAGGGAAAGGGCATACGCTGAGTAGGGTAGCCATTGGAGTTCAGACCAAAGCCATCGTTCAAGCGGATGCCGTCAAGCGTCAGGCTGTTAAAGCGCGGGTTTGCACCGTTACACTGGATCGCGTCGGCTGAGCCGGACTGATCGATGTAAATGCGTGGATCCTGACCAATAACATCATTGATGTTTCGGTTGATTGCCGGAGAGTCCTGTAGGTCCGACGCGCTGAACACAGCGGTGGGCCCAATAGCTGTTTCGGCTACTGATATCGCTCGACCCATTACCACAACTTCCTCTAGAGAGCTGCTGAGTCGGTAGTTCATCTGCACGGACTCGCCTACAGTAAGTGGCAGACGCTCGGTTCGCGCAGTTCCTTCACCCGAGGCATTTACGGATACGCTGTAGTCAACACCGGCAGGAAGCTGACGAATAAAGTAGCTACCAGAGCCATCCGTTGTCGCTCTCTTGGTGACACCTGTCGCCAGGCTCTTGATTTCAATTTCGGCACCCGCAATCGGCTGACCGTCAGAACCGGTTACGACGCCTCGAACGGCGGCACTGGTTTCTTGAGCATAGGACGGCATGGACAGCGCAACGCCACCTATAACCGACGCACTAGCGATCGCACGAACGAGCGCTTTACGAGCAAACATTTGAGACATGGTTTTCTTCACAGGAATAGCCCCCCTCAGAGCATTTGAAGACGCGAGAATGCTAGAAACTCTATGTTACAGAAATGTTACAAATTACCGCCAGAACGGTATTCGGTAATAAGACCCAAGTACCGCAAAAAGTTGCGTTTACGATTGACAAGTTCACAATCGGAACCGGGTCAAACCCTCTATTTCGAGAGGATATTAACTAAGCCGCGTAAAGGTCTGATATGGCAATAAAAGCTACTGTCTTCAAAATCAAGCTGAACGTCGCCGACCTTGGCCGTCACGTCTATGAGGACTTTTCTCTGTCGGTCGCCCGCCATCCTTCGGAGACAGACACGCGGATGATGTTGCGCGTCGCCGCTTTCGCCATGCACGCCCACAAGGACCTACAATTTGGCCGGGGCATCAGCACCGACGACGAGCCAGACCTTTGGCTAAAAGATCTGACTGATTCCATAGAGCTTTGGATTGAGCTGGGCACACCAGACCCCGACAGGCTGCGTAAAGCCAGTGGCCGCTCCCGGGAAGTGGTGCTTTACGCTTATGGCGAACGTGCCCTAAAAGTGTGGTGGCAGAAACACGAGAGCGCCCTCGCCCGCTTCGAGAACCTTTCAGTCTACAGCGTGAATGACGATGAGTTGGCGGCGCTCGGCGCACTAACGTCTCCTAACCTGGCATTGCAGTGCACGATTTCGGAAGAGGAGCTACTGTTTAGCTGCGAGGGCCATTCTGTGCAGTTGAAACCCGTTGCGCTGCGACGTAAGGGCGAATAGCTGCTACCTGTTGTGGGAGCGTAGCTTGGAAAAGTGGTGCCGATGATAGGATTTGAACCTACGACCTGCGCATTACGAATGCGTTGCTCTACCGAGCTGAGCTACATCGGCCTTGTGTTGCCGGCGCGCATTCTATAGCCCCTTTGCCGAGGGTCAAGTATGGGATTGAGCTACCATTGCAAAGACGTCCAAGAGACCGGCACTCCGCGACGATCTGACAACAATAGGACGTAAGCCGTAACGTTCTTCGTTACACTCCCATCCCCTCAATTTTGAAGCCCTGGCGCTTCTCGGAGCATCGCCATGACTGACTGGAAGTCTCTTCTTTTACTGTCTAGCTGTATGGCTATCAGTACCGTCACACAGGCCCAGGTGGTGCCCCCAGCCGCAGTGCTGGAATTACAGTCCCGCATCGATCATCTGGATACTCTTGCACGCGAGCCCATGATTGTGCAGCACCCAGACGGCGCTCTGTTTGTATCGGGATATCCCTCACAAGTATCCGGGAAAGACTGGACTGTGCCGCCACTGCTTTGGCGCAGTGATGATGACGGTAATAACTGGGAACGCGGCGATGTGGGTCCTAAAGAGAGCGGCGCTCAGGGAAATTCGGACGTAGACCTGAGCGTTGGACCCGAGGGGACTCTTTATATGGCCTCTATGGGGTTTAATAGAGAGACACGAGCAGGAACCCACATTGCCATGGGTTCAAGCATTGACACTGGTGAGACCTGGAATTGGCAATTTCTGTCGCAAAACAGATTGGATGATAGGCCCTGGGTTGCTGTGGGAGAGAACGGCACAGCACACGCGATTTGGAACGGCAGTGCCGGGGTGAGCTACGCCCAAAGCATCGATCAAGGAGCTGCATGGAATGCTCCTACAGCAATAGCGCCTCGTGGTGGCTCAAGTCACTTAGCGGTAGGTACAAATGGCAGACTCGCAGTTCGAGTCTCACCTATCGGCGCCTCGGCGAACACCTTCGACCTCGAGTCAGACTACCTATTGGTCAGCACCGACGATGGGGCCACGTGGACCAAGCAGGAGCCGCCCGGGCGCATTGAGTGGGACCCAACATTCGCAGATCCCACAGCCGTACCCCGATGGGTTGAACCACTGGCCTGGACGGCTGACGGTTCTCTACATCATGTCTGGAGCGAAGGTTCCATTGTTAAGCATGGGGTTTCGAAGGACTTGGGCGAAACCTGGAAAATCAGTGCCATCTCGACCAGCTACGGTATCGCTTTTTACCCATTCCTCACCAGTGACGGCGAGGACAAGCTTGCAGCCACATGGTTTGTGAAGGACGCTCAGGGGCTCTCGGCGCGGCTCGCCCAACTGAATTACAGTCCCCACACTGCTGCCGTCGAGGCTCACGAGGCCGCTCCCTTCGTCCCTGATGCATGGGAAGAAACCGTTGCGTACAAGTCTTTATCTCCCGCCGGCGAATACATACCGGTCAGTTTTTTGGCGAATGGAGATCTCGCTGTAGTTTCGCCCGTACAAAATATTCATGATGACCGCTGGGGCTTCACCTTCTGGCGGTTCTCTTTGGTATCAGAATAGTCTTTCAGTGACGACTAACAGGACATCCGGTTTTGACGCAGCACGAATACGTATTTGTCGCCATCTCAATCATTCTGGGGCTCGCGATCACCCGACTGCTGGGTCATATGGGCGGTCTCATAAGAGCCCACAAACGCATAAAGTTTCACTGGGCTACCGTGCTTTGGGCTGTGTCCATCATGCTGTTGACGCTCCAGATGTGGTGGGTTGGCTGGGCTCTTCGCGACTTGGCAGAGTGGACCATCGTTGATTTCCTTTTCCTTGTTGCGGGCACTATTTTTATTTATGGAGCAGCGGAGCTCGCACTCCCAGTAGAGGACTATGATCTAGCGAACGATCTCGAGCTGAACTTCCTAGACCACAGCCAAACACTGGGCCGAGTATCAGCCGCATTTATGGTCGGTTACTTTGCGGTGGGGCCCTACTTCAACATTCGTCTACTGAATAACGCCCCGCTACCTTCAATACTGCTTGCGGGCCTGGGCGCTCTGCTGGCGGTGGGCATTGTTTTTAAACCCAGATGGTTCAAAGTGTTCTCTGTGTTAATCGCCGGCTATGCCCTAGCTGTTCTCCTGCTCACGGCATGAGCCAAACACCGTACGCAATCAACAACTACTAACGCAGTCACTCATCAACGCAGCGCCGGGCGATGCTTGGCAGCGCTAAACCGGACACTAACGAGGAAAAAAATGGCCTACGAACTCACTGGAAAGGTCAAACTGATCCAAGAGCCAAAGACTTTTGAGAGCGGTTTTACGAAACGCGAGATGGTCGTCACTGTCGAGGATGGCAAGTACCCGCAGGAAATCAACCTCGAGTTCGTGCAGGATAAAGTGGCGCTACTGGACTCGATCTCAGAGGGCATGGAAGTGACCGTAAGCTTTGATATCCGCGGCCGGGAGTACAACGGCCGTTACTTCAACAACCTCCAGGGCTGGAAGATCGTAATCCCGGAAAACAATGCAGCGGCGCCAGCAGCAGATGAATACTTCGCGACAGCCAGTGCACCAGGACCTGAATTCGAGGATGACGACATCCCTTTTTAGTTAGAAGTTTTAGGCGTCCGTGACCGTTACGCCTATCTCGTCACCAAAGGACCTTTTGCTGTCTACCTAAGCACATTTATGCTGCAGTGGCTTCTAACTCGAGCGACATAAACACGCTGTTGGGGTCTATTGTGTATTCTGCAAAGGGTTCGCAATAGGAAAAGCCAAAGCTCTCGTAGAGACGCCTCGCCGGGTCGAAGAATGCCATGGACCCCGTCTCTAAACTTAGGCGCGCAAAACCTTCCTGTTTCGCATACGCAATCAGATGGGTCAGCATCTTGCGAGCGACACCCTGACCTCGGAACTCGTTCGAGACTCTCATGGATTTGACCTCTCCATGGGTGGTGTCTAAGCGCTTGAGTGCTGCACATCCCACGAGGGACTGCCCCTGCCAAACCGACCAAAATGTCACCGCAGTGTCTTTTAGCTCATCAAGATTCAGCGCATGAGTACTCTCCGGCGGCGAGACCGACAACATGTCTCGCATGTGCTCCTCCAGGAACTCCGCGATTCTTGGATCCGAGAGATCGTCGACCTTAATATTCACTGCTACCCCTAGGCCCCTTCAGATGAAGAGTAAAGCTGCATAAACTCTCCGTTTTGTGCGTCGTTCAATCGATCTACTAAAGCATCGCCCAGTGCGGTTGCCGGAGTTAAGACCCCCGCAACATCAGGAGAAGTCTGCTCATCAAGCAGCAAACACAAAGCCAGCTCGCCCAGCATTTTCGAAGTTGCTCCGTAACCCGGATCACCCTTGCCAGCGACAACGGCTTTCGCTAGCCGGCCATCAGAAGCTTCGGCAGTAACTTCAACAGAAAAAGCGCCCTGCTTTAGCAGCCACTGAGGCGGGCCTTCTCCTGATTTGGGTACGAAGTTGATTGGCTGCCCCAAAGGCACTCCAAAGCCACGGCTAATGTACAACCAGCTGATGCGTGACCACATACCAGGAGAGCAGCATTCTCGATAGCTCACGTGACCATCCAGACCCTGTAATGCAAGAGAGCGCCGCACGACGGGTGCGTTTATCTTGGCCATAAAAAACGGTAAAAGAACACCGTAACCGGCCTCGACTTTATGAAGGAAACCGGCGGGCATACCGTCCTGAGTCAGTTCCTCATCAGGCCGACTCTGGGCACCAGGAGCCAAGATGCAGGGATCGTCCATCGCCTCCTTGCTAAGCCGGCCACTTCGGAGAGCCGCCTGCCTCGCTTTTCCTGACGCGATAGTGCCTCCGGAGAAAGACCCGCTGTACTCTGTGTACTTTCCCGTAATCTTTGCTTCCGGCTCCTCGTCAGCGTCAAAAGCCAAAGCTTGCAGCGCCAGGTGTGCACCCAGATCGCTAGGTATGGAATCGACACCGCCTCCAAGCACGATTTTAGCGCCACTGCTTATCGCTTCATCGTGAAACGCATCGATCATCTCGCGCTGCCAAAACCCCTCGCCCGACAGGTCAGAGTAGTGAACACCCGCCCTAGCGCAAGCGCCCAACAGGCTCTCTCCATTGTGTGTCGAGTAAGGACCGGCTGTGGTTATCACTACACGAGCAGACCTCACCATAGCGTCCACGGCAGCAACGTCGTCAAGATCGCAAACGACCCGCTGAAGGCCTTGGCTACTCAAAGACTCTTGTAAGGCGCTCAATTTTTTGTCGTTACGTCCCGCAATAGCCCAAGAACGACCCTCTAACTCGGGATGCTTATCCAGATACTCCGCTATGAGCTTGCCCGTGAAGCCCGTCGCCCCATAAAGCAGAAGATCGAATTGTTTCTCGTCAGACATGGGTTTTTCCAACAGTTAAAAAGCAAAAAGAAGCTTACGCCCTCTCGCTAGATTTAGTTCATTGCGCTGCAAGATGTAAGCACACCCCTTGCCTGCGCGACGATTATGACCTGTAATCGCCCTCCATCTCTTTAATGAATCACCATAAATGAACATAGAGCGAAATAAAGTGGCCATCTTTCATTACACCCTCCGCAATTCGGAGGGAGACGAACTGGAGACGTCTCGTGGAGGAACCCCCAATGCCTACCTGCACGGCGCCAACAATATCTTACCCGGGCTTGAAAAAAGCATGGCGGGCAGGACATCCGGCGACGTCTTCAGCGTAAGCCTTGACGCTGCCGATGCCTACGGAGAGCGCGACCCCAAGCGTCAACAGCGAATCCCGGTGAAGCACCTGATGTTCAAAGGAAAACTACGTCCGGGCGCGCTGGTTCAAGTCAATACAGAAAACGGCCAGCGTCCTGCAACCGTCATAAAAGCAGGTAAGTTCAGCGCCGATCTTGATACAAATCACCCTTTAGCGGGCCAGGATCTAGTGTTCGATATTGAAATCATGGAAGTTCGAGATGCTAGCGATGAAGAGATAGCACATCGGCACGTTCATGGCCTCGGCGGACATCAACACTAAAAGGATGCTTAAAATTCGCTGCGGTAGCTGCCCTACCGGAGAACCATCAGCTTATCGACATTACTCACTCTCAACGCGCACATGAACAGACTGATTCTGAAACATCAGCGGCCCAAAGCTAGACAAGAATGACACTTCTGCGGCGTCTAAACCCACGCCGATGCGCGCAATCTGGTTTGACGCCGCCATGCCGGTGGCGTCTACCAGATGCCAGGTGTGATCAAGGTACACCTCTGCAACGGCATGAAAGTCTTGCGGTGTGACGTAGGGAGCGTAGGCGCTCACGAATCGCGCAGGTATTGATGAGGCCCGAGCCAGCGCAATGAGCACGTGGGCAAAGTCCCGGCACACACCCTGACGGTGCACAAAGGTGTCTACTGCCGTTGTCTGGCTATTACTGCTTTCCGACGAGTAGCGGAAGCGCTCAAAAATCCAGTCTCGCAAACGAGCGATGCGCTCCCCTCCAATACTGTCACCGAACTCAGCTTCAACGAAGCTCTGCAACTCATCCGATTGACAGTAACGCGAGGGCATCAGATATCGTAAGGCGTCGCTCGGCAACTTGTGCGGCGCAACAGCTGAGAGCTGTGCTACATCTAAAAGTGGCCGATCAACTTCAACGCGGGCGCTATAGCTACACTCAAAATCCGTCTCAATATGCAGAAGCTTTCGCTCGCCGAACCGTTCTTCGCCGAGTACGGACCCGCTGTGAAGCGAGTCACTCAGCAGCAGCTCTTCGCTGAGTATCCGCTGATCCGCAAAGCTCGGCACAGTGATTTGCAGAATGATGTCCGTTTCCGCCTGAACTGCGTAGTGCAAGTGGGCATCAATCTGAAGTATCAAGTACCGGCATCCTTGTAGCTAGAGGTATTCTTCATGGAGTATGGCTTGAATCAGTGCTTACAGCTAATACTGATTTGCACGCACAATAGCGTCAGACTATGGCGTAACCCCAAGGGAAGTAGCTATGACGACAAAAAACACGATTAACTATATTGAGTTTCACGCACGAGACCTGGAAGCGACAAAGCAATTTTTTGGCAGTGTCTTTGGCTGGACCTTTGAAGACTTCGGGCCCGACTACTCTTCATTCTCGAATCAAGGCGTGGACGGAGGCTTTTTTAGATCAGAGCACGCGTCCTGCTCTGACACAGGCGCTGCGCTAATCGTCCTGTATACGGACGAGATCGAAAATTTAGAACGCCAAATTGTGAGCGCGGGAGGCACTATCACCAAACCAATATTTTCATTCCCCGGCGGCCGGCGTTTCCACTTCACCGAGCCAAGCGGTAACGAACTCGCCGTATGGACCGAACCTGCCGAAGACTAGAAAAGACTAAAACAAGGTGGGAGATCCGTACTTCTCAGTAAGTGCTGCCCGCACCGCTGCCTTCTCGGCGGGCACATCTACGGATGCACAGCTCCCGCCATTCCACTGCTCGTAGGCGTCATAGGCAGCGTCTCCCACGGTAGTCACCAACTCCCAGACGAGCATGCAATTCTCCGTGGAACTCAGCGGTGAGGGAGTTGCTGCAACCTCGTCAAGAAGACCATCGAGTCCGGGACTGTCCTGAAGCACTTTCACTGTGTCCGCGCCAGCGTCCAGAACCATCACTTTCGGCTCGGCGCTCGTAAACTCCGGCCAAGTTAATTCTTCGACGCTACCCGGAGAACCCGTGCGGGCAAACTGCCCCCAAGCATTCATCATAATTTGAGTCATGGCGTCGGCAGAGTCCGTCTCCGGGTACATATATTCGCCTACGGATCCATACATAGGCGCACCCATTACAAACGCGATTTCACTGGCATGAGCGGCGCCCAGCACTTGTGAGAACGGTACAAACCAATTATCCGCCTGCTCGTCCCAGTCAAATCGATAGGCATAGAGGTCGCTATATCCAGCATGCTCGAGATTGCTGAGTGCCTGATCCACAGATCGCACCTTCCAACCACGACCTCGCTGCTTTACCCAATAACGGAAAAGCTCAGGTTCGCGGATGCTGACCTTAGGGGGTAGTGCTCCGAACAAAACCTCATCTGCATCCGCAAAGTAACGACTAAGGCCCAGCCACAAAGTCACCTCATCTCTATTTGAACCTGCGATTACAGGAATGTCTTTGGCATACTTTGAATCGGCCAGTGCAGCCATAAGGCCCTCGACCGGGATCACCTCGCCGTCGTTGACGATCAGTGGCTCAGCATGGTCTTTGTAAATGCCAGAGTAAGTACGCAGCAGTTCCTCGGCGGGCAGTTTACGTAAGTCATCGGCGCTCACAGTAGCGTTATCTCTGCCTAACTCCTGCACCACCTGCCACGCGCCCCGACTCACATTGGGGAACTCCATCTCGGCGTTGTAGGCTTCTTCAAGAGAATAACTTTGAGCTGTTGGAGACTGTGCTACCGCTTTATGGAAGAGCCCATCACTGAGAGGGGATGCCAGCATGCTATATACATTTCGGCCCCCTGCACTCTCGCCAAAAATGGTCACATTGTCAGGATCACCACCAAAGGACGCGATGTTTCTTTGCGTCCATTCTAACGCTGCAATGATGTCCAGAGTGCCGAAGTTTCCGCTGACGTCCAGGCCTTGGCCAGAAGACTGCAATGCCGGGTGGGTAAACCAGCCCAAGGGGCCTAAGCGATAGTTGATCGTTACCACCACGACTTCTTCTTGCGCCGCAAGCGCGGAGTAATCGTAGGTACCTTTTTGACCCGAGGTGTTGCCCCCGCCGTGAATCCAGAACATCACGGGATAACTGCGGTTGGCGTAGTCCAAAGGTGCAACGACATCCAGATACAGGCAATCCTCCTGCCCGACAATGCCGCCCTCCTCGGTACCCGATATCTCCCCTGACTCCTGCGGGCAAAGGACATCGCTCTCCGAAGGATAGATACGCTCCTGGCTCATTGCCAAGCGCTTAGGAGCACGCCAACGCAAATCGTCAACAGGAGGCTCCGCATAGGGAATATCTGTCCAGCGCACTACCGGGTGATCACTGTCGACCCCCTGCACCTGCCCGCTCTCTGTAGAGACCAGTGTTCCTGGCAACTCTTGTGCTGGTGGCGCCGAACATCCCAGCAACATCGCGCCATAGAGTGCTAGTAAACAATACTTCATGACTTATTGAGATTTCCTTCAATAGCGTCGAGGAATCCGTACATATCCACGACCGTTTCGTTCTCCGGATCAAGGGTTTTACCCTTGAGATCTCCAGTAATGATTCCCTGGGCTACGGTATCGATCAAAGCAGCTTTTAGAGACTCGGCATAACCTGCAAGCGGTTGATTGCCTTCGCGTCCCGCAAGCTCCTCCAACGCATTGGCCACAGCAAAAATCAGCGCCGAAGAATTGAAGTTTGCGACTTTGCCGTCAGACTCCAGATATTGCAGATACAGGTCGTGCGCGGTGCCATGAGGCGCCTCGTAGAGCAAAGTGCCATCCTTGCTCTTGATAACGGAACTTGCCGTTGCGAGACTCCCGCCCAAAGCGGCCGAGATGTCAGAGAAAATATCACCATCAAGATTTTGCGCCGGATACAGGCCCCATCGCGGTGGATCGCAGATCATCTTGCTCAATTGTCTGGAGGGCCGCATGATCATGAAAGAAGGTGGAGGCGTATCTAATGCAGCCAGCTCCTGTCGGATCTCCAGAATAATTGAGCTATACACCTCGTCGTAGTTAACGAACTCTCGCTTCAAGCCAAAGTAAACTTCCTTCTTGTAGATCGATGCATCGCGAAACACCTGCTTCACCCAATCTTTTATCGCGTCGCGATCATTAGACATGAAGAGAATCGGGTCCTGGGCTTTCACCATGCGGGCGTGTTTTTCCACCCCGTCGACCACGACCTTGATGATTCCATCTTCTGGTGCTGGCGTGTTGTAGCTGCCGTACTGATCTCCGCCACCCGCACTCATCCGAGAAATGGAGACGTTGGCTTTACGCTCAGGCAGGCCATAGTGCTTAAGCTGCTGAACCAGCTTGTAAAGCTTCATGCCACTCACGTTATCAGGCACACCCCACAGCGCACGTTCCGGCGGATTTGAAACAATGCGAGCTGCCTGAGCATCAATCAGCTCGTAGTGATAACTCAAGCCCGCCGCCGCCACCTTCTCTTTATAATCACTTTCGTAAATGGCTTCGATAGCGGCGCGCATCACACCGTCGTAACCCGGTACCACCGTATCCTTTAAGCCCAGATAGATATCGCGCTTTTCATCCAATGCCCGCTGAAAGAACCGATGCGCCCAGGCCTCTACTTCCTCGAGGCTGTTGTTCGCCAGCATCCAGGGGTCACCCTTCTTTAGGGTACGTCGATGCAATTCCACCGGGTCGCCACTGCTTCCCACAAACATGACTTTGGCGACGCCCGTGGCATTCGACAGCTCGCTATAACTAAAGTCCAGCCCACCACTCTCCATGGTATCAACTTCGATATCACGATTTACCCAATCCGGGCGGACGCTCGTAAGGTTTCGAAATTCAATATCTTCTCGAGTGATATTGCCCCCGATACCCTTTCGGATCGCTCCATTGGGGGACTTCGTCGCCAGTTTGTCGAGCTCCGACTCCTTGATCTGCGGATGCTTCTCTAACAAGTCATCGAGTTGGCTACGATTGACCGTCATACCCGCATTCTTAATACCTATTCCGTGCTCTTTTAAAGCGTCGATGGCCTCCAGAACAACCTGACCATTACTGGTAAAGCGCTTTTCAGCAGACAGATCGACCTCAAGGAGCTTGATATCGAGCCGAGAGGTGACAAACTGCTCGAGAAGACGTTCGAAGGCGATCTGCGCCATTTCATCGCCGTGAAGAATGACTAACGGCTTCTCGACCTTTATCTTGGTACTCACGATTTACGCTCCTGATGAGATTGTTCTGCGTCGAGTGTCCACTGACGCGCAGGATTGCAATTCTAAGCTGCGACCCGATCTAACACCACTGGTGTCTAAGGCTTTTTGGACGCCGGGCACTTTGCAAAACACCGGCACGAGCGGTATTTTCCCTGCGCAAAGTGAACATCTCAATCGTGAGTGCTCTACCAGGAGAGAACAATGGCTGGATCACTGCAAGACCAGTTACTTAATGCCGGCCTCAGCGACGCGAAAACCGCAAAGAAGCTGGACAAGGAAAAACGCAAGAAGAAGCGCACGGCACATAAGTCCCGCACCGAGGTGGTGGACGAAGTGAAACTCGCGGCGCAGCAAGCTCGGGAACAGAAAGTTGCGCGGGACCGGGAGCTCAATCAAGCCCTCAACGACGAAGCCCAGCGAAAAGCTATCGAAGCCCAAATCGTGCAGCTAATCACTAAAAACAAGCTCGATCGGCGTGGGGGCGAGATTGGCTTTAACTTCACCGCTGAACAAAAAATCAAGAAGCTCTACGTGTCTGCGCTACAGCAAAAGCTCCTGGCCGCAGGAAAGGTGGCTATCGCACAAATTGCCGATAGCTTTGAACTAATCCCCGCAGAAGTGGCAAACAAGATCGCAGAGCGCGACGCAAAGCGCGTAATCTTTTGCGTTCAGGACACGGGTGAGGAACTCGCTGGCGAGGAAAGCGACTGGTACAAGGAGTACGAAATCCCCGATGATCTTATGTGGTAAAGAGCGTGATGTAGGTGTCATTTAATGCGAGGAGTGATTTATGACCGAACCTGAGGTGATAGAAATGATCAATTCGCACGCCAGCGCTGCGATGAACAGCTTCACCATTTACCTTACTCTGACTTTTGCATTTCTAACTACGATTTATGTTGTAGGTGCAAAACTCTCTAAGACACAGGCCGTCGTAGTTACGTTGCTATATCAAGCATGGGCGATATCTTTCGGCTTGGTTTCAATTACACACTTGCGTGCTTTCGATTCGATCGCCAGAGAGTACCCCGAGTTTATGCGTTCTCAGTTGTTCACCCTGCCTTGGTCGTATTTTTCTTTGGCCATCATAGTTTTTGGGCTGTTGGTGTCGCTCTCTTACGCGATCTCTAACCGAAAAGAATCCTCACTAGCGGCGAAAGTAAACATCGCGGATGGCTGAGCAAAAAACGACATGCCCGAAAGGCTCCTAGAAGAGAGCGAGCCCTATACGCCACCCCGCGAGCGCTAGCCGACCAGCTAACTAGGACGATGAATACCGCAAATTTTGTGGCCGTCGGGATCCAAAAAGTAGCTCAAGTGCATCACGCCCATGGTGCTGTTTCTCGGTCCGGGAGGGTCTTCGACCGAAATCGCACCGTTAGCGACGGCAACGTCGTGAAGTTCTACGACCTGCTCGGGCGAATTACAGAGAAAACCAATGGTAGAACCGTTCGCAGTAGTTACCGCTTCGCCGTTGATCGGCTCGCTGATACCAAAGGTAGTGCCGTCATGTATGTAAAAAAGACGCTTCTGCCCCGTGTCATTGGTGTGCTCGATGGGGTCGCCCGCTCCCAGCACGCCAAGTACCGCATTGTAAAAGGCTTTGGTTTTCTCAATATCGCTGGATCCGATCATCAAGTGGTTCAACATACTGCTCGTTCCTCTTCTGAATTGAATGTTCTTATATACGCCTTACTGCTCGCGCTGGGTCGGGCTCAGTCGGGCTTTTTCGATGAATCAGTGTTTGTCACGCTGAACACCGCACTAGCACGCACAATCCGTCTTTCCTTCACGGAGAAGTACGCGTTGGCATAGGCCATTCGTCGACCTACGTGCTGTACATCGGTATGCACTTCGATCCAGTCGCCTAATTTTGCGGAGCCCGCATAGTCGACATTGAGACTCGCTGTCACCATCGGCACAGAATCTTCTCCCGAGAGCGCGGCACTGTAACCCAAGGCGACATCGGCCACGCTACTAAACACACCACCATGCACCAAACCCCGTGCGTTGCAGTGCTTCTCTTGAGCAAAAAACCCTAAAACAAGTTCTTTTCCACGCCGACTGTTGAACAAAGGCCCGAGCAACTCAAGATATGGGCTTGTGCGAACAAGTGACTCGAATCCGTTCGGTGGCTGAGTCAAACGCGGTTACTCCCCGTACTGTCAAAAAGTGTCACTATGAGCTCGCCCCCCGAGGCCGTTAAATTTCAGCGTAAAATTTCTTCTGCGGCATGATCGCACTTTTTGAAGAATGTCGATAATCCGGGTCAAACCATAAGCACATATCGCCGTGGTGACTAGAGCCTTCAGCGTGTAGCATCCAAAGCTGTCGAAAAGAACCAAAACATGATGGATAAACCAATACCCCCATGCTCAGCCTAAGCGATGTTTCACTCAAACCCGACGGAGAGGATCGCTTCGCTCACAGCTTTACACCCGGAGAAATCTCCGTGGTGTTAGGAGCCAACCAGTCAGGCAAAACCGACCTGTGCAGGCTGATAGCAGGCTTGAACACTCGAGCTCAATGCTCAGTGCATCTTGACGGCAAGCCCTTGGACTCTCTGCATCCGCGGCAGCGTGCTGTGAGCATGGTCTATCAAGCCTTTGTGAACTATCCCAACCTTACGGTCTTTGAAAACATTGCATCTCCGCTGAGAGCCAAAAAGGCCAATAGCGACGTCATCAGCCGCACGGTAGCGTCACTGGCAGAGAAGCTGCATATTCAGGCACTTCTTGAGCGTTACCCCAGTGAACTCTCCGGGGGCCAGCAACAGCGCTTGGCCATTGCTCGCGCGCTGGCGAAAGATGCGCGGGTCTTACTGCTGGATGAGCCACTCGTTAATCTGGATTTCAAACTACGCGAGGCCTTGGAAGTAGAGCTCCGTGAACTCCTTCATGCCTCCAACACCATCGTCGTTTACACCAGCAGCGACCCTCGAGACGCTTTCACCCTGGGTGATCAGTTACTGCTTCTCGATAGGGGTCAGAAAATACAATCTGGCCCTCCTCTCGAGGTCTACCAAAACCCTAACTCCTTTGAAGCTATGGCGCTGCTGGCTGACCCGGACATCAACCGCTTTCAGCGCGATGGCAAATCCTGCGCGCTGCGACCGGAGCACCTTTATCTCGTGTCGGAGCATGTTTCCTCAAGCGCCTTAAGTTTTGATATGCAGGTGAGTGCTTTCGAAACCAGCGGCAGCGAATCCTATATTCACGGCCAGGTAGACGGTAATGACTGGGTGCTCCGACACAGCGGCATGTTATCCCCTCAAATCGGGCAAGCTCTCAAAGTCGGCGCAGCAGAACGTGACGTGGTTCAGTTCTGATGGCGGATATCAGCCTCAACGATTTGAGTTTTAGATATCCCGGCGCGACAGACGAAACGTTGGCTAATCTCAACCTCGAGATTGCCAATGGTGAAGCTCATGCTCTCCTCGGTGCCAGCGGCGCAGGAAAAACCACACTGCTGAATATTTTGTCGGGACTTTTGGTGCCCACCACCGGCAGTCTTTGCTTCGACGGCGAAGACGTATCTGAACTTTCCGGGAGACGGAGGAATGTTGCTCAGGTTTTTCAGTTCCCCGTGTTATACGAGTCCTTAAGCGTAGCTGAGAATCTGGCTTTTCCGCTCAAGACACGTAAAGCAGACGCAACACTGATTTCCCAACGAATAGATTACATCTGTAAAGAGCTGGAAATTGACGACATTCGTGCCCGAAAGCCGGCGACTCTCTCGCTTTTCCAAAAGCAGTTGGTTGCTGTGGGTAAAGCCCTGGCTTGGCCGGATGTCAGTATGGTTCTTTTAGATGAGCCTCTCACCGCGGTCGAGCCGCGGACAAAGTGGCGCTTGCGTCAGACCCTACGTCGGGTGCAAGCCGATCTAAAAGTCACCATGATCTACGTGACCCACGATCAGACAGAAGCCCTTACCTTTGCTGACCGAGTCTCCATACTCTCCGCTGGCGGCATCGTGCAAACAGGCACTCCCCAAGAGCTGTATTCATCTCCCACTCATGAGTTTGTCGGGCACTTTGTGGGTAGCCCGGGAATGAACTTTCTACCCGCGGAAGCACTGGGAATCAGCGGCGTGGAACGCGCAGGTTTTCGTCCCGAGTGGGTGGCTCCGGGCTTTTTGGAAGGCGCGGAGGCCGACGCCCCCGGGGCGACTTCTACCGGGGGCGTCATCGCGGGTGCCATCACGGGCAGAGTGTTGCGCACTCGCATACAGGGAGCGCAACAGGGAAAGCCCTTTGGATTAATCACCCTGGCCACCGCACACGGAGAAATAGCCATACAGGGCGAAATCCCAGAAAGCACGCTTAAGGCCGGGGATCGCTTAAAGGTACAGCTGACACGCTGCGTTGGTTACAACGGTCAGCGTAAGGTAAGAGACATTGAGTTCCTTTAAACCACAAAACAATCGAGCATGGCTGGGGGTACTTCCGGTGCTCTTGGTAGTGGCGTTCAGCGCGGCGATCCCGCTGATGACAGTCGTGAACTACTCCGTACAGGACATCCTCGATTTCAACGCTCGATTCTTCGTGGGTTTTGAGTGGTACCGGGAGACACTGAACGATCCGCGCTTTATAGAGGCCTTCCTTCGACAAGTGGCCTTCAGCCTCACCATATTAGCCATCGAGGTACCCCTGGGTGTGGCCGTCGCAAAAGGGATACCCAAAGACAGTCGTTTTACCTCACTCATACTGATACTTTTGGCCATACCTCTTCTCATACCATGGAATGTTGTGGGCACCATTTGGCAGGTGTTTGCCCGGTCCGACATTGGGCTCCTAGGGTGGAGCATCAATGCTCTTGGGATCAACTATAACTACACCGCTGAGCCGCTGCACGCCTGGCTTACTCTCGTCGCGATGGATGTCTGGCACTGGACATCCCTCATTGCATTGCTGTCCTTTGCGGGACTGACGTCTATCCCGGGACCCTTCTATCAGGCCGCGGAGCTAGATGGCGCAAATCGCTGGCAGGTCTTTCGCTACGTGGAGTTACCAAGACTGCGTGGAGTATTGATCATCGGCGTACTCCTTCGGCTCATGGACAGCTTTATGATCTATACAGAGCCCTTTGTACTGACCGGAGGTGGTCCCGGGAACGCAACTACGATGCTTAGCCAACATCTGGCGACTATGGCCGTAGGTCAGTTTGATCTTGGGCCTGCAGCCGCATTCTCCGTGGTTTACTTTCTATTCATTCTCTTGTTTTGCTGGATTTTCTATACAAGCGTGGTGCGTAGCGACGATGAATAGGCCGACGACAAATAGACTGGGGATCAGCCGCGGGATACTCATCCTCTACGGTGTGTATCTGTTACTGCCGCTCTACTGGCTACTGTCCATGTCGCTGCGTAGCAACGCCGATATCGTAGGCGATTTTTCCTTCCTTCCCCCGACAACAACGCTGGCAAACTTTGCCGAGATTTTTTCCAATCCGGTTTGGTATGAGGGTTTCATCAACTCCTTAAGTTATGTATCTATCAATACGCTAATCTCCCTGGCCGTGGCTATCCCTGCTGCTTATGCGTTTTCTCGCTACCGATTCCTTGGTGACAAACAGCTGTTCTTTTGGCTTCTGACAAATCGGATGGCACCGCCGGCAGTGTTTCTTCTACCGTTTTTTCAGCTCTATTCTGCCATCGGTCTGTTCGATACACCCCTTGCCGTCGCACTGGCACATTGCCTTTTTACTGTGCCTCTGTCTGTTTGGATTCTGGAAGGTTTCTTCTCGGGCGTGCCCACAGAGCTCGACGAAATGGCACAGATCGATGGACACAGTTTTCTGTACTTTTTTGTGCGTGTGTTTCTACCGATCAATCGCGGTGCCATTGGTGTGACGCTGTTCTTCTGCTTTATGTTCAGTTGGGTGGAACTCCTCCTGGCTCGCACATTGTCCGGAGCGTCGTCAAAACCAATCGTGGTCGTGATGACCAGAACCGTCAGTGCCTCGGGTATAGACTGGGGGGTGCTGGCCGCTGCCGGGGTTCTAACGGTACTGCCGGGGGTCTTGGTGGTCTGGTTCGTGCGCAAGGACCTGGTAAAGGGCTTCGCTCTGGGACGAGTGTCATGAGCTGGATGGCGTGGACGACGCCAACGGCAATCTTCTTTGGAAGCATCGCAACAGGGCTTGTGATTCTCACTGTTTGGGAGCTCCTTCGCCCCACTGTCCGTGAAAGCGGCTTCTTACCTTTCGCGACAACCCGCGGCGATCGGTTTTTCATCAGCCTCCTTAGCGCCGCTTTTATCCATCTGCTGTGGCTTGGTCTGCTTACGGACGGACTTGTCGTCGCGTCGGCTCTCTCAGCGGTTTGGGCCGCGCTACTTATGCGCTGGGGCTAAGCTCTTTATACTGAGCGCTCGAGCAGTCAGGGTAAGCAATCATCGTGAAAACTTCGCACTTCTTCACCGCGGTTACATCGTTCGTCGTTCTCTTCGCAGGCAACCTTGCAGGATGCTCTGACCAAGCCACCGACGCTCCCGTTAGTTCTCCGGCGGACTTTATCGCCAACGCGGCGGATTGGGTTGACGAATTCCAACCCTCAACGCTCTCCCGCGACGAGCAACTCGCGGAGATGGCCTGGTTCACGGCCGCAGCAAAAGACCTGCGAGGAATGTCGATTAACGTCGCCTCAGAAAGTCTGACGACTCACGAATACGAAAGCACGCAGCTCACTAAAGCGTTTTTCGACATTACTGGCATCAAGGTCACTCACGACCTCATTCAGGAAGGCGATGTCATCGAGAAACTGCAGACTCAAATGCAAACCGGCGAAAACGTCTACGATGCGTACGTCAACGACTCTGACTTAATTGGCACTCATGCTCGCTATGGTTATGTGGTTCCGCTCACTGACTTCATGGCAGGCGACGGTGCAGCGGTGACCTCCCCCACCTTAGATCTGCAAGACTTTATTGGTATCAGCTTTACCACTGGTCCCGACGGAAAAATCTACCAGCTCCCGGATCAACAATTCGCTAACCTTTACTGGTTCCGCTACGACTGGTTTACAACGCCGGCTATTCAGGAACAGTTCGAAATGATCTATGGCTACCCTCTCGGCGTTCCGGTGAATTGGTCTGCCTATGAAGATATTGCTGAGTTCTTCAGTGCGCACGTGAAAGAGATCGACGGCGAACGCGTATACGGCCACATGGATTACGGCAAAAAAGACCCCTCATTGGGATGGCGCTTTACCGACGCTTGGCTCTCCATGGCGGGAGCTGGCGACGCGGGAATCCCCAATGGCTTGCCCGTAGACGAGTGGGGAATACGTGTTGAGGATTGTAGGCCCGTGGGCTCCAGCGTCAGCCGCGGTGGCGCCACTAACGGCCCAGCTGCCGTCTACGCGCTATCAAAGTACATGGACTGGCTGAGGCGCTTTGCCCCTCCGGAAGCGGGTGGCATGACTTTCTCCGAGGCAGGGCCTGTTCCAGCGCAAGGGCACATCGCGCAGCAAATATTCTGGTACACGACATTTACCGCGGACATGATCAAACCTGAGTTAGCGGTGGTTAATGAAGACGGCACTCCAAAATGGCGCATGGCGCCTTCGCCTCATGGTCCTTACTGGAGCGAGGGAATGAAGCTGGGTTATCAGGACACAGGATCCTGGACTTTACTCAAGAGCACACCATTGGAGAGACGCAAAGCGGCGTGGCTTTACGCACAGTTCGTCACTGCAAAAACAGTGTCGCTGAAGAAGACTCTGGTAGGCCTGACTCCCATTCGCAAATCTGATCTGGATGCCCAAGCGATGACAGATCTTGCTCCGAAACTGGGAGGCCTTGTTGAGTTCTATCGGAGTCCCGCGAGAACCTTATGGACACCCACAGGGACCAACGTTCCCGATTACCCCAAGCTAGCTCAGCTATGGTGGGCAAACGTAGCGAACGCAGTAAGTGGGGAGGTAACACCACAGGTCGCTATGGACACCCTCGCTGAACAGCAAGACCGTATTATGGGCCGTCTCGAGCAACACGGTGTGCTTGGGGAGTGCGGACCCGCACTAAACGAGCCTCGGGATAATCAGTACTGGTTTGACCAGCCGGGAGCCCCGAAAGCAAAGCTTGCTAACGAAAAACCCCAAGGCGAAACCGTTCCTTATGACGAACTCATTAAAGTCTGGGCTGAGGGATGACCAACTTTTGGCCGTCGACGGCGGCTTTCTATTCTGGGCTTGTTGCCCTTGGTTTGGGAACGGCCCATGCGCAGGTTCCTCATTCAGAGCAGAGTTCTCTTGAACGCGGGATCTTTGTTGTGAGCATGCCAAATACATAGTGTGACCCCCTTCACAACCAGGAATTAAGCAGCGCGAAAGTGTGATCAATTTCGCGCTTTGTCTTTATCGCAGGTGAACGCGTAGACGAGTGACGCTAATGTCGAGGCATGGACATTGTGACTCTTTTAGATCTACCCGTGCGACGTACCCCTCCGCCGCAAACCCGTGCATTTGGTGAGAAATACTCCGAGTGCCTCAAAACCTGTGACTTGGTGCCTTATTGCACGCACCTTGGAGATCCCTCATGCCATCTACTGCAGAACCGACCCGTATCAGCAGTAACGCCGAAATAACTTCGGCCATTAGCAGCTGCTTACGAGATCGCAGGTGCGTCCACCAACAGTGGATCTCACCGGCAAGTTATTCCCCTACCGCTTCCAGCTCCACTGTGAAGCGGTCCGCATCCAGCGCCGTAGGAAACGCATCTCGATAATCCATGAGTGCCGCGGCGCTGAAGCACACTGTTTCCACCGCAGCGTGAGAGCCTAAATCCAGAAGCACTGATCCGTGCTGATCAAAGGCCATGCTGTCACCGCTATACTCCAGGGCATTTCCATCTACCCCTACCCTGTTCACGCCGACCACACAGGCCAGGTTTTCGATAGCACGCGCCTGCAAAAGTGCCCGCCAGTGGTGCGCTCTGGCTGACGGCCAGTTCGCCACGAAAAACAACAAGTCATAATCATCTCGATTGCGGCTAAACACCGGAAAACGTAAGTCGTAGCAGATCTCGGGCTTTATTCTCCAGTCACGCCATTCTAAAACGACGCGCTTATTCCCCGAAGCATAGTGGTTGTGCTCTCCCGCCATACGAAACAAGTGACGCTTGTCATAGGTCTCAACACGATCGGGAGTCGCAAACAGCAGTCTGTTAAAGACGCCGCCGTGATCCCGTGTCGCCACCGAACCCGCAATCGCGCAGTCAAAGATCCGTGCTTGAGACTGCAACCAATCTTGCGTCTCGCCGCCCGCCGGCTCCCCGTTAGCCTCTGCGTTCATAGAAAAGCCCGTGGTAAACATTTCAGGCAGCAAGATGAGATCTGTTTGTAGCTTGGCCGCGTGTAGCACTCTGGCCAAATTCTCTCGGTTAGCTACAGGGTCTTCCCACACCAAAGCTTGTTGCACTAAGGTCACTCTTAAATCGCGCATAATCGCTCCGCTGCCTCCAGCAGCACTTCGTCTGACTTTGCAAAACAGAAACGTAAAACACGCTGCTCTGGTGGCGTTTCGTAAAACACCGATACAGGGATGGAGGCGACACCTAACTCTCGTGTCCAACGTTCGCTTAGCTCTGTATCAGCTTCGTCACTGATGTCGCTGTAATCCAGCAATTGAAAATAGCTCCCCGCAGCCGGTGTCCAAGAGAACCTTGAGCCAGAGAGAGCTGTTATAAAAAGATCTCTACGGCGCTGATAGTCACCCGCGAGACTCGAGGGATAATCGGGCTGGGTTTCCAGAAAATCCGCCAAGGCGTGCTGAACAGGCGTTACCGCTACAAAAGCTACGTACTGATGTACTTTTCTTAGCTCCCTGGTTAACTCCGGTGGCGCAACACAATAGCCCGTCTTCCATCCCGTTACACTAAGGGTCTTGCCAAAGGAAAAGTGTGCAAAACTCCTGCTTCTTAGCACCGGATGCTGCAGCACACTGCAGTGCTTGCGCCCGTCATAAACCAGATGCTCATACACCTCATCACTGCAAACAAGGAAACCGTGTTTCTGCGCAAGCTCCCCAAGAATATCCAAATCTTTAGCCGATACAGCGCTTCCGCAGGGATTGTGAGGACTATTGAGCATGAACAGCTTTGTACGCTTGGTGATCGCTTTTTCTACTTTTACCCAGTCAATGTCGAAGGACCCCGCCCTTAAGGGCACATGCACTGTGCGTCCTCCCGCAAGTTCTACCGCAGGCTCATAGCTGTCATAGACGGGATCGAGCACAATGACTTCGTCACCCGGCGTCACCACAGCGGTGATCGCGCAAAAAATACTCTCGGTCGCCCCAGGGACAACAGTAATCTCCGTATCCGCATCCACCGCCACATTCCGATGCAATGCCAACTGCCCAGCGATCGCTTCGCGTAAGCGCGGAAGGCCCGCCATGGGCGCATACTGATTATGACCTCTCATAGCGTGTTCACCCAGCGCCTGAGCCAGCCCCTCGGGTGGAGAAAAGTCCGGAAAACCTTGAGAGAGGTTCAAGGCGTTGTGCGCCTGTGCCAAACCCGACATGCGGGTAAAAATAGTCGTCCCGACTCGAGGCAGCTTGCTTATCAGCGGAGCACTCATGATTTGTCTGCGTTGCTTGAATAAGCAGAGGATACAACAGCTATTAGTAGCAAATGTGCATAAGAGCTATGGGACTCGTAGTAGACTGAACCCTCGGTATCTGCAATTGAGCCAAGTTGCTTTGAAACGGACAGCGAGGGACCTAAGGTTAAGGCTCGTGCTTAGAGACGATGTTTCGGGAAACGCATAATGAATCTGCTTGAAGAGTTAGATGACGCTCTGAGCCCGGGTGGTCTCCTAACAGGCTCAGATGTTACCGGGCGAGCCGCCGGTGTCTGGCGGAGCGATGCTTTGTGCGCCCTCGCTATTGCAAGGCCTAGAAGCACCGAGGAAGTCTCTAAGGTTTTGAAGCTCTGCAGCAAACACAAGGTCTCCGTTGTTTCCCAAGGTGGATTGACGGGGCTTGTCCATGGCGCGGATGCCTCGCCCGATCAACTCATACTCTCGCTTGAGCGCATGCGAAGCATCGAAAGCATCGACCCCTTGCAACGGACGGCGACTGTTGAAGCAGGCGTGACACTCCAAACGGTGCAGGAATCTGCCGAGGAGCATGATCTTTTCTTTCCTTTGGATCTCGGTGGCAGAGGAACCGCGACGGTCGGCGGCAACGCCGCGACCAATGCAGGTGGTAATCGGGTGATCCGCTACGGAATGATGCGCGATATGGTGCTGGGGCTAGAGGCTGTATTAGCCGACGGCACAGTAGTCTCGTCGATGAATCACCTTATCAAGAACAATGCCGGCTACGACCTCAAGCAACTCTTTTTGGGTACCGAGGGCACCCTGGGCGTCATTACACGACTGGTCCTGCGACTCCGAGAGGCTCCTAGTTCAGAGAACATAGCCTTCGTGGCGTTCAATAGTTTTGAGTCGGTACCCAAAATGCTGAAGCATGCGGATCGAGAGCTGGGCGGCGCCCTTTCTGCCTACGAAGTGCTATGGAAAAACTTCTACAGTCTCGTCACGGAAGCTCCTGCCAAGAATCGGCGTCCTCTGCCTTCAGAGTATCCCTACTATGCGCTCATCGAGGCGCAGGGCAGCAATCAGGAATTGGACGAGCGACGTTTTGAAATGGCCCTCGAGAGTGCTCTTGAGGATGGGTTGATCGTCGACGCCATCGTTGCAAAGTCGTCTACAGAGCGACAAAACCTGTGGGCGATCCGCGATGACGTCGAGCAAACGTTTCGGGATGGCCCCCCTGTTATCTTCGACGTATCTCTCCCGGTATCAGCAATGGAGAGCTACACGGCTGGAGTAAAGTCTTCTTTGGAGGCGCAACTCGAAGACAGCGTTTGCTGGATTTTTGGACACCTGGGGGATGGGAATCTTCACATCATCGTGCAGACTCCTGATGGGAAGGCCCAGCAGCACCGGAAAACGATAGAACATGCTGTGTATCAACCCCTGGAAAGCATCGGCGGATCAGTGTCTGCAGAACACGGCATTGGACTTGAAAAGAAACCATATCTTCATTTATCCCGCTCCGAGACCGAGATTCGCCTCATGCAGACTCTGAAAGCAGCCATGGACCCCCTGGGGATACTTAACCCCGGCAAAGTTATTGACCCCATACAAAGTCCTTCGCTATGAGCGCGTTTATCGATCTGGCGACCCCCTTTTTGCCGCTGCTGGCGACAGTTGCTATCGCCCTGTTGATTCTTGTGACTGTGAACGCCTTTCTGCGGCAACGCTGGAAGGAAGAGCCGGAGGCGCAGTTTCAGTTTCAGCTAATCATGCTGGGGCTCACGCTCGCGGGAGGCCTCGCCGTGGTAGCCGCCCTCCCCGTTGGCGATGCGCTGCGCGGACAGCTACTGAGCCTAATGGGCCTTCTGCTTAGCGCGGCTATCGCCTTATCCTCGACTACGTTTATTGGCAATATCCTCGCGGGCATTATGCTCAAGGCCATCCGCAAAGCCCGTCCCGGAGACTTCATCACCGTAGCGGATCTCACGGGCCGGATTACCGAGATGGATTTGCTCCATACTGAGATTCAAACCGAGTTTAGAGACCTCGTGACGGTGCCCAATATTTTCATGGTCACCCAACCCCTTAAGGTTGTACGAGCGTCAGGCTCGATCATTACCGGCGAAGTCTCGCTCGGCTATGACGTTTCCCACACCCATGCCAAGAAAGCATTACTGGCGGCGGCAGAGACTGCGGGTTTGACTGACTGCTTTGTCCACGTGCGCGAGCTCGGCGACTTTGCGGTTACCTACAGGGTTGCCGGGCTTCTAGAGGACATCCGCAGCCTGATCTCCGCCAAGTCGTCTCTCCTGACGGCAATGTTGGATGCCCTGAGCGACGAAGGAATTGAGATCGTCTCTCCGAACTTCATGAATACCCGCCAACTTTCTGCGAACCAAAAGGTACTCCCCACGAAAAGCCGGCACCGCGCCATGAGCGATGTAGAGACCCTTGCTGAAGATATTGCTTTTGACAAAGCCGAAGATGCCGCCTCAGTGGAGAAGATTCGAGAGGCCCTACAAGAGACCGAAGACGCGCTTGATAACTTAAGTCCAGATCCTCAGGAAGACTACGAAAACAGAAAATCTGCGCTGAAACGAAAACAGGGTCGTCTTGAAGAATTGTTGAAGCGAGCGTTAGCCAGAGCAAAGAGCGAAGCCTGAGCGATAGCAGCGTTACTCTTTTTTGGCCTTTACTCTTTACTTAGGGCTCGATTAAGACGCCCTAAACTAAACCTCGCTTCCTATCCCTGATAATCACGCTAGCGGCGTTTTTCCCGGGCAAGCCTGACACACCACCTCCCGGATGAGCTCCTGAACCGCAAAGATAAACACCTTTCACGGGCATTCGGTGATCCGCATAGCCACCGACGGGGCGCAATGAGAAAATTTGATTCAGTGACAACTTCCCGTGGAAGATGTCCCCACCGATCATATTGAGCTTTCTTTCTATATCGAGTGGCGAATTGATCTGCCGCCCCAGGATCGCGCGGCGAAAGTTCGGCGAGTACTTTGCAACGGTATCAATCACAATGTCGGCAACCTGCTCCTTAACGTCGTCCCAACACCGGTCATTGGGTAGATGGCGACGAAAGTGCTGACAGAACAGGCTCATGACATGCTGCCCGGTCGGAGCCAGAGAATCGTCGACCAAGGTAGGTATACACATGGAGATCACGGGGCTTGTCGCCCAGCCCTGCTGCTTAGCCTCGTCATAGGCGCAGTTTATGTAGTCCAGGGAGGGACATATATCGATGGTGTTCTGCATCGCGGTAAGACCAATGTCATCGTGTTCCACAGTATGAAACCTAGGAAGTTCGGACAAGGCCACGTTCATACGAAAGGTCGCAGACTCGCTCTGGTAAGCCTCTATTCTGTGCTTAAAAGCTGGCGGGGTTTCCGCGGTGTCAATAAGTTTTCCAAAGAGGACCTTCGGATGCGTGTTGGACGCGATGACATTTGCGGAAAATGCGCCACCATCTTCGAGCACGACACCCTTCGCTGCGCCCTTCTCCATCTCAACACTAGCCACGCCTGCATCGGTGAGAATTTCCACGCCCAAAGATTCACAATAACTGGCCATGGCCTGTGTGATGGCGCCCATGCCGCCTTTGGCATAGGACCAGGCGCCCGTTCGACCATCGATATCTCCAAAGACGTGATGGAGAAGTACATAGGCCGTACCCGGCGTGTAGGCATTCGCATAGTTGCCAATAATGCCCTCAAAGCCGTAAAGCCCTTTTACGACGTCAGTCTCAAACCAACGATCGAGCAGATCTCCAATGGACATGGTCATCAGCTCACTAAGCTCGATCTGACGCTCACTGGATAAGCGTCTAAAGGCATTCGCCTGCCGGATGAGCTTCCAGACATCGCCCCAGCCACCATCAAAGTTGGGCGGAATCTCTCTCGCAACACCTCGAACCAGCTTTCCCATATCCTCCAGCATGTCTTCGAAGGCGGGATAGACCTCAGCGTCTGCTTTCGAAAAACGCGCAATGGCAGCCTGTGCCGCTTTGGTATCCCTTGGGAGATACATATGATCGTTAGGGAGCAAAGAAAGAGAGCCCCCCGGACGATTGATAAGCGTGAGTCCGTGTTTGTCTAGTTCGAGATCTGACATTACTGAGCGATCCAGCAAGCTCACGAGATAGGAAAATACAGAATTGCGAAAGCCCGGATGAAATTCCTCAGTTAAAGCCGCGCCACCCACAACGCTTCTTCGTTCGAGCACTCTAACCGTGAGACCACTTCGGGCAAGGTACGCCGCACAGCAAAGGCCGTTGTGACCTGCCCCGATTACAATCGCATCCGTCGCGTTACTCGTAGCCGTATCCATAACCGACACTAAGCTCAGTCTAGGTTATCGATGGTGATTCCCGGCAGTTCATCCGCAGGATTCAGCCCCAGCACCTTGGCGTAGAAGTACAACTCCGCCTCTCGCGCCGCAATTTGGTTCTCTGCCTTACGGAAGCCGTGAGACTCACCTTCGAAAGCTACGTAAGCAGTCGGCACGCCCCGACTCTTAAGCGCGTCGTAAATCATCTCAGACTGATTGGGAGGAACGATGGGATCATCAAGCCCCTGCAGCAATAACAACGGCGCGCTAAAGCCCTCAAGATGATTAATGGGAGACCGCTCAACATAGAGGTCCTTTCGTTCCGGATAAGGCCCTACCAGTTGATCCAAGTAACGAGATTCGAACTTATGCGTGTCCTTGGCAAGAGCTTCGACGTCCGATACGCCAAAATAGGATGCCCCCGCCGCAAAGGTATCGTAGAAAGCATGCACCGCTAGTGTCGTGTAACCGCCGGCACTACCGCCGCGAATAATCAGACGATCCGGGTCAGCCAAGCCTTGCTCAGCAAGCCAGGCTGCTCCCGCAGAAGCATCTTCCACATCGGTAATACCCCATTGTCCATAAAGCGCGCGACGATACTCTCGGCCAAATCCAGTGCTCCCACGATAATTGAGATCCAGTACCGCAAATCCACGACTGGTCCAGTAGTAATGTTCAGGACGATAGCTAACGCCAGCCACACCTGTGGGACCACCGTGCACGCTAACAATCAGCGGTGGCGCAGTCCCCTTGGGAGCCATTGCGACGGGGTTTTTCGGCGAGAAGTACACCCCGTAGGCCTCGCCGCCGGATGGCAGTGGGAACGTCACCTGCTCATATCCTGATATCCAATCTGCAGCTAACGCAGTATCAGAAGATCGGCGGATGACATCGGTAATCGTTCCGTCGAGTCCAGCACGAACCAGCGCCGATGGTTGATCAGCAAAGCCTGCTGTGAAATATAGCTGCCCCTGATCAAAAACCAGGCTGCCATAACTGACGGCGCTAGTTTGCAGGATTCGCCGCGAGCCACTGTCGTCTAAGAGTACCAACTGCTCGACACTGCCCTTGCGCGCAACCAGCAACATTTTTCCGTCGGGCAAAAACCAGTAGTAGCGACTTCCAATACTCCAGTCGGGGCCGCCTATCTCTACTTCCTCCATACCCGTTTCAATAGCTGTAAAGGAAGAGCCCACCACAACATAGGGTTTCCACCAATTATCTCTGTCAGAAATCGCAACCAGCGTATTGTCTTCACGCCACTGCGGATCGATAACAGATTCATCGCTGTCACTGTTGTGCGTTTGCAGGTTTACCAGTGCTCCTCGCTCGTCAAAACTCGCGCTATGCAAGGTGGTGCTATCCCACGGCATGTTAGGGTGCATCCAGCTGGTGAAAGCGATGCGACTCCCGTCTGCGGACAAGCGTGGCGCAGACACAAAATCAGTGCCTGAGAACAACACGGTGCCTTCATCTTCCTGATTCGGTGCCAAAGCTACGAGGCTATTCACCGGCTCTCCTAGACCACGGTGATCCTCTCGAATGCACAGCAAGCGTTCTCGCGGTTCATCAAAGCTGCAGCCTGCAAAGCGAAGATCGGCGGGCGGAGTGATAGCTACCGGTGCTTCCCCAGGTACGAACCGGTAGATACGCTGATCAGCAAAGTTGCTAAACCAGAGGACACCACCGTGTACTAATAGAGAAGCACCTCCGTACTCCTGCACACGCGTCCTCACATTGAACGGCTCGCTAAGTATCTCCTGAGGATCCGCACCGGGCTTCCAGCGCATGATGGTATTGCGCCCTCCCTGTTCCGGCCGAGACTCTAGCCAAAAGAAGTCTTCGCCATCTTTAATAAGACCGCCGATACCACGAGCGCCTTCGACCAGCGAAGCGGCCGTAATGGGCGACGGCCAACTTCCAAAAGCCAGCTCGGTGGGCGTCACTTCCTTCTGCGACTCATTCCTTGAACTTTGAGTTCCATCACCACTTTGCTCTGTGCATGCCATCAGTAACACCGCCATTCCTAAAAATAGAATTCTCGTACTCATCACTCACCATCCAGAAATTAAATCTGCGTCACTGCGCTGCGCTGGCTTGAACGCTTAGTTTTATCGCCTTTAAGTTTTTTTTCAATTCGGTGCCAACTAGGCTTGCGGAATCGTTTAACCTTTACGACCTCGTGAACAATACTAATACCCTTTCGAAGGAGAAACCGTCCATGTCACAAGTGGAAGTCACTACCAAAGATCACATAATGCATCTGCATCTTACCCGACCCGAAAAATACAACGCATTGAGTCTGGAAATGTATGGCGTACTAGCCGAGGCACTCCATCGACTGGAGAATGATCCAGATCTACGCGTGGCTGTGATCTCTGCGGAAGGCCGCAATTTCACCGCTGGAGTTGAGCTGGACCAATGGGCTCCCTACTTTGGCGGAGGCGAAGGCTGGCCCATAGGAGAAGGCAGAATCGATCCCATGGGCGTTACAGGACCACAGCACAGTAAGCCGGTTGTGATCGCGGTACAGGGCTACTGCTTTACCTGGGGTGTCGAGATGCTGCTAAACACCGAGATCCGCGTTGCCGCCAACGACACCCAGTTCCAAATGCTAGAAGTTCAACGCGGCTTGTTTCCCTGCGGTGGCGCTACCTATCGACTACCCAGAGAGATTGGCTGGGGGAATGCGCAACGTGTCCTTCTCACCGGGGATCGCTGGAGCGCAGAAGACGCGTTGCGCTGGGGAATGGTTCAGGAGCTAACAGAGCCCGGTGCGCAAATTGATCGCGCGCTCGAGCTTGCACGCTCTGTCGCAGACGCTGCCCCCCTGGGAGTGCAAGGCCTGTTATCTGCGAGCCGCTACTCTTTAGAGAATGATCGCGACGCCTGTGCCAGGCAAATATTCACGCAGCTCGTTCCCATAATGCAAAGCGAGGATGCCGCTGAAGGCGTGCAATCCTTCATGGAGCGTCGCAAGGCACAGTTCACCGGGCGCTAAAAACCACGTTTTGACCTAAATGGGATGCACTGTTTTGCCAAACATTAACGTTAACGATATCTCCATCGAGTATGAGACCCACGGCGACCCCGGTAATCCCACGGTCATGCTGATCATGGGGCTCGGCACGCAACTGACAGGATGGCCGCCGGCATTCTGCGAATCCCTCGTCGAGCATGGATACCACGTATTGCGCTTTGACAATCGTGATATCGGCTTATCAAGCCGCCTCGATCACAAGCGAATGCCAAACATCCCGGGACTCGTCATTCTCAAGACGCTGAAAATGCCCGCACCAGCTCCCTACACATTAGACGACATGGCCGCGGATGCCATAGGCCTGCTGGATGCTCTAAATATAGAGCAAGCTCATGTCGTGGGCGCATCTATGGGAGGTATGATCGCTCAGCTGATAGCGGCGCATTACCCCGAGCGCACGCTGAGTCTCACGTCCATCATGTCTACGACAGGTCATCGATCACTTCCACGGGCGGACCGCGAGGCCACAAAAGCTTTGCTGCTTAAGCCAGATGACCCGAATGACCTGGCGTCAATCATCGAGAGGAACGTTCGTGTTAGGAAAGCACTTCAAAGCCGTACGCACCCCAAAGATGACGCTGAGATTCGCCAAACGGCGACCGACGCCGTTCACCGCGGCGGCTACTACCCCGAAGGGGTCGCACGACAGCTTGCTGCCATCATCGTTGCAAAGGACCGACGGAAGTTATTGCGCACCGTAGAAGCCCCTTCGCTCATTATTCATGGTGAAGAAGACACGCTGGTCAAAGTGGAGTGCGGCGTCGACACGGCAAAACACCTAAACGACAGCGAGCTAAGGATACTACCCGGCATGGCGCACGACTTGCCCACGCCTCTGCTACAGGAAATTGCAGATGGAATCCACAGCGTTGCCCAGCGCGCGTAGGCCACATTTTGAACAAAACTCCGCTTCAGCTTCGTTCACCCTACCTGATTTTTGTGGGGGACGAGTCCCGACCAACCTACGCAAAAACCGGCAAAGGCGTCGCTGACTGGCGTCCGGAGCTCTGCATGGGGCAGTTGCGACTTTGCAATACCGCTGCTGACTTGGGCCTACCGGATATGCCGGTAGCAACAGCGAGCCAACAAGGCGTGGGATCGCTAATCGTGGGTACCGCTCTGGTTGGAGGCAGTATTCCTGATAGCTGGCTAGATACGCTTTGCGAGGCTGCAGAGTCGGGCATCGACATTGTGGCCGGTCTGCACACTCGCCTTAACAGTATTCAGGTATTGCGCAATGCCGCAAAGAAAGGCCATAGCCAACTTATCGACATTCGTGTCCCCCCAGAGGACATACCGGTAGCCAGTGGTGCGAAACGTACCGGAAAACGTTTACTCACCGTGGGCACCGACTGCGCTCTGGGTAAAAAGTACACCGCTCTGCAACTCGAGCGAGACATGCGCGAGCTGGGGATGGACGCCGATTTCAGGGCGTCGGGGCAAACAGGCATCATGATCGCAGGCACGGGAATCCCCATCGATTGCGTCATCGCTGACTTTATTTCCGGGGCGGCGGAGTTGCTGTCGCCCGACAACGATCCAGATCATTGGGACTTAATCGAAGGCCAGGGAGGCATCTTCCATCCGGGGTATGCCGCGGTGAGTCATGGACTACTTATAGGCTCTCAGGCAGATGCATTTGTTGTCTGTCACGCCGCGGGACGCACGCAGATCGAAGGTTGGGAAGCCTACTCGGTGCCAAGCATTGGCGAAGTGATTGATCGCACGATCGCCGTTGGCTCACTCACCAACACCGAGATTCGCTGTGTAGGTATTAGCGTTAACACGCTGTCTCTCGGCACAGATGAACGGGATGATTACTTAGCTGAGCTAGCCTCTACCTATGGACTTCCCTGCGTTGATCCTATGATCACAGGTACAAAAGCGATCATTCAGCAACTGACCTAAGGTCACAGCAATACCACTTCTAGCTCGGGCATACTTATCTTATGAAAGTCACGGTCGATGTCGTCTCCTATCCCATGGAAGTCCCTTTTGCGATAACCGGGCATGTATTCCATGACACCGACACCGTATGCGTAACCTTGGAAGACGGAGGTTTTGTCGGACGGGGAGAATCGGTGGGGAGCTATTATCTCCACGAAACCGCCGACAGCATGAAAGCTGACCTCAACACCGTAATCGCAAATATCACCACCAGCACCACACCAGAGAGCCTTCAAGACCTAATGCCGGTTTGCGGTGCTCGCAACGCGCTGGACTGCGCATTGTGGGACTTGCTCGCCAAGAAGTCAGGTAAACGCATATGGGACCTTTTGGCCATGAGTCCGAGGGAAGTAATAACGGTGTTCACCGTGGGCATGGAAGATCCTGCGATCATGGCCCGGCGAGCGGCCGAAGCCACCCAGTTTCCCCAACTCAAAATCAAACTCAATGCCGATCAGCCCATCGAACGCCTCGAGGCTATCCGCGCTGCGCGTCCGGATGCCACGCTGGTGATAGACGTCAATCAGGGCTGGAGCTTCAAGGAACTTAAGGAGTATCTACCGGCCTGCCAGAAGTTGGGCGTTGCAATGATCGAGCAGCCGCTCCCCCGAGGCGAGGATGAAAAACTCGAAGGCTTCAAGTCGCCGGTCCCTTTGGGCGCAGACGAATCCTGTCTTGGTCTCAGCGAATTTGAGCAGGCCGCAGACCGCTACGACGTGCTAAACATTAAGCTAGACAAGTGCGGTGGGCTGACAGAGGGCCTGGGGTTAGTGCGTGCAGCTAAAGAGAGGAACATGCAACTGATGGTAGGGAACATGACCGGGACGTCCCTCTCCATGGCCCCAAGTTACGTTATCGCGCAGTTCTGCCAATTCGTCGATATCGATGGGCCACTATTGCTTGCTCATGACATTAAGAACGGCTTGGAATACCGCAGCGGCGGTACTGTTGGCCTCCCCAGCGCCTTGCTTTGGGGCTGAGCGATAAAGCGCGTTGAGTTTGCACTGGAACGGCAAGCGCCCCCGAATAGCTGCGCTCGCTAATAGGGGGACGCTCGCTTCGCCATTCACATGCGCTTGCTTGGCATTAACCTCAGTCGCCTCTACGCTATGTATATGAACTAGCCGTCCAAACTAGCCAGTACCGACGCGTACTCCGCACTAAGCTCTGCAAACCTCGTAAGCGCTTCTCCACCTGGCTCTTGGTCAGCTTGATTGAGCATGCGTGACAGGTAACTAAGCTGGCTAATCAGTCGCGGCTGCATATAGGTGCCCTCTTCCGTGACCAACTGACGAATCGCAGTCTCTATGGCACTACGGCGTTCTGTATCGGCTTCCGCTAGCTCTTCGAGTTCCGATTCAAGGCTATACGCCTTGCGCCGCGCCTGATCCAGTAAATCGAGCACCTGACGATGGAGCTCTAGCTGAGCCTGTATATGAGCTTCAGTTACGCCCTCATTCAGGACACGAGGATCCATCACAATAGTCAAAGCTTGTGTAAAGCTCTCACCACCTACGGTAAGTTTGACACTATAGGTCCCCGCTGTTGCTAGAGCGCCACCGGTAAAGCGTCTTTTTTCGTTTTTCTGCCAGGGACCGCGATAGCGCATATCCCAGTGGAAACGATTGATCCCCTCTTTAGTCGTCAAACCACTGCGCTTTATGTAGCGCACCTCGTTCAGCGCCATATTGTCCACAAGCTCTCCCCGATTATCAGGGTCGGAGTCATCAGCACTCGAAAATGCGTTGACCACGTTCCCATCGGCATCAGCAATTTCCAGAGTCACGACCCCATCCACGTTCGTGGGTAAGTAATAATCAATAATCGCTGACGGTTTCCGGTACTGCGGCACAGCTTTAGGGTCACGGCTACCGTAGCTGGGGCGCTCGCGATAACGCACCGTCTGTGCCGGTTCAAACAAGGTAACCCCCTCGCCCATGGTTGGCATGGGCGCCTGACGAAGTGCAGAGATATCGTCTAGGACCCAGAAGGCTCGACCCATGGTAGACACCACTAAGTCATCTCTGTAAATGCGAATATCAGTAACGGGAGTTACCGGCAAATTTTGCTGGAATGACTGCCAGCTATCACCGTTATCAAAGGAAACAAACAGGCCAGAATCCGTGCCCGCGTAAAGCAGTCCCGGGCGTACAGGGTCTTCTCGAACCACGCGAACCGGATAATCTGCGGGAATCCCGTTCTTGCCGTCAGTCATCAAGGTCCAGCGCTTACCGTAGTCTGTGGTTCGATATGCATAGGGCTTATCGTCACCCAACTGGTAGCGAAGCACCGCAACATAAGCCACTGCAGGATCATGGTGCGAGGGCTCCACAGAATCGACGCGGCCGCCCTTTGGACCACGGGGGGTTACATCACTCCAGCTATCGCCGTCATCTCTGGTCACGTGCACAGGACCATCGTTGGAACCCGCCCAAATCACGCCCGGCGCGATTGAGGACTCACGAATCGAGTACAGCGTGCTGTACACCTCTTCACCCGTAACATCTCGCGTGATAGGTGATCCAGAGACCACCTGCTTGTCGGCTTCAAAGGCAGTGAGGTCTGGTGAAATCGTTTCCCAGGTTACTCCGTTATCACTAGTACGATGAACGTACTGAGACCCGTGGTACACCACATTGGGATCGTGAGGAGAGACAGCCACGGGGGCAACGCGCTGAAACCTGTACTTCAGATCTTTGGGATTCTGACCGTACATGTTGGTTGCACCGACGTAATAGCTACGCTCTGTACCTGTTTCTTTACTGAATACTGAAAAACGACCCTTACAGTTCGCATAAACCGTTGTGTGATCCCCGGGCTTGGGTACCGCTGGACCGGTTTCGCATCCGCCCGCTTCAATCAACCAGGCGTTGTCGTTTTGCACGCTGTAAGGCACCCGACTGGGTACAGCAATCGTAGTCCCATTATCCTGTTGGCCTGCATACAACCAATACGGGTACTGATCATCAACGTCCACGGTGTAGAGCTCTGTCGTGGCCTGATTAAACTGACTTGACCAGGTAAGACCGCCGTTGTGAGTAACGTTCGCACCGCCATCGTTGGCTTGAATAAACAATTGCGGATCATTCGGATTAATCCACATATCATGGTTATCACCATGAGGTGGCTCCAACTCCTCCCAGCTCTTTCCGCCATCCACAGACTTGAAGTAGTCCGTGGCCATGACGTAAACAACATCAGGATCCGTGGGATCAGCCTCTACATTACCGTAGTAAAACGGACGAATGCGTATTCCTTTTGCAGACGACACCTGAGTAAAGGTTTCACCCTGATCCGACGATCGATAGAGCCCGCCCTCTTCACCGGGTGCTTCCACAAGCGCATAAACGACACTGCTGTCGGATGCAGAAATAGCTATATCGATCTTGCCGATCAAACCCGAGGGCAACCCCTCACTGATTCTTCGCCAGCTGTCGCCACCGTCAATGGATTTAAAGAGGCCACCCTCTTCCTGGGTACCTCCACTGATGATAGTCCAGGGTTGACGCCGAGCCTTCCACGCCGCTGCAAATACCACGTCAGGATTATTTGGCAGCAACTCGACATCAGCTATTCCCACCGCGTCGGAAATACTAAGAGACTTCTCCCAGCTAACGCCGCCATTTTCTGTCTTGTAAAGGCCACGCTCTTCATTGTCCGCAAAGGCTGAACCTATTGCTGCAACCCAAACCACGTTATTGTCTCTGGGATCGATTTCTACGGCGCCGATATGGCCGCTTTGCCTGAGCCCCACATGCGTCCAACTGCCACCGCCATTGGTCGACTTGTAAACGCCTTTACCGGGGATCACATTGGACCTCAGCCCATCAGAACCGGTGCCAACATAGAGAATGTTGGTATCTGTTTGAGATGCTGCAATGTCACCAATCGATGGAGACGCGAAATACCCATCAGAAATATTGTTCCAGGTAGTACCGTAATCCGTGCTCTTCCAGACGCCGCCACCTGATGCGCCCAGATAAAAGGTCCCGGGCGCCTGCACGGTGCCGGCAACCGCTGTCACCCGTCCACCGCGCGTCGGGCCTACGTTTCGGTACTCAAGGGCTTCAAATTTTTGCGCGTAGCTGTTGGTTGTTTGTAAAGTGAAGGCAAGCGACAAAGCGCCAAAAATAGGGAGAATCGTTCGGTTCACAAGAAAGCTCCGGAGGATTTGCGTGATAGAGACACTACCACCGGATAGGGATCGCTACAATTGAGAGCGAGGAATGTCTATAAACTGCCGAGCCTGAAGGCCCGGCAATTGAGAGTGACTTTGAGTGGCTGACTTGGGATCGCTTACTTACCCTTCCAGTTGGGAGCACGTTTCTGTGCAAAGGCTGTGGCACCTTCTATAGCGTCCTCGCTGGTGAATACGTGACCGACAATCTCTTGCTGCTTTGCAAACATTTCGTCGCTGTTCCAGTCCTGAGCACCTGCTACAGCTTTTAAGCTGGCCGCGACAGCAAGAGGGCCATTGGCGGCAATCGTCTTGGCGAGCTCCTGCGCACCTTCGAGGGCTTTACCAGTTTCGGAAATACGATTGATGAGTCCCAGCTCGTAGGCGCGATCAGCACTGATGAACTCGCCCGTGAGAGCAAGCTCCATCGCTACGCGAGACGGAATCTGCTTGGGCAGCTTCACAAGCCCTCCCGCTGCCGCTGCGAGGCCGCGTTTAACTTCTGGTATACCAAACTTACTGCTATCCGAAGCGACAATGAGGTCACAGCTGATCGCGAGTTCAAATCCACCGGCCAAGGCATAACCCTCGACCGCGGCGATGATCGGTTTGGTAGAGCGGTACTCTGTCAGCCCCGCAAAGCCTCGGCCTTCCACCTGTGGCAACTCCCCGGTGACGAATGCTTTGAGATCCATACCCGAGCAGAACGTGCCGCCGGCACCGGTGAGAATTGCTACGCGCAGGCTATCATCTGATTCGAGCTCATCGATCGCCGCTGCTACACCTAAAGCCAACGCACGGTTCGCTGCGTTTTTAGCTTCGGGACGATTTAATGTGATGACTAGCACACCGTCAATTTTTTCTGTTAAAACTTCGTTACCGGACATTCCTTACTCCTTTTTATCTGCCGTTAAAGTCTTCGTGAGACCTGATTGTGCATCGCCCTAGCTTTCGCTCCAAGGTCGGCAGCGCTCAGTAAAGTTGGCCGCAGGTGACATCCACGCACCCAACTTGGCTACTGCGCTGGGAGCGGCAGGTTCTCCTGCAAAAACCTCAGCATATTGCCACCCATTACCCGCCGTATCTCCTCCTCGGCAAAACCCTGATTGAGCATCTCCTCGGTAAGCGCTGCCAGCTCCGATGTATCGAAGGGCACGGTTGTCGAACCATCGTAGTCTGATCCCAAGGCAACATGGTCTACGCCCACCAGGTCGATGCCGTAGCGAATCGCTTCCACAATGCCCTTAGGGGACACCTTACAAATCGCTGCATCCCAATACCCCACGCCAATCAAACCGCCACCAAGTGCAATTTGTTGCATAAGATCGTCGCTAATGTTCCGTGGCGTCGGACAGTAGCCCCGAAAACCTGTGTGACTCACTACCAGCGGAGAATCACTCATTGCCAATACGTCCCTAACGCTTTGTTCAGAGGAGTGCGCTACGTCAATAATCGCACCGCGTTCATCGAGCCGCGCGACCACGTCTTTGCCAAAATCACTGAGCCCACCGCCGCCAGTACCATGTAAGGAGCCGCCAAGTTCGTTGTCAAAAAAGTGATGAAGACCGAACATCCGTACACCGGCGTTGCGCAGGCGATCAATGTTGTCGAGTGAGCCCTCCAGCGCATGAGAGCCTTCGATGCCGAGCAAAGCACCAATAGTTTGCGCGCCTTTCGTTCGCGCCTCCATGACAGCCGCAAGATCCTCTTGCGAGCGAAGTACCCGCAGTAAGCTCGGATCGTCGGCTTCGATTGCTGCAAGCTTCCTCGCCTGCAGCAGCGCACGCTCCGTCAGGCTGGACCAGGTTACTACCGGCCATCGCTGAATCAACGCAACGAGGGTAATGTTATCGGGCGCATCTGCATCATTGCTTTCGTAGTTTTGGCCCTTGGGAGAGCGGGTTACAAAGGTGAAGGCCTGCAGCGCAACATTCGCTTCCCGCAGCCGCGGCAGATCAACATGACCACGATCAGCTCTGGCCGTCAGGTCCCGTGCCCACAGCGTACTGTCGGTATGCAAATCCCCAACGACCAATGAGTCATGGAGAGTTTGGGCTTCATCAGATATTGCGTAGGGCTCGTGCTCCATCACCTTGTTCAATGACTGTTCGAGTATTCCGGGACCGACTCCAAAACCAATAGCCGCAGCCACTAGAATCAGCACACCAACTATCGTTACTACCCTCATGAACCTACACCTCTTTATGGACGTATGATGTTTATCGTTATATCACCTGCGAACCGCAGTATCTCCTGATCTTCACCCAGTTCAAGCTGAGCGGTGATCGTCCTGCGCCGCATTCACCCTTTAGGACCCTAGACCTTGAACCCCAGATTACTGAGTCTTGCTTTCGCCCCCTTCGCGCTCGGCACAAGCGCTTTCATATACATCGGCCTTATCGAGCCCATGTCTAAGGACTTAGGTGTCGGCATCGCAAGCGTTGGTCAACTTCAAACAGCATTTGCCCTCGCTTGCGGAATCGGTGGCCCGATTCTAGCTCGACTGCTCTCCAAATTTGACCGCAAGCTCCTACTCGTTGGCGTGTTGGCAATCCTTGCGATAATGAATCTAGGCACGGCCCTCGCCCCGGATCTCATCACCATGGGTAGTATTCGATTTGCCGCCGGCTTTTTTGCTGCGCTGACCTTGCCACTGGCAACGACCCTTGCTGTGACCCTCGTCCCTGAAGAGCTTCGGCCCAAAGCCATCGCGACGGTTCTCGCTGGTTACACCCTGGCATTTCTTATCGGCATCCCCGTTGGCAGCATCCTCGGTGACCTGTATGGATGGCGCTCAGCCTTCTGGCTGGCCGCAAGTATTTCCACTGTCGCCTGTGCCGTTATCGGACTGTTCGCTCCCGCACATATTCACGCTCCTGAACCTGGCGCCTCCAGTTTTCGCAGAGCGCTCGTGGGCGAGAACCCAAAACTTATGCTTATCACCATGCTGAGCTTTGGCGCGACCTTCGCCACGGTAAGCTTTATTGGGCCAGTTATCACCGCGTCTACTGGCATTACCGGTTCGGGAATCGCGGCCATTCAAATTTCGACCGGCATAGGCAGCCTCTTGGGCCTGCCCGCTGGGGCGATGCTCGCCAAGCTAACCGCCAGGGCCGCCTTAAGCATACTCCTCAGTGCTATCCTACTCACGCAGCTACTCTTCTCTATGGGGATGCTTTTTGACCTTGGCATGCTTTCCATTCCTGTGATGGTCTTCACCATGGCCTTCAACTCAGCTGCGTTATTCGCCACCACCCCTGTCGCACAAACAAAGCTTGCTCTCGCGGCGGGTCCTGCGACCACGATTGCCTTCGCGCTGAATGGTTCGATGGTTTATTCTGGGCAGGGTTTGGGGTCATCCTTGGGTGGCGCCGTAACCAGCTCCATTGATTTGGGCTGGACTGGGGTAGCTGGCGCGATTGCGGCGCTCCTCGCGCTCCTCCTGGCACAAAGATTAAAAGTATAACGAGGTAAACAATGGCTCTTGCGACCCTAGGCGTTTGCTACTACCCCGAGCATTGGCCGCGAGAGCTTTGGCCTGAACAGGCAGCAACCATGCGCAGTGGCGGTATTGAGCTTGTGCGTATTGCTGAGTTTGCGTGGTCGCGCATAGAGCCTAATCCCGGACAATTCGATTGGGAGTGGCTGGATGCTGCCGTAGACGCTCTGGCCGCCGAAAACCTGCGAATCATTATGTGTACGCCTACGGCCTGCCCCCCCCTGTGGCTCGTCGAGCGTTTCCCGGAAATTTTGCCCGTCGACAGCGACGACAACATTCGCCGGTTTGGATCTCGACGTCATTACCGATTTGCCAGCCAGGTATACCTCGATGAATCCATTCGCATCAGCCAGGCCGTTATTGATCGCTACGCCAACCATCCCTCGATCACGGGATGGCAACTGGATAACGAATATGGCTGCCATGAGACAACGCTGAGCTACAGCGAAGACGACGGACGCGCCTTTCAGCGCTGGCTCGAAAAACGTCACAAGCATATTGACGCCCTCAATACTGCCTGGGGTACGGTTTTCTGGAGTCAGGAATACCGAAGCTTTGCCGAGATTGGTCGACCTAACCTTACGGTCACTGAGGTAAACCCCTCTCATAGCTTAGATTACTGGCGGTTTGCCTCCGACCAAGTCCGCGACTACAACGCAGCGCAAAGACAGCTGCTCAAAATCTCCCAAGGATCGGATCGCTGGGTAACCCATAACTTCATGGGCAACTTTATTGATTTCGACCATTTCTCCGTCGGAGCAGATCTCGATGTCGCAACCTGGGATAGCTACCCCCTTGGGTTTCTCGATCAAGGTTGGTTCAAAGAAGAAGAAAAGCTCCGTTACCGACGCATCGGCCACCCCGACTGGGCAGCCTTTCATCACGATCTGTATCGCGCTGTGGGGCGTGGTCGCTTCGCCGTAATGGAACAACAGCCGGGACCTGTTAACTGGGCAGAATCCAACGCACAACCCTTGGACAATGCGCCGGCCTTTTGGGGAATGGAAGCGATCGCCCATGGCGCAGAGTTTGTCAGCTACTTCCGCTATCAACAGCTACCGCGTGCGCAGGAACAGATGCATGCGGCCCTGAGATTGCCAACAGGCGAGGCTGCGCCGGCATGGCGTCCGGTGAGCAGGCTGGCCCAAGAGCTACAGAGCCTTACGCCGAACACCACTTCTCAGGCTCCCGTCGCACTACTCTTTGACTACCCGTCGTGCTGGGCCAGTATGATCCAACCTCATGCACCCTGCATGGACCAGCTGGAGAGTACCTTTCATTACTACAGCGCTGCCCGCGCACTGGGGCTAGATGTCGATATCGTCCACAGTGAATCAGAACTGGACGCTTATGAACTTTTGATTATCCCGGGGACAATCATTGTAAACGCAGCGTTTGTAGCGCGAGCCAAAAATGCAGGAGTAAGCTGCCTCATTGGCGCTCGTAGCGGCTCTAGAGATGAGCACTGTGGGCTCCCCGAAATCCTTGCTCCCGGTGTACTACAAGAGCTCATTCCTCTGCGCGTACTTGCGGTAGACAGTATGCGCCGTGGCGCTGTCCGCTCCTTTAGCTACGAGGGAAAAAGCTACGAGGCGAGTCGCTGGCATGAGTCTGTGGATTCGACCTTAGAGCCAAGGATGCGCTGCGACGACAATGCAGGCCTTTGGTACAGCGCGGACAATCACCATTACATCAACGCTCACGTACCCACAGCATTCCTTACAGAGGTGATACGGGAAATACTCTCGGCGCGAGACCTTAAACCTAAAGCTCTCCCCCAAAGTTTGCGTATTCGCACCCGGGGATCACTGACTTTTGCCTTTAACTTTTCGCCCGAGAGTCAAAGCTTCGTACTCGACGGTGCAAACTGCATTATCGGCACCCGCAACTTAGCTCATGGAGACTACGCGGTATGGCAAAGCGACTGTGAGTAAATCCGTAAGCACTCCTCTAAAAGTCCTTTTCGCCCCCTTGGTTAAGGTGCTAAAGCAGCGCTGCGGCAGCGATGCTGTTTGGGCTGCCGCAGCACCGGGCCGCGTGAATCTCATTGGCGACCACACAGACTACTCCCAAGGTTTCGCCCTACCCATGGGTCTCAATCTATACACGCTAATAGTGGCTTCTCCGCGAAGGGACGGCTCTGATGCGATACGCATTCTCAGCACGCAGGAGGGCGATGCAATTCTGCGGCTGGGGTGCGATGAATCACCTATGGGAGACTGGACCGACTACCTTCGAGGAGTACTGACACTCTACCAGCGACGCGGTGTTCAGGTCCCTGCACTAGACCTCGTTGTTGGGGGCAACCTGCCTTTGGGCGCGGGGCTGTCCAGCAGCGCTTCTCTTGAGCTGTGCTTCGCCGCACTCATCGAAGCGATCACTGGACATGAGCTCCCCGTAAAAGAGAGAGCGCTCCTTTGCCAGCAGGCGGAACATGAGTTCGCGGGTGTGCCCTGTGGGATTCTTGACCAGTTTGCTGTGAGCTTTGCAAAAGAAAATACCGCGATGCTCCTGGACTGTCGCGAACAGAGTATTGAGAGCATCGAACTACCAAGCCACGTTCGCATAGCGATTGTGGACTCCGGTGTCCGACATGCACTGGCAGACGGAGGCTATGCCGAGAGACGCGCCCAAGTTGAAGAGGCACAAGAAGTACTGGGGAAGTCCCTCCGGGATACCCATCCGGAGACCCTGAGCTTGCTATCTGACGCTACGATAAAAAAACGCGCGCAACATGTGGTTACTGAAAATAATCGCGTGCAATTATTCGTGGCAGCATTAGGAAAAGGCGATATCGCAACAGCGGGTGAACTGATGTACGCCAGCCATGAAAGCCTGTCCCGTGACTTTGCTGTTAGCTGTCTGGAGCTGGACACCTTGGTAGACGCCGCTCGGGACGCCGGCGCGATAGGCGCGCGTATGACCGGCGGCGGATTCGGTGGATCCATGGTAGCTTTTGTGGCCCATGACAAAGCCAAAGTCTTCGAGATGAGTATCACCGAACGTTTTAAAGCCGCTGGGTACGGTGAACCAGTGATCCGTTGGATAAGCGCAGCCTCCGGCGCCCAAGCCTGGAACTGGACATGAGCGAACATCCCCATCGTCGCTACAACCCGCTGTCCGATCGTTGGGTGCTGGTGTCTCCTCAAAGAGATCAGCGCCCCTGGCAAGGACAGGTAGAGGACACTCCAAACCCCGAACCTTCCTATAGTGAAGACTGCTACCTCTGTCCCGGTAACGAGCGCGCGGGAGGCAAGGTCAATCCCAACTACTCGGGTGTTTATGTTTTCGAAAATGACTTTCCAGCACTACTAACAGATTGTGAATTTACGAATTCGGAGGCCGCTGGCGACGAGCTATTCCTTGCGGCCGGTGTTCAGGGACGCTGCCGTGTGATTTGCTACAGCCCGAGACATGACTTAACGCTTGCCAGTATGGATGATAGACAGCTAATGGCTGTGATCGAAACCTGGGCAGACGAGACGCGCAGCTTAGGCGAGCATTTTGAGCACGTTCAAATTTTTGAGAACCGCGGCGCAACGATGGGTTGCTCAAACGCCCATCCCCACGGACAGATATGGGCTCTCAGTGCCCTGCCCAGTGAGGTCTCTGTCGAGAAGCGACAACAGTCGATGTACTTTGAAAAAAACGGCAGCTCGCTGCTCCTTGATTACGCACTCAAGGAGCGAGCCAAGGCTGAACGGGTCGTTTGTGGGAACGAACACTGGATCGCCGTAGTCCCCTGGTGGGCTACCTGGCCCTTCGAAGTCTTACTACTTCCGCTGGATCCAGTCGCCGCAATGCCGGATCTGACATCGGCACAACGCCAGTCGCTAGCCTCAGTCTTGCAGCAACTTCTCGGTGCTTATGATGCGCTGTTCTCTGTACCATTCCCCTACTCCATGGGCTGGCACGGAGCGCCCTCCTCGACTGACGACGCCTCATGGCAATTGCATGCTCATTTTTACCCGCCACTGCTTCGCTCAGCGACGGTGCGCAAACACATGGTGGGATTTGAAATGCTAGGCGAGTCGCAACGAGACTTAACGCCCGAACGCGCGGCAGAGCAGTTACGCAAGGTCCTATCATGAACACACAGTTCGTCGTCTTTACCGCGATCACCGCCGCGATAGCCGTATTCACTTATTTACAGTGCCGTAAGGCCCCGCGTAGTGGCGACGACAATGCCGAGTACTTTTTGGCCGGCAAGACGCTCTCCTGGTACTTTATTGCAGGCTCTATCACGCTGACAAACCTGAGCACTGATCAACTTGTTGGCATGAATGGCAACCAAATGCTCTTACTGGCATGGTGGGAGCTGGCGGCTGTAGTGGGCCTTCTCATATTGGCTTTCGTCTTTGTACCGATCTACTACCGTTACAACTGCACGACGACCACAGAGCTCCTTGAAAAGCGCTACGGCAAACAGTCTCTACGCTCTCTGGTTTCCATTTTGTTCCTACTGGGCAACGTTTTTCTATATCTACCCATCATGCTCTACACAGGATCGCTATTCCTCAAATCCATGTTTGGACTTGAAGCATCGACCTTGACTATTGCCTGCGCGCTAGCTGCCCTCGGATCATCCTACGCGATCTTCGGCGGTCTTCGTGCGGTAGCGGTCTCAGACACCCTAAGCGGTATTGGGCTACTAAGCTTGAGCCTTCTCGTAGTGTGGCTTTCTTTGGATGCCATCGACTTTGACTTTTCAGGCATCCCCGCTGAACGACTCACGCTTATTGGCGGCCCCGACTCACCGATTCCGTGGACGACGTTGTTCACTGGCATGCTGTTCATTCAGATTTTCTACTGGAGCACCAATCAGACTATCACCCAAAGAGCGATGGCCGCACCGACAGTGAAAGAAGCGCAGAAAGGTGTGCTAGCTGCAGCGGGCATTCGCCTGCTCATCGTGCCGGCGATTATTGTTATTCCGGGCATTTGCGCCTACAAGCTGTATGGCGACATCGGCGACGCCACCTTTGGAACCCTGGTTGGCGATCTGCTCCCTGGCTGGCTATCGGGAACTTTTGCGGCAATGATGGTTGCTGCGGTACTTACCAGTTTTAACAGCGTTCTAAATTCTTCCTCCACGCTCTACGTTATTGATCTTCATGAGCCCTATGTGAACAAAGGGGCCAACGTGCATCGCCTGAATGTGCTGGTATCTATCGCATTTGTAGCCTGCTCTTTGTTACTCGTACCTATCTATGACGGTGCGGAGAGCATCATCAACCTGGTGCAACAGCTCAATGGTCTACTGAGCATGCCGATTCTCTCTGTCTTCATAGTGGGCCTTGTTTTCAGTGGCGTGGCCGCAGGAGCCGCAGGCATAGCATTGGTAAGCGGCGTCGCTCTCTACGCTGTGTTCTCCTTTGTCTGGACGCCCATTCACTATATTCACCTTATGGCGGTCACTTTGTTCTTCTGTATCGCGGTCGCCCTGCTCACTAACCGCTTTGTTTTTAATGGCAAAGCAAAGCTGTCTTTTGGAAAGGCGATCCCCGCTTGACTCTGAGTCGCCTTGATGCCGGCGCGAGCACTTTGGTGCTCGACTGCGGCGGTAATCAACTGTCCCTGTGTTATCTGGGCAGTCGTTTACCTGAAGGTCTCGACCTTGATGAAATCCCGCAGCTTACCAATTCACCTACGCCTCATGGCGAGCTGGATTGCGAAGTGATGGCTGAAGGCTTTCCGACAATGGATGGTCAGTCTTCTGCTCATTCGGCACTCATGGCGCGTAGAAACGATCATGCCTTGCTAACCAAGCTGCGTGTATCCAACTCCGTATCGACAGAAGCCTCGCTAAAGATTGAACTTCGCGACGAAAAGGCGGCTGTGAAACTACAGGTCGAATTTCGCAGTACCCCCTCGGGTGTGTTCTCAAGTCGGTGCACTGTTGTTAACACCTCCAGCGATACCGAACTGCATGTCGACTGGCTTGCATCCCTACATCTCCAGCTTCCTGCATCGCATAAACACGTTGAGCGCTATGGTGGTTTTTGGGCCAATGAGCTTCTGCACGAGCGCACAGCACTTGGTCAATATGCGATCGAGATCGGTAGCACGCGAGGTCGCAGCTCCCACCAGAATTTTCCCACGCTTATCTGCGGCGAAAGCGGATTCAGCGATGAGCAAAAGAGCGTGTTGCTCGCAACGCTGGAGTGGAGCGGCAATCATAGGCTGCGCATTGACCCCTCTCCGGCGGTGGGCCACAGCCTGCAAGCAGGTGTACAACTACAACCCGGCGAACTCAGACTTGCCCCCGGAGAGCAATGGCAGAGTCCATCCGCGCTTTTTGCCCTGAGCAACCAGGGTGTCAACGAGATACGTCGGCAATTCAAGCAGTACTGGCTTCATCGCAAGGGTTCGGATATCGGCGCTATGCGACCCGTGCATTTCAACAGCTGGGAATCCAGCTACTTCTCCCACGACGCCAACAGCAGCCTTGAGCTTATCGACGCAGCACATGCATTGGGGGCCGAACGCTTTGTGCTGGACGATGGGTGGATGCAAGGGCGCACTGACATTGGTCGTGGGCTGGGGGATTGGGTCCCGTGTGCCGAGCGTTATCCGGCGGGTCTGGGGCCTCTTGCAACGCATGCGAGGAGCCTGGGGTTGTCGTTTGGAGTATGGATCGAGCCAGAAATGGTGACCTCGGACACGCAGGTCGCTCGAGAACATCCGGACTGGATAATCAGCTCGGAGGGCTATGCGCCCGTATCAGGGCGCCAACAATTCTTACTCAACCTCTGCATTCCCAGCGTGCATGAGCACATCCTTCAGTGCATCGATCGACTTGTGAAAGACTGTAATCCCGACTATCTAAAATGGGACATGAACAGAGATTATGCCCAAGTTGGTTTTGGAGAAACGGCGACTCCCTATGAGATGACGCAAGCTTGGTACACACTTGTTTCAAAGGTTCGTGCTCGGCATCCAAACATCGCCATTGAATCCTGTGCTGCCGGCGGCGCCAGAACTGATGCCGGTGCCCTCGCTCAGTGCGATCGAGTTTGGCCCAGCGATAGCATGGACCCCTTGCAACGATTCTTGATCATGAAGCACGCCAACACGGTGTTTCCACCTCAGCTATTGGGCACCCACGTGGGCGCCAGTCCGTCCTCTACGTCCGGCGCACAGCTACCCTTATCGACACGCTGTATCATCGCGCTACTGGGGCATATGGGACTGGAACTCAATCCCAAAGAGCTCAGCGATAACGAACGATCAACGCTACGACGTTGGACGGCGTTCTATCAAGCTGAACGAAAAAGCTTGGCAAATGCCGACTTTTACTACCTCGATCAAATAGAACCCGGGCTGGATTTACTGCTGGTTTACAACAAAGACAATAGCCGAGGCCTGCTTTTTGTTCTTCGCAGTGCCTACCCACGCCAGGCACAACCGCCTACTGTTCGGCTACCATCCTGTGTTGCGAACACCTATTTTGATATGGAATTGCTGAACCCTGAGGATGCTGACTTCGTACAGCTCAGCAGCGGCTGGCATCGCGGTGATAAAGTGTCCGTGTCTGGTGACACTCTGCATCAGGTAGGTTTGAAAACGCCTTTCCTCCGCTTCGGTCACTGCGCTCTGATTCAGCTAACGCCTAACCAAAACTAGACATTTAACACTCAAAGGAAGTAAGCATGGAAACCAATACCTTACGCACCGCCCAGGTCGCAGCCGGTTTGCTCTTGGCCCTGGCGATCACACAGGCTATCTATACCGCTTTGTACATGGCAGAACTCAAGGTGCCGAGGCATTTGCTTTGGGGAATCGAGGGTCTGCTGTTTACAGTTCTGGCAGCCTACGCTGGTGCGGGAATGGTGCAGACCAAAAGTTTCCATGTGGGATGGTCCGCCATTGCATTCAGCGCCGTGCTCAATGTTGTGCAGGTCAGTGTAGGTCTGACGATGTTCGGACCCTTTCGTGAAGCAGCAGGGCAAGTGGAGGGCCTGGCACCAGCCGCTGGAGCCGTGGTGGCCTTCTCCTTCATGGTCTACTACGCCGCAAAGCTGCTTCTCGGTCTCGCCGCGATCATTTTCGGCATGGCAAAGCTCAAAGCGGGCGGCGCGGCATTAGGGGGCGTAACAGCGGCTCTTGGGGCTGTTGCCCTGGTAGCTAACGGAACCGTGATAGTGCTGGGACGTGACGGGTTTATGCCCTCCGCCGTCGCCGGCGGATCCGGGGTTGCAGCGACATTACTGCTGGCACTGTGTCTAACAAGCGCCGCGCGAGATTAGAGTCGTGCAAAACATAACGCCAGTACAGCTAATCACAAGGCTCGTCGTCTACTATACGATTTTACTGTCGGTGATAGCCGCGCTGCTGCTCGCTAACTCAGAAACATTGCAATACATGCCCTTCAGCGGTAACGATGCCCATGATCGAAAAGATTTTGAGGTTACGGAAACCTCAGTCCGGCTGCCGCGCGAGTTACTGGATACCAGCACCACGAGAGGATCCATCACTCCCGAGCTGTTCTTCACATCGATACTGTTTCTGACCAGCACGCTGATAACAACGATTCTGGTGATGATTCCAGTAACTTGGACCTACACCGCCACCCGCTTCGAGGCGGGGCCGTCCAAGGCATTCGTGCGAGCGCTGATTCTGTTACCTATCGCGGCAACAGCCGTCGTTTTGTTGATTCAGAACAGTCTCGCATTGGCCTTCGGCCTCGCCGCGCTTGTGGCGGCCGTGCGCTTTCGAGTCAGCCTTCCTGAAGCGATTGATGGCATCTATATTTTCGTCGCTATCTGCGTCGGATTGGCAGCGGGCGTCGGTTTTATGGGCGTGGCGCTCGTCATGACGTTAATTTTCACTCTAACCAATGCAGTTCTTTGGCTCATCGACTACGGTCGTAATCCTATCGATGACGCCCGCCATGACGCAGCTGCAGCGAAACTGGCGAAGCGTTTACGGGAGTAAGGCGAGCGGCGTTCGGTCAGTTACTGCTCGGCAAACAGGAGAGCTATTCCATGAATGAGTGGCGAAAAGCGGGTAACACCGCAGTCATCACCGGGGGTACCAGTGGCTTGGGATTGGAGACTGCTAGGCGTTACACCCTAGCGGGTATGAATTTAGTCCTCGTCGATCGCAACGCTGATTCTCTGGAAGCTGCCAGAGCAGAACTTGAGGCTATCGGCCAAGGCGCGGATATCGTCACCGAGGCCTGCGATGTATCGGACTTAACATCGATGCAAGCGCTCAGTGAAAGGACCTTCGAACGCTTTGGGACCGTCAACTGCCTAATGAATAATGCTGGCATGGGACTTCCCGTTGGTATGCCGTGGGAGAACTACGAAGAGCTGACGAAGACACTCGCCACCAATCTCTTTGGTGTTGTCCACGGTTGCCAAGCATTCATCCCACAGATGCTTGAGAGTAGTGCTACCGGGGTTATTATCAATACGGGTTCCAAGCAGGGGCTAACCCGACCTCCGGGCAACTACGCCTACAATTTGTCGAAGGTTGGTGTTCTGGCTTACACCGAAAGCGTCGCGCACGCGTTTACGCAAATCGAGGGCTGCGCTCTCAGCGCGCACCTGCTGATACCGGGCTTTGTGTTCACGCCGATGATTTCCCGCTTTATACCGCAGAAGCCGGATTTCGCTTGGACCGCCGAGGAGACTGTGGATTTCATGCTTCCGTGTATTGATCGCGGTGACTTCTATGTGATCTGTCCGGACAACGAATCGCCACGATCCGTTGATGAAAAACGCCTCCAGTGGTCCGCCGACGATTTGATTAAGAACCGTCCCCCGCTATCTCGCTGGCACACGGAGTATCGGGAAGCGTTTGACGCTTTCATGAAAGATTAGGGGACAGGTGGTCGGTAAGTGTTCGACTAACACTCAACAAAGTTGACGGGTACCGCAAGCACGTTCACAGCCAGACCGCCCCGAGCCGTTTCTTTGTACTTTTCCTGCATGTCCTGACCCGTATCGCGCATGGTTTTGATCACCTGATCGAGGGATACGTAGTGCTCACCGGACCCTCTGAGAGCCATCCGAGCCGCAGAAATAGCCTTGATAGCTCCCATGGCGTTTCGCTCTATGCAAGGTACTTGAACAAGACCGCCGATGGGATCGCAGGTCAAACCAAGGTTGTGCTCCATGGCAATCTCAGCTGCGTTCTCTACCTGAGCCGGTGTCCCCCCCAGCGCATCCGCCAACGCCGCTGCGGCCATTGAGCAAGCCGACCCCACTTCGCCCTGGCAGCCTACTTCAGCGCCAGAAATCGAAGCATTGATCTTGTAGAGGATCCCTACCGCAGCGGCGGTTAGCAAATAACGGCAGATATCGTTCTCGCTGCTACCCTGACAGTGCGCCAGGTAATACTTGAGCACTGCGGGAATAATGCCCGCCGCGCCATTGGTAGGCGCCGTAACAACCCGTCCACCCGCAGCGTTCTCCTCGTTCACCGCAAGAGCATAGAGAGTCACCCAGTCCATGGTATTTAGCGAGGGGTCGCCAAAGTTATTGGATTGACTCTTCAGTTGGCGATGCAACTGCGCTGCGCGTCGCCGCACCTTCAGACCGCCGGGCATAATGCCCTCGGTAACGCACCCGCGTTCGATACAAGCGTCCATGACCGACCACAACTCTAATAAGTGGCTGCGAATCTCATCTTCACTGCGCCAGGCCTTTTCGTTCTCCATCATTAAGGCACTGATGGACAAGCCATGTTCTCGACATTGCTCCAGGAGCTCATCTGCTGTGCTGAAGGGGTAAGGCAGAGGCGTAGGATCGTCGACAATCAGCTCCTCTCCGGAAGCTGCCGACTCGTCTACGACAAAGCCGCCACCCACGGAGTAGAAAACGCGACTCATCAGCGTATCGGCATCTGCATTCAACGCCGTAAAGCGCATGCCGTTGGCGTGGTAAGGCAGCGACTCGCTACGATGCATGATCAAGTCATCGCGGTAACTAAAGGCAATCATTTTGCGGTTCAGCAAGGACAGCTCATGAGAACTCCTCACTCGATCGACATGGGTGGCGATGCTGTCTACATCAACGGTGTCGGGAAGCTCACCCATCAGACCCAGAATGATCGCCTTGGGCGAACCGTGGCCAGCGCCCGTAGCACCTAAGGAACCAAACAGTTCCACCTTCAAGCCTGCCACTGAGTCAATAAAGCTCTCGTCTCTCAACTCCACCGCAAAACGATTCGCGGCGACCATTGGCCCTACGGTATGCGAGCTCGATGGGCCGATACCTACCTTAAACAAATCGAAGGCGCTTATGCTCACGTCAAAACCTCAAAAACTTGCGTAAAATTTTTCTCAGGGTCATAGCATTAGCTGTCTTCGTAAAGGATCTTGGCAAAGACAAGAGGGTCAACGTTACCTCCACTGAGTATCACCGCCACCGATTGATAGCGTGCATCGAGTTTACCTGAGAGCAGCGCCGCCAACGCCACTGCTCCACCCGGCTCTACAACCAGCTTTAACACTCTGAAGGCGTAGCGCATCGCCGCTTTCACCTCTGACTCTGATACCACAAGGCCCCCTGCGAGGAGTCTCTGGTTTATGGGGAACGTCAGAGCCCCGGGAGTAGGCGATAGAAGCGCATCGCAAATAGAAGCTTGCGCTGTGTCCGCTTGCTCGCGATGACCAGACTGTAAAGAGCGAGCATGATCATCGTAGTTTTCTGGTTCTACACAGAAGATAGCGGTATCAGGACTCAGCGCCGACCCAGCGAGTGCGCAACCCGCGGTTAAGCCTCCCCCGCCACAGCAAATCAATAAGGCGTCCAGAGACTCCTCGGCAGCGGCTGCATCCTCAAAAACCTCAAGTCCGGCGGTCCCCTGCCCCGCAATAACATGCCGATCGTCATAGGAGGGAACGATAACGCCCCCATCACGCTCCGCCAGCGCATAACTCATGGCCTCCCGATCTTCGGTGTAACGGTCATAGGTGATCACTTCGGCGCCAAGAGCGATAGTGTTCTCCAACTTTATCTGCGGCGCGTCTTCGGGCATCACAATTCGCGCCGGCACCGACTCGAGCTTCGCTGCTGCGGCCACTCCTTGCGCGTGATTTCCTGATGACCAGGCGATGACTCCGGCTTTGCGCTCATCCTGCGTAAGCTGGGAAACACGGTTGTAAGCGCCACGAAATTTGAAACTGCCGCTCACTTGAAGAGTCTCGGGTTTCAAAAACACCCGTCGACCGCTGTCTTCGTCAAGGAAACGATTACGCAAAAGCGGCGTTCGCACCGCTTGTCCCCGCAGTCGCTCGGCAGCTCCACGAATATCTAAAAAAGAAGGCAATTCAACACTATTCACACATGGTCTCCGAAACAAAACTCAGGCAGTGGTTCAAACACTTTCTCTAACCCTGACAATGATGAATAATTGCGACCCCATCGCTTATCAGGACTTTCACCATGCCTTATACCCTAATTCACCACACCGGATGCGGCTCGTCCAAGAAAGGCCTTGCACTCCTTCAGGAGAATGGCATTGAGCCTGAGGTCCGTAAATACATGAACAAGAGCGAAATGCTGAGCGAGGACGAGCTCCGAGATATCGCCAAAAAGATGGGCAAGGTGAGCCCTCGGGCGTTTATGCGTGAGAAAGATGCTGTGAAGTTAGGATTAGCAGACTCTGCATCAGACGATGAAGTGTTCGCAGCAATGGCAAACGAACCTAGGCTGATTCAGCGACCCATCGGGATCAACGGATCTAAAGCTGTGCTGGGGAGACCAAACGAGCAGCTTCTCGATATTGTCTAGCTCGTTCTGCCCTAGGAAATCTGCCCTTTTCCCTTGCCGAGCCTTGCCTTCTCGATTTATGCCTCTGGTTTTCCCTCTGCTTTGTCCGCAGTAGTCTGAAACAAGCTGAGCGCTGTGGGGCGCTGCCTTTGTTTAAGGCGCCCAGCACACCTAAGAAGCCGGCTACTCAGACATGCCAGCTTCGTCCGTCCTTTTCGATCAACAACTCTCCCTTAGTCGGCCCCCAGGATCCTGCCTGGTAGGGTTGAAGAGTCGGCGCGCGGGTTTGCCAGGCGTCAATTAGCTCGTCGCACCAACGCCAGGACTCTTCGATTTCCTCGCGACCCACGAACAAGGACTGATCCGCATTTATTGCATCGAGAAGTAAACGTTCATAGGCGTCCGGAATCCGATCCAACTCCGAAGAACCGAGAAAATCAAGATTGAGATTCTTTGTCACCAACCCCATTTTGTTACGCAAACTATGCTGCTTGGAGACCATCTGCATTTCGATGCCCTCGTTTGGTTGCAATCGAATGACCAGACGATTCGGGACATCCTCGCGACTGGCGCCTGCAAAGATATTGTGGGGCAAGGCCTTATAGGTGATCACGATTTCGGTAAGCTTCTCAGGCATACGCTTACCGGTACGCAGATAAAAAGGCACGCCCGCCCAACGCCAGTTATCGATAAACGCCTTCAGCGCCACATAGGTTTCGGTCTGGCTGTCCTGAGCGGGGCAATCCTCTTCCTCCAGATAGCCGGGAACCGACTCCCCACGCAACCAGCCGGCCGCATATTGCCCGCGCACTGCATGATCACGTACGTTATTTTCATCGATAGGACGAAGAGCACGCACGATCTTCACTTTCTCGTCACGAATACCCTCGGCTGTCATCGAGTTTGGCGGCTCCATTGCCACCAAACAAAGTAACTGCATAAGGTGGTTCTGCACCATATCCCTAAGCTGACCCACACCGTCGTAGTAGTTCCAGCGACCTTCGATACCAATGGGCTCCGCCACGGTGATCTGCACGTGATCGACACAGCTCTGATCCCACTGCGTGTTGATAAAGCGGTTCCCAAAGCGCATGACGAGCAGGTTTTGCACTGTCTCTTTCCCCAGGTAGTGATCCACTCGATAGATGGAGTCCTCCGAGAAGTATTCACCGACGGTGTCATTCACTGCCCGGCAACTTTCCAGATCGTGACCTATGGGCTTTTCGAGGAGCAAGCGGCGGTCTCCGATTAAGCATCCCGTCGCACCCAAGTGCTCGCAGATAGGACCGAACAATGAAGGTGGAGTCGCGAGGTAAAACATGGCCGGGCGATCGGGTGCCAGCACACCGCTGAGTTCGGTAAAGCCGTCTGCGGTACCAAAATCTATGCGGTGATAGACAAAGCGTGACGCGTAATTCGCCCACTGCTGTTCGGACCAACGGCTGTCGTCGACATACTTGCGTACCCTAACCTTGATGTCCTCGAGAAACGTCTCGAGAGTGATGTCCTCTCTGGCCAGAGCATGAATACGCACGTCTGCTGGCAGCAACTCACAATTGTCCAGGTGATACAGCGCTGGAAAAAGCTTGCGCGCAGACAAATCGCCACGAGCACCAAATATCAGCAAATCCATTCCTGTCTCCCTCGAATTACTTTAAGGCCGTGCCATTATCCAGCTCTGAAGTCTGCAACGTGTGCAACAGCGGCACTTGCCAGATTCTCTATGCCATCCCAATCCTCGGCCGCTAGCATGGCCCCGGGCGTCAGCCAAGATCCGCCTACAGTGACTACTGACTTGAGCGCAAGATAGTCGTTGATATTGTGCAAACCAATGCCCCCCGTTGGGCAGAAATCCACCTTGGGAAACGGCCCGGCGAAGGCCTTCAGCGCCGCTGCACCGCCTGACGCCTCTGCGGGGAAGAACTTGAGGCAATCAATGCCATGATCAAGGGCCCGCATGAGTTCACTCACAGTAGCAACACCGGGAATGAGCGGCACTTCAGAATCCGCCGCGGCGTCCAGAATCCCCTGAGTCAAACCTGGCGTTACAACAAAGCGACTCCCTGCTTCTACCGCCGCCTCGAAGTCTGCAGCATTCACCACGGTTCCCGCACCTACGATAGCGTCCGGGACCGCCTCACTGATCGCCTTTATCGCAGGCAGCCCCACCGGTGTACGTAAAGTGACCTCGAGTACCGGAATGCCGCCCTGCACCAAGGCCTGAGCAAGGGGTATAGCGTGCTCCAGATTCTCAATGGCAAGCACGGGCACTACCGGTGCCTGCGCAAGTATTTTTCTTGAATTACTCATTATGTTTCCTCACTGAAAATTACTGTGGCACCGGCTTCCGGTGTCGTCACCACTTGTCTGAAAACGCTAAATAGTTCACGACCCACGCCCTCTTCACTGTCTCTGGGTGTGCTCGCTAAGGGTCTTTCACCCAGGTTTTCGTCATCGCAGCTTAGGTTGCCTGACGCTGCATCAAGGGTGAGCATGTCACCATCTTTCAATCTTGCCAGAGAGCCACCCATCGCTGCTTCGGGCGTCACATGTATAGCCGCGGGCACTTTGCCCGAAGCACCAGACATGCGACCGTCGGTCACCAAGGCGACGGAAAAACCTTTGTCCTGAAGAGAGCCCAGCAAAGGAGTCAACTTGTGGAGCTCAGGCATACCGTTAGCCCGCGGCCCCTGAAAGCGAACCACCACAATGCAGTCGCGCTCGAGTTCTCCTGCTGCAAATTTCTGCGAAAGATCTTCCTGACTATCTAGGACTACGGCGGGAGCAACGACTTTGCGGTGCTCGGGTTTGACAGCCGATACCTTTATCACCGCTCGACCAAGATTACCCTTAAGCAAACGCAAGCCGCCCTCGGAGGAAAATGGCGCTTCGGCTGTCCCCAACACATCAGTATCCAGACTCTTGTCCGCAGCGGGACGCCATGCAAGATTGCCGTCTTCTAAAAATGGCTCCTGGGTGTAGTCTTGAAAACTATCGCCCCAAACCGTGCTCGCAGAACCATGCATCAGCCCGCCGTCCAGCAACTCCCGAAACAGAAACCCCGTACCCCCAGCAGCGTGAAAGTGATTGATATCAGCTTGACCATTGGGATACACACGCGCCAAAAGAGGCACGACCGCAGAAAGTTCGGAGAAGTCGTCCCAAGTCACCACCAGACCCGCGGCACGCGCCATGGCAATTAAATGGATCGTATGATTGGTTGATCCGCCGGATGCCAGTAGAGCGACAATGGCGTTTACGAAAGAACGAGCGTCGATCACATCAGCTAAAGGTCGCGCGTCGGGACCTTGCGCGGTAATACGGGTAATCAGTTCTGAAGCTTCTTTCGTGAGTGCTTCACGCAGGGGGGCTCCGGGATTTACAAAAGAGCCACCGGGAAGTTGCAGCCCCATAGCCTCCATAACCATCTGATTAGTATTTGCCGTGCCGTAAAACGTACAGGTTCCTGCACTGTGGTAGGAGGCCGATTCCGCGGTAAGGAGTTCCTCACGCCCGACTTTACCTTCTGCAAACAGCTGTCTCACTCGTGCCTTTTCCGCATTGGGAAGACCGGAAGGCATCGGACCTGCGGGAATAAACAACGCAGGCAAATGACCGAAGCGCAGTACACCCATAATGAGTCCTGGCACAATTTTATCGCAGATACCCAAACAGACGATGCCGTCGAACATATGATGTGACAGCGCAATACCGGTTGCCTGGGCAATGTTGTCGCGACTAAATAGCGACAGTTCCATCCCGATCTGTCCCTGAGTGACGCCGTCACACATCGCGGGGACGCCGCCTGCTACCTGTGCGGTACTGCCCACTGCTCGCACATACGACTTAATTTTGTCCGGATACTCTGCATAGGGCTGATGAGCCGACAGCATATCGTTGAAGGCCGTGACAATCCCGATGTTGGACGACTCCATTAGACGAATACTGTCCTTATCATCGTCACCGCAAGCTGCAAAACCGTGAGCGAGGTTTCCGCAAGAAAGCTGACCACGCTGGGGTCTCAGGTCCCGGCTGCGTGCCATGAGATCCAGATACTTTTGTCTGGGTCCGCGACTGCGACGCTCTATCTGCTCGGTAACCTTCGCTACCGTGTCATGAACTTCAACCATGCTCCCCTCGCTTGAACTGACCCATTCAGCCCAGTTGAATTATCAGCCCGTGTTGCGCATACCTGCCGCAACACCGGCAATACTGATCATAATGGCCTGTCGCGTGTCGTCATCTGCATTGCGCCGCAGACGAGCCAAAAGCTCTGCCTGAAGTACATTCAATGGCACTGTATAGATATTCCGTAGCTCCAGAGACTCTCGAGTCCAATCAAGCTTCTCAAGCAGAAGCTCTTGCCCAAGAACGCTAAGCACAGTCTCTACGTCGCTATTCAATTGGCCACGTAGCTGTTCGCCAATACCGAGCAGTTCCGGATTCACCAACTTGCCGTCGTAATGCGCCGAAAGACGGGCATCGGTTTTACTGTAGACCATTTCCAACATTTGCATGCGTGTCGCAAAAAACGGCCACTCTTGGAACATCTCCGAAATAACGACAGCGCCCTGCTCTTCCAGCTCTTTGGCAAGAGCGGCACCCGCACCGAGCCACGACGGCAACATCAAACGGTTCTGCGTCCAGGAGAATATCCAGGGAATTGCACGCAAAGCCTCAATGCCACCATCTTTCTTTCGACTCGTCGGACGAGATGCCAGCGGCAAGGCGCCTAGTTCCCCCTCAGGCGTCGCTTCACGAAAGTAAGTGAGGAACCGTGGATCGTCGCGAACAACCGCGCGATAGGCGTCGCAGGAGCTCTCGCCCAAACGGTTCATGGTCTCGCGCCAATGCGCCTTGGGCTTTGGCGGATGGGCCGTACGCGCTTCTAATATTGCGCTGGTGTAAAGAGCGAGGGTTTTCACGGCCAGACCGGTCATGCCCAACTTGGTGCGAATCATTTCGCCCTGCTCCGTAACCCGCAAGCCACACTCGAGAGAACCTGGAGGCTGTGATAGCAGTGCGTCATGCGCGGGCGCCCCACCACGACCAATGGTTCCACCCCGGCCATGGAACAGCTGCAAGCGAACACCTGCTTGAGTGCAGACGTCCAGGAGAGCCTCCTGTGCACGGTACTGCGCCCAGGCCGCTGCCAGTATCCCTGCGTCCTTTGCTGAGTCCGAGTAGCCAATCATCACCATCTGTTGCTCTGGCAAACGGCCGAGAGCGCCCTCAACCGCCAACAGATCCGTAATGACCTGAGGAGCACGGTCAAGATCGTCGAGGGTTTCGAACAGCGGTGCGATGGGCAAAGTGTCACCGCCCCCCGCTGCCTTAAGGAGCAATCGCACAGCCATCACGTCAGAGGCTTGTCGCGCCATCGATATGATGTAGCAGGCCAGCGCTCCTTCCGGCTGCTCTACCACGACAGAGCAACAATCAAGAACCTCCTGCGTCTCTTCGCTGGGCGACCAGTGCTGAGGTATCAGTGGTCTTTTGCTTTCAAGCTCTTGCTGGATCCATTCTCGACGTTGCTGCTCATCCCAGTCCGTATAACGTCCTAAACCCAGGAACTCAGTAATCTCAGACAAGGCCGCACTGTGCCGATCGGAGTGTTGCCGAATATCGAGGCGTACCAGGTTTATGCCAAAGCAACGAACCTGGCGTAGTAAATCGAGAAGCGTCCCCTCAGCTATGCGCTCCATTCCGCAATCGCATAGTGATTCATAGCAAAGTAGCAAAGGCCTGGAGAGCTCTTCGACGTCACGAATCAGGTCGCCAGTTTCAGCGGGACGACCATCCAACAAGTCCTCCACTGCCGTGAGCCACTTGCGGAGGCGAGCTCTCAGATCCTTCATCGCGCGACGGTAAGGCTCTCTGGTTTCACCTACTAGCTCTCGTAGACCGTCATTACATTCGATCATGGACAGCTCTTGTACAAGTCTGTCCACAGTCTTCAGATACAAGGCCGCCGCCTGCCAGCGACCCAAGAGCAACACTTCACGAGTCACCTTCGCGGTGACAAAGGGGTTTCCGTCGCGGTCGCCACCCATCCAGGAAGAAAATTGTACCGGCGCTGCATCCATGGGTAGTCGTTTCCCCGTGGCCGCGAGCAAGGCATCGTCCAATCGTCGAAGAAAATCCGGCACCGCCTGCCAGAGTGAATTTTCGACCACAGCAAAACCCCAGCGAGCTTCATCGACAGGGCTCGGTCGGCTTTCACGAAACTCGTGCGTATGCCAAAGCTGGGCGATCAGCTCCCGTAAACGCCGGTCCATGCGGTTGCGCTCATAGTTTGTGAGGCCCGGAGATTCCAACTGTCCCAAACAGCGTTGAATCTCTTCGTACTTGTGGATCAACGAGCGCCGGGTGATTTCTGTGGGATGTGCCGTAAGCACCAACTCGATACTGAGATCTGCGACGGACTGTTCGATCGCTGCAGGCTCAAGACCCTTCTCGGTCAGAAGATCCATAACACCTGACAGTGTTCTACTCGCGGAGTTTACGGCATCCATTTCCCGAGACAGTCCGTGATGTTGCTCAGCGATATTCGCAAGATTCAGGAACTGCGCAAAGGCACGCGCTACCAGCCCAAGCTGTTCGGTTTCTAGTCCTGCCAACAGCGTTTCCAGTTGCTCCCAACTGCTGTCGTCACCTGTACTTCCAGACTTTGATAGCAGCCTGATCTTTTCGACGCTGGCAAGAAAGTCCTCGCCATGACTTTTCGCCATGGTCTCTCCAAGCATACTGCCGAGCAAACTCACATTGTTTCGCAGGCTACGGTATTGGTGCCCGTTACTATCCTTGGACTCAGAAGAAGCAGAACTCATGAGCGGTGTTTACCTCCAGGTTGTGGAGCGAATCGGGTCGCTCTAAGACTTTCTTTAATAGCACGCAAATGAGGTTGCAGCGCTTCGCCGCGACGAAGCGATACACCCGCCGCCAAGACATCCAGTACCACCAAGTGTGCAAGACGAGAGGTCATGGGCATATAGGCGTCTGTATCCTCAGAGACCTCGAGCTCTATAGCCAGACTGCTCGCTTTAGCTAAGGGTGATGCTGCCGCAGTAAGAGCAACCACCGTAGCGCCTCGCGCTGTTGCCAAATTCGCGATATCGACAAGATCCCGCGTCCGTCCCGTGTGAGAAATAATGAAGAAAACATCATCGTCCCGAGCCGCTGCGGCGTGCATCCGTTGCATCAAGACGTCGGCATGCGCCGTGACCGGCAACGAAAAGCGAAAGAAATGGTGCTCGGCATCCTGAGCCACGGCACTGGAAATACCCAAACCAAAGAAAAAAATATGATGTGCATCAAGGAGTCGATCAACCACGGACTCCACCAGCTTCGGCGGTAACTGCTCCCCTAGCGCTCTAAAAGACATTACGGCGCTATCCAATATCTTGGCGGTATAGGTTCCTGCTTCATCATCCGGCGCAATAGATGAACTGACGTAGGGCAATCCAAGTACCAGCGATTGCGCTAGCCGAAGCTTAAACTCCGGATAGCCCCGGGGCTCAAACTTGCGGCAAAAACGGTTAACCGTGGGTTCACTCACCTCTGCCTGTTCCGCCAGAGCGGCAATACTCAGGCGGGTGGCTGACCGGGGATCGTCCAGAATCACATCCACAATACGCCGTTCAGACTTGGTAACGCGTCGGGCTGCGCTACCAAGTTCGTGGAGTAAATTGTCTTCTTGCGCCTCGGTCACGTCAGCAGCTGCTCAATCCAATGAGTCCTCATACTGACATATATTTTACTAAAACTACATATTTTTTGATTTATGAACTGTTTTGTCCTTCATTTATGTAATTTTATGGTCAAAAATAAACCCAGAGAGGCACAATCTCATGCTGCGCATCGCCATCAACGGATATGGAAGAATTGGTCGAAACATCCTCAGAGCACTCATCGAGCGTCAAGATGCACTCGCGGACAAAATCGAAGTGGTCGCCATCAATGACCTCGGCGACAGCTCAATCAATGCTCACCTCACACAATATGACTCTGTGCACGGGCGCTTCCCCGTCCCGGTCAATATCGATGGCGACCACTTAATCGTCGGTAAACAGCGAATACGAGTATTGAGTGAACGCGATCCCGAACAGCTGCCGTGGAAGGCTCTCAACGTAGATATCGTTTGCGAATGCACGGGAATTTTCACCAGTCGGGAAAAAGCCGGCAAGCACCTGTCAGCTGGCGCTCGAAAAGTGCTGGTATCGGCACCCGCTGCTGATGCTGACGCCACCGTGGTCTACGGCATCAACGATCACTTACTCACCGGCGAAGAAAAAGTTGTCTCCAACGCTTCGTGTACAACCAACTGTCTGGCACCCATGGTAAAACCACTTCATGAGTCCATCGGCATCTCTAAAGGCTACGTCACCACGATTCATTCCTATACGAATGATCAGCAGCTCTCCGACGTTTACCACAGCGACCTGTATCGAGCGCGATCGGCGACACAGTCCATGATCCCCACAAAAACGGGCGCTGCTGCCGCCATAGGTTTGGTGCTACCAGAGCTCAAAGGTCGTTTGGATGGCATGGCAGTTCGTATTCCAACCATCAATGTTTCCCTGGTAGACCTGAGCTTCATCGCGGAAAGAGACACCAGCGCAGAAGAAGTGAATGCCCTCATGACTGCGGCAGCGGAAGGCCCTCTGAGCGAAGTGCTCGAAGTCAATGAAGCCCCCCTCGTTTCCATAGACTTCAACCACAGCTCGGCCTCCTGCGTATTCGACGCAAACCACACCAAGGTGAACGGCAATCTTGTCAAAGTCATGGCCTGGTATGACAACGAATGGGGTTTTGCCAACAGGATGCTGGACAGCTGCTCAGCGCTGTTTGCGCAAGCGGAGCTTTTGAAGAGCGCCTAAATCCAGCGACGCACAGCTAGATTTCAGGACCTCATGATGCGCTTCATCGCATAGAGCGCAGCGGGCCGTTACACTTAGGTCATAAACTCGAAAGATGGGTAGCTGGTTATGACAGAACGTGTGATTCCTGACGCAGGCGTCTGCTTAAGAGACGGCTGGACTCTATACAAACAAGAACCATGGCTGCTCTCTGGGGCCACAATCCTGTTGGGCGTCATCTGCGGGGTGGTCGGGCTAATCCCCTTCGCAGGAGCGCTCGTTTACCCTCCCCTGCTGGCCGGTCTTTACAGCATGATCATCCGACTGGAACGCGGAGAGACAATCACCATCTCAAACCTCTTCGATGGCTTCCAATTTTTCATACCTTTGATCATCGCCTCGATTCTTATGTCAATCTTCATCAGCATCGGTTTGTTCCTCCTGGTGCTGCCCGGCCTCTACTTGGTCATTGTCTACGGCTTCACAAACCTGATGATCATTGATAAGAAGATGGATTTTTGGCCCGCCATGGAGGCGAGCCGAAAGCTCATTCACGCCAACTTCTGGCGCTATGCAGTATTGGCTTTTGTGCTGATGCTGATCTGTATCGCTGGGAGCATTCCCATGGGCCTTGGATTGATCGTAACGGTACCTCTGTGCCTCGCGGCACAGTATCGTTTTTATCGCGCGGTCTCCTAAAGCGCAGTCAGCCAAACCCCATCCACCCAAACGGATGCCGTTAGCGGTAGTGAGTCACGTCGGTACCGGCAAGCGCCGAGATGTTTAAAAGGCCTCGAGCAGTAATCGACGGCGTAACGATGTGAGCGCGATTTTGCATTCCCATAAGAATGGGACCGACTTCCAAAGCACCTCCGCGCATCTTGAGTATGTTGCGCACTCCAGATGCGGCATCTCCGTAGGCAAATACCAGAACATTTGCGGGCCCCTCTAGACGAGAGTTTGGAAAGATTCGCGCCCGCAGTTCCGGATCCAATGCGGAGTCAGTGTGCATTTCCCCTTCATAGGCAAAGTCAGGTTCCCGAGCTTCAAGGAGCGCCATAGCCTGGCGTACCCGCCGGCCGCTGTCGATATCGAGATTACCGAATTGGGAGTGCGAGCAAAGGGCGATATTGGGTTTTAGTCCAAAACGACGCACGTGATTTGCTGCGGCCATGACCGTATCGGCGATTTGCTCGGGTGTGGGCTCGGGATGCACGTGGGTGTCTGCAATGAACAAGGGCTCGTCTTCAGTAATCATCAAAGACAGCGCACCTCGGGGATGGGCACCATCATGGGCGAGAATCTGGCGAACATAATTGAGATGCCACAGATATTGCCCGAAGGTGCCGCAAACCAGGCTGTCAGCATCACCGCAATAGACCATAATTGCTGCAATAGCCGTGGTATTGGTCCTCATGATGACCTTAGCCAGATCCGGAGTTACGCCCCGCCGCGCCATCAACTGCAGGTAGGCTTCCCAGTATCTGCGATGCCGTGAGTCATCTTCCGGATTAACCACCTCAAAATCTTCTCCGGGCTTTATCGTCAGACCCGCCCTCTCGCAGCGCCGCGCAATAATTTCTGGACGCCCGATAAGAATAGGACGGTCTGTCATCTCTTCTATGATTGCCTGAGCCGTACGCAGCACGCGCTCGTCCTCGCCCTCGGCGAAAACGATTCGGCGCTGTGACAGCGCTGCAGAGGCAAACACGGGACGCATAATCATCGATGAACGGAAAACAGACCCATCGAGCTTCTCTCGATATGCTGCCAGATCCGACACAGGCCGCGTCGCAACGTCTGTTTCCATCGCAGCGCTTGCCACAGCACTCGCAACTACTCCCATGAGCCGAGGATCAAAAGGCTTGGGGATCAGATAATCGACACCAAAGACCAGCTGCTCGCCACGATAGGCCTCCGCAGCTTCGGCGCTTGTGGTGGCTCGCGCCAAGGCGGCAATGCCATCAATACATGCGAGCTGCATAGCATCGTTAATCTCGGTCGCACCAACATCCAAAGCACCGCGAAAAATAAACGGAAAGCACAGTACGTTGTTGACCTGATTCGGATAGTCCGAACGGCCCGTGGCGATAATTGCGTCGGGCGCAACGGCGCGAACTTCGTCAGGCAAAATTTCCGGAGTTGGATTGGCGAGGGCAAATACAATGGGCCGCTTAGCCATTCGTCCAACCATCTGGGCCGTCACAACTTTCGGGGCACTGAGGCCCAAAAACAAGTCAGCATCGTCAATCACGTGGTCGAGCGTTCGGTATTCACTGGACTGAGCAAAAGCTGCTTTCTGAGGATTCATATCCTCGCCACGGCCTTCGTAAACCAAACCATGCACATCGCACAACCACACGTTCTCGCGCTTCACACCCAGCTTCAGCAGCATATTGAGACAGGCAATGCCCGCAGCACCACCTCCCGTGGAGACAATCTTTATATCTTCAAAACGCTTACCGGCAATATGCAGAGCGTTAGTTACCGCGGCTCCAACGACGATAGCGGTCCCGTGCTGATCATCATGGAACACCGGAATATTCATGCGTTCACGACAGCGCTGCTCAACAATAAAGCAGTCTGGTGCCTTAATGTCCTCCAGGTTTACCGCACCGAAGGAGGGTTCCATGGCGCAAACAATGTCCGCCAGCTTCTCCGGGTCTGATTCGTTCAACTCAATATCAAAGCAATCGATACCCGCAAAGTTTTTAAACAAGACAGCTTTACCCTCCATTACAGGTTTTGCCGCCAAGCCTCCAATGTCGCCCAATCCCAGAACGGCGCTGCCGTTGCTGATGACCGCAACCAAGTTGCCTCGGGCTGTGTAGTCGGCCGCTGTTGCCGGATCTTTGACGATTTCCAGGCAAGCTTCCGCTACCCCTGGGGAGTAAGCTCGAGCAAGATCCTGTCCATTCGCCAATGGTTTGGTCGCACGAATTTCTAATTTGCCCGGCTTTGGAAAGGCGTGGTACCGGAGAGCGGCTTCTCTTGCTGCCTGGCGGCTCTTGTCGTCGTCCATGATGAGGTGTCCAAAAATAAAGTCATTATAAGCCAGCCGACTCTGTCACACTGCTGAAATCAGCCTTGCCAAACGCTGTTTCTGGTCTAGGCTGAAATCGAGCCCCTCGGGTGAGGCGGTTCTTTGGATATCCAACAAAAAAAACGACAAGGAAAAACCATGAACAAATACAAGTGCCTCGCGGTAAGCACGGCCCTTCTCTGCGCCAACTCAACTGCGTTCGCTGCGCATCATGAAGGCCCGGGCAATAAAGGGGTTGCCGAAGGATGGTTCGAAGCTTCCTGTGGCGATCTCGCCGGTTTTATTGAATACGTTGATACTCACATGGCAGACGATGGCGTATTTTCACCCGATCGCTATGTGGGTCTGGGTTTTACTGTGGACAATGATGAAGGCGAGGATTTCGCGACCATCATGAGCGTCACGGCAGGTACCCCTGCGGCAAGTGTGCTTAAGGCGGGAGATCAGTTTGTTTCGGTTAACGGAATGGCGTCGACCTATGAGAATCGCGACAAAACGACGTTTCGCGGCAAACCCGGGGAACCCGTAAAAGCAGTGATCGTGCGCGACGGCAAAGAAATGTCCGTAGAAGTAAATCGCGGAATCATTGCTGCCAAGAACGAAAAAAGCACGGTTCTGAAAAACCTCGGCATGGCTAACGCGGATGATTGGGGCACCGGCGAGTGTCGTGTTTTGGAAGTCGTAGCGGAGGGTGATGTGGTTTACATGGCCACGGAGTACTCAGATACCGAAACTGAGACCGGCTATCCGTACACTTCTCGCCAGGTAAATCGCATGAAGTTCAACGCTGATGGCAAGATTGTTGAGGCGACTGCAATCGGTGAAGATCGTTTTGTGCTGGAGCAACTTGGCTACACCATAAGTCGCTAAAAGCACCTTTAACCAGGCACGCAAACGAGTTTGTCTGTGGCCAGCAGGATCCGATAGCGGAGACTGCTGGTCTACTTACAAGCGATCTGCTTCGAAATACCTTACGACGCCTAGTCCAGCTGACTCGCGTGGCGAGGCGAGCGTCCCCACTCTAGCGAGCGTAGCCGTTCCGGCCCGCGGGCTGGAGGACTGGTTGAGCGATCAGCTGCTCACGCCGATCACTTATTAAACCGTTAGGTACTCCGCAACCAGCTCCTCAGACAACTGGTCCATAGCGCCATCTGCAACAATCTGACCACGATCCATAATCGCAAAGTCATCCGCGACTGCTCGCGCAAAGGGGAGTTTCTGCTCCACCAATAAAACGCTGAGATTCTGCTCCGAACGCAGTCGCTGAATAACCTCCCCTATCAGTTGTACGATATTGGGCTGGATGCCCTCGCAGGGTTCGTCAAGAAGCAGAACCCGAGGCTCGAGCACCAGCGCGCGTCCGATCGCCAACTGCTGCTGTTGCCCACCTGACAAATCGCCTCCCCGACGATTGGCCATTTCAGCGAGAACCGGAAAGAACTCAAACACCTGCTCAGGTACTCCGGTGCCGCCGCCTCGGCGACCCGCAAGTGCCACCCGCAGATTCTCCATCACGGTAAGATCCGGGAAAATCATACGGCCCTGAGGAACATAGGCGATACCCCGCCCTACCCTGTCTTCGGTCTTTAGTCCGTCAATGCGCTCCCCGGCGAGAGAGATTTCACCGCTCTGTGCTGGCAGCAAGCCAAGAAGGGTATTGAGTAGAGTGGTCTTACCCACACCGTTGCGGCCCATAAGGCAAAAAATGCGCCCACCCCCGACGCTGAGCTCCACATCACGCAGGGTATGGCTAGCACCAAAGTATTGATTTATCCCCTGGACGCTTAGCATGCTTCTCCCAGATAGACTTCTCGAACGCTTGGGTCCGATTGCACCTCGTCAATGCTCCCTTCTATCAGCACAGTACCTTCGTGAAGCACCGTAACCTTTCGAGCTATCGAACGAACAAACGCCATGTCGTGTTCTACAACGACCACAGATCGTTCGGGAACCAAAGACTGGAGCAACTCTGAAGTACGCTCTGTTTCGTGCTGGGTCATGCCTGCAACAGGCTCGTCAATCAGCAAGAGTGACGGCTCTTGAGCTAGTAACATGCCGATTTCCAGCCATTGCTTTTGACCATGGGACAACCCCCCTGCCAACTTATGGGCTACCGCATCCAAGGCAACGGTAAGCAATAGCGACGCGATGCGATCTGCATCTTCACTGCTCTGACGGTAGCGAAGGGCGTCCCATGGGCTACGATTACCACGCACAGCGAGAGCGAGATTCTCCCGAACCGTTTGCTGAGGAAACACTGACGGCTTTTGAAACTTCCGCCCTATCCCGAGGCGGGCAATGGTCGCTTCGTCGCTATCAAGTAAATTGATGTCCTGGCCGAGATATACAGAACCTTTATCAGGCTTCGTCTTTCCCGTGATCACGTCCATGAGCGTTGTCTTACCGGCGCCGTTCGGGCCTATAAGGCAGCGAAGCTCTCCTCGATCCACAGCGAGACTGAGCCCATTGAGTGCTTTGTAGCCCGAAAAGCTTACGCTCACATCCTCCAGATAGAGAATGACACCATGGCGGGTATCGATAGCTTCAGGCATCGCTGCGCGCCCTCAGAAGACCCGCGAATCCCTGAGGCAGCATAAGCGTCACCAACAGGAAGAGCGCGCCCAAGGCAAACAGCCAAAGCTCTGGTAAACGCGCGGTAAGCATGGTCTCCGCCGCGGCAATGACGATCGCACCCAGCATTGCGCCATGAAGAGTACCTCGACCGCCGACCGCCACCCATATCGCTATCTCAATGGAGTTCAGAGGCTGAAATTCTCCGGGATTGATAATGCCTACCTGCGGGACATAAAGCGCTCCTGCTAGGCCAGCGAGCATCGCTGACACCACAAACACCACCAGTTTATAACTGGCCACGGAGTAACCCAGAAAACGCACGCGGGACTCCGCGTCGCGAAGCGCTATCACCACACTTCCAAAACGCGTGCTAAGCATCCAGCGGCACACTAGATAGCTCCCCAATAGCGCGAGGGCCGTTGCAACGAAAAGACCGCAACGAACCGCATCTGACTGAAGATCAAAGCCCACCATGTCTTTAAAGTCAGTGAGGCCGTTGTTGCCACCAAAGCCCATTTCGTTGCGAAAAAAGGCCAACATCAAAGCGAAAGTCATTGCCTGAGTCATGATGGAGAAGTAAACGCCCCCTACGCGAGAGCGGAAGGCTAACCAGCCAAACAAGAGCGCTAGTGCGGCGGGCACTAACAAAGCCATTGCCATCGCAAAAGGAAAACTGTCAAAGCCCGACCAATACCAGGGCAACTCTTGCCAGTCGAGAAAGATCATGAAGTCTGGCAGCTCGGGATCGCCATAAACTCCTCGGCTGCCAATTTGGCGCATGAGGTACATCCCCATGGCGTAACCGCCCAAAGCGAAGAATGCGCCGTGCCCCAAACTCAGTAAACCTGCATAGCCCCAGACCAAATCGAGAGCCAGGGCTAACAAGGCATAGCAAAGGTACTTACCCAGTAAAGAAACGCTATAACTGGATAGTGCGAACATAGATTCCTGCGGCAGCAGCAGGTTAGATACGGGCACGAACAATGCCATGCACAGCAACACGCTAACTGTCAGGGCAAAGGGTCGATCTTGACCCACGAATTTGCCGAGGTTCATCAATGGCTCTCCTCTCGACCGGTTCGAGGAAACAAGCCTTGAGGTCGGCGCTGTAAAAACAGGATCAGGAATACAAGCAGTAAGATTTTGGCAAGCACTGCACCCACTGCAGGTTCTATAAGTTTGTTAGCGACGCCAAGAGAAAAAGCACCCACGAGGGTTCCCCAAAGGTTGCCCACACCCCCAAACACCACCACCAGAAACGAATCGATGATATACGCCTGCCCAAGATTAGGGCCCACGTTTGTTAGCTGAGAAAGAGCGACACCGGCCACCCCAGCGACACCTGAGCCCAAAGCAAATGTCATTGCATCTACTCGAGCGCTGCGCACGCCCAAGGCTCGAGCCATAGCGCGGTTCTGCGCCACCGCGCGCACTTGCAGACCCAGTCGCGTGTAACGCATAAGGCACAGCAAGCCGGCAAACACCAACAGCGAGAACAAGAGTATCGCCATACGGTTATAGGTCAGCGATAAACCCTGAGTAACTTCCCAAGACCCAGCCAACCATTCGGGAGTCAGCACTGAGCGATTCAGCGGTGAGAAAATTGAGCGCACGGCCTGCTGCAGTATCAGACTGATACCGAAAGTAGCGAGGAGCGTTTCGAGGGGACGTCCATACAAGAAACGAATAACGCCCCGTTCGATGACAAAACCTACCGTCGCGGACACGAGAAACGCCGCGGGTATGGCAAGGAGTAGCGCAAGACCAGGCTGACTAGGGAGGAGCTGCTGTAACACCCATGTCGTGTAAGCCCCGAGCATGATGAGCTCACCGTGCGCCATGTTGATCACACCCATGACACCAAAAGTAATCGCCAATCCCACCGCTGATAAAAGCAACACCGAACCGAGACTCAGGCCAAAGAACAGCGACTCAAGGCGCCCTAGCCACAACAGGCGATTCTCCGCCAGTGCCAACAAGTTCGTCGCCTCGCCGCGGACCGATTGAGGTAAGTTCTCTCGAGACGCTAAGTCCTGCAAAGCAGCTCGGACAATAGGGTCCACCCGTCCTTTCAGGGTGACTAGCGCAGCAGAGACTCCCTCAGCATCTTCTCCCGATATTGTCTGCAGGGCCAAGCCAACGGCGATCTGATCCTGTAGAGCAGGCAAGGGTTCCAGGGACTTACGCGCAGCCAACGCGCTTAAAGCTGATGGAGTCGGCGCAGACAAAATTTCCGCGATAGCTTCCTCTCGCACCGCAGGATCCGCGGCAGAGAGTTGCGCGATCGCTTGAAGGCTCTGCAGTTCCGATCGAAGACTGTTGTCTATGGCGATGCGTCGCACATCGCGACGTCCTGCGGTGCCTAATTCCTCACCGGTCATGACGTTGCTGAGAACATACCGAGCGCCTTTGCGTTCAGCCAGAACCACGGTGTCACTTCTGCGATCAAGGTACAAAGCCCCCCGCGAGACCGCATCGAAAATCTTATCGGTATTCGGGTCGCCACTGGCGGCGATCTTCTCGAGGAGGTCGCGCTTTTGGGCAGTGTCTGCGCTACCAAGGCTATCCACCCAGTCATGCAGAGTTTCAGCCTGCACAGCAAGCACAGGGAGCACAAACAGCAGGCACAGCAGTAACGGGCGCAGCACTAACATTGCGACAGAACTTGGTTTACCAGAGGATTCTTCAGCGTTTGTACCGAAGCGCTACTCACCACCCTCTGATAAGCAGCGTTTCTCATTTTGCTGGTAATTACCGCAACGCAGGCGTGGACTCCAATCAGCGATCAGGTCTTTTGAACCCGGCAAGTAGTCTGACCACGCGTCACCCGCGACGGTTTCGGGCGTTTCCCAGACCACCTGAAATTGCCCGTCATCAAGTATCTCCCCTATCAACACAGGCTTAGTAATGTGGTGATTGGCCTGCATCGTGGCAACACCACCAGACAGGTTGGGAACACTGATCCCAATGATGGCGTCCTGCACTGCATCAGGGTCCGCGCTACCTGCGGCTTCTACTGCTTTGGCCCACATATTGAAGCCGATGTAGTGAGCCTCCATGGGATCATTGGTAACGCGATTGTCATCGCCGATGAATGCTAGCCATTCATCGATAAAATCATAGTTAGCATCCTCCTCAACGCTCATGAAGTAATTCCATGCCGCGAGGTGCCCTACCAGAGGACCAGTGTCGATACCGGACAACTCCTCCTCACCGACAGAGAAAGCGATCACGGGAATGTCCGTGGCATTAACGCCTTGGTTGGCCAGTTCCTTATAGAAAGGTACATTCGCATCACCATTCACAGTCGATACCACAGCGGTTTTCGCCCCCGTGCTCCCAAATCGCTTAATCTCGGCGACGATGCTCTGCCAGTCGGAATGACCAAAGGGTGTGTATTTCACGAGGATATCTTCGGACGCCACTCCCTGCTGCTGAAGATAGGCTTCCAGAATTTTGTTCGTCGTGCGGGGGTACACATAGTCAGTACCCGCAAGCACCCATCGCTTCACGCCTTGCGCCATAAGATAGTCAACTGCCGGAATCGCCTGCTGATTAGGAGCAGCACCCGTGTAGAAAACATTGCGGGATGACTCTTCTCCCTCGTATTGCACCGGATAAAACAACAAGCCGTTCAGTTCTTCAAACACCGGCAGCACCGACTTTCGAGAAACCGATGTCCAGCATCCAAAAACGACGTCCACCTTTTCTCGAACGAGAAGCTCACGCGCTTTTTCTGCAAACAGAGGCCAATCGGAGGCAGGGTCCACGACCACTGCTTCCAGTGGACGACCCAGAATTCCACCTTTTGCGTTCTGCTGCTCCACCAACATCAGCACCGTGTCCTTAAGCGTAGTCTCACTGATCGCCATGGTGCCAGACAGAGAATGCAGGATGCCCACTCGAATCGGCTCGGGCTCCTGACTACGAACACCAAAAGACAGCAGAAACAAGAACGTTCCGAGGGTCAAGAATCTGAGAGACAAGGACATGCTGTGTGGCTCCATCAAAAAAGCAAAGTATCCATTGATCAGTGCAAGACCCGAGCCACCCAGATCCTGCCATCTGTCAGTGCATCAAAGCGACGGCACTACGCTGGCGCACCAAGGTTGCGCACGAAGCTTGTGCACCAAGTTGCAGCGGAAGGGAGGGAATCTCGCACCAATGCGGTGCGCGAAAAACGCGATTATTGAGAGAGCTCCAGTGGGTAACGGTCCGCTTGCCGCGTAGTAAATTCCTTGACCGCACTTGCTACCGCCTCAGCCTGGTAATCAGCAAGCACCTGATCTCGAACGCGCTCAAAGGGCAGTAACACCGGCTCCGTGCGTCCCTTTACACGAAAATAGTGCCATCCCTGTCGGGACTCATAGGGACCCTGCCAGGTATCCAGAGAGACGCGCTCAAGCACCTCTAGCAGCGGCTGACCAAAGAGCCCCCTGACCATGCTAACGCCGTAGTCGGGGAACTCTTTCCCTTGCCAGGGCGAGATTCCACCGTCTGCACTTTTCTGGCTCAGTTCAGCGCGAAAATTTTCTGGGTCATCTGGTGCAGAAGCAAACAACTGCTGACTGAAGCTGATCGTGGCCTCGCTGTAGTAACGGTCAATGTTATCCGCGTAGAAATTCACGAGGTCTTTTGCCGACGGATCGGCAATCTCTCCTGTGACACGCTGCTGCATAACCTCGATAAGCAACTCCCGAATACTGGGGTCGCTTCGATACAGCTCTGCAGCCATACCCTCACGAAACAACAGTTCGCGCTGGTAATAGTCCTCTAAGATGAGTTCCACATCTTGGGGCTGAGCTGAGCGCCCGGTAAGCATCTCCCATTCGGAGATCAGTAGAGCCTTGGAGCTCTGACTGAGCGTAATCGGGGTGGTCGACTCACGGTTGAGTAGCGCATAGACAAGGAAAAACACCGTTCCCAAAGCGAAAAACACGACAACCGGATCACGTAAGCAATATCGCAATGAGCTCAATTTTTTGGCCTCGCAATGAACACCCCCTAAACCGCCAGATCACTTAGCGCTGAGGACGACCATAGTCAGGATCGATCTCTTCGGCATCGCCATCTTTAAGCGCACGCTTTCCCGCCCGCGGCTGATTATCTTCTGTAGAAAGCTCTGACAGATAAGAACCGTCGGTAATGCCCGTCTTACGCATTGCAATACCCGTCAGGCAGGCATGCATGATGTAGTTGGCGTTAAGTGCTGAACGATAAGTGTTATCGAGAAGCGGATCGAGTTCGACAATTTCAAAGCCGATCATTTCACTCTCGGTGCACAGTGCCCGCACTATGGGGATCGCCTCGCGCATGGTGAGTCCGCCGGGCACTGGCGTTCCGGTCCCAGGCACGAAGGCAGGATCGAGCACATCAACATCGAAAGAAATGAACAGCTTCTCAGTGCCCTCTCTCGCTTCGCGGAGAGCGTCCTCCATCACGGCCTTCCAGCCCTTTTTCTCGACCTCGGCCATGGGGTGATAGCGCATGCCATTGTTGCGCATCCACTCAAAACCCCAGGCGCCGGGCCAGGGACCGCGCAAACCAACCTGAATGAAGTTCTCACCCTTCACATGCCCTTCCTTGATTGCACGATAAACAGGCTGACCGTGGGTGATGTAGTGCGCTTGGCCTTTACCCGCATCGAAGTGCGAGTCAAAGTGCACAACCCCGAAACTGCCCTTGCCGTGTACATCCGCCAGACCGGCAATATCGGGGTACTCAAGCGAGTGATCACCCCCGACTATAAACGGGATCGCTCCGGTTCTGGCGATTTCAGCGACGCGCTCACGAACGTGGTGCACACTCAGCTCAGAGCTCATGTTGTCAATCGCAATATCGCCGTAATCCACAATGCTGAGAACTTTACTGGGGTTTACCATGGTCGCCATGTCATTGCCGCCGTGGTAGTAACCCGTACGCATCGCCTGAGGGCCAAACTTTTGCCCGCGATAGTAGGTACCCATATCCAGCGGCGCACCAACAATCGCCACTTCAACATCCCCTGCTACGAGGTCCTCGGGGTAGATTGCGACCGGAGCGTTCGCAAAGGTTTGGATACCACCGCGCCCCCCCTGCGCGTAATAACTCAAATTTATGGGACCGGGCTCTCGCTGTGTCGCCAGTGCCCGCGGATTCATCAACTTCCATCCGTTGAAATCCTTTGCCTCTGTGTTTAATGGGATAGAGGCCATATCAGTCTCGGGATTAAACTTGCTGGCGTTTTCCAGATACTGCATGGCGTCCACAAACGCCTCGATCTCAGTCGAAGTTTTACCTCTGAGTCTTACAAACAGCTTCTCCCAAGTACCCGCAAAGCCTTCACCCTCTTCCATCAGATACTCACGCTTCTCATCGGGCAAGGCATCTAAGGTGGCTTGAAGCTCCGCTGGGAGTTCCGGCATCTCGTCCTCCGCCATGGACACACCCGCGGTCATACACAAAAGCAAAGCGCTGAGCAGTACGGGTTTTAGGGGGTGTTTCATGAAGTAATTCCTAGTTTGTTTAAAGTACCTAGCTAGGTACCGGGTTGGCTGGAGAGTTCGACGTCACATGTATACCCTAAGTCTGAGCAATTAACGTGCCCAATCTTTGCCGGACGCTACTTTTGTGGACGCAACGGTATGGCGAAAACTGTGTAAGAATTGTCTTGTGACCCGAGCCTCCCACGGACACCCCTCAAAACGCTAAAGACTCCTGCACTGGATTTACTTCTGCAACTCCCGACGTCTGCTCATCGTTGCTATTTTTGGCTGACTCAAGAGAAGATAGCGTAAGTCCCAGCAAGCGTACGCCCTTTGCCACCGGGAGTAGAGCTTCAAGTAAATCTCGAGAGAGACGCTCAAAGCTGTCACGCGTTGCAATCGCCGGCGAGACGGAGCGTGCTCGAGTGATTTGCTGAAAGTCAGCATACTTCACCTTGAGTGTCACCGTTCGCCCCCGAGCACTGTTTCGATCAATACGCTCCCAGACAATCTCAATGATGTGTTCCAAAGCCTCGCGCAGATCACCATCTTCGATCAAATCGTCCGCATAGGTCCGCTCTCCGCCAATAGACTTACGCGCCCGATCCGACCTAACCGACCGATAATCCTCGCCGCGGCTTGCCCGATAAAGGTACTGGGCCGACTTACCGAAATGTTGCTCGAGAAACATAAGCGACTGATCACGTATATCGGCACCCGTCTCTATACCTAAAGCTGACATCCGTTCGGCAGTTTTTGGACCAACTCCATAAAAGCGTCGCGCAGGGAGCCCTGCCACAAAGTCAGCCCCCTCTCCCGGTCGCACTACATACACGCCGTCAGGCTTGTTTTGATCCGACGCCACTTTGGCGATGAATTTGTTGTAGCTAACGCCAGCACTCGCTGTTAACCGAAGTTCCGTTCTAATGTCATGACGGATGGCTTGGGCTATCGCGGTGGCACTGCCGACGCCCGCGATATCGTCTGTTACATCCAGATAGGCTTCATCGAGAGAGAGAGGCTCAATCAGATCGGTATAGCGCGCGAAGATGCCGTGGAGTTCCTGTGATACAGCGCGGTACACCTCAAAACGCGGCTTAACGAAGAGTAGACTCGGACAACGCCGACGTGCGGTAACGCCGGGCATTGCCGACTTCACGCCAAACTTTCGCGCCTCGTAGCTGGCTGCCGCAACGACACCGCGCTTTGCGGAACCCCCGACAGCGAGGGGCTTGCCTCGAAGCGTAGGATCATCTCGCTGCTCAACGCTGGCATAGAAAGCGTCCATGTCCACATGGATTATCTTGCGCGTCACAGGATTAGCGTCTTCTGTCATCCCTGCGATACTAGAAAGCTCGCGAAGCACAGGCAAGCATCGTCTGACGGGCGTCTCCTACAAAACGATATTTCCCCGAGTAAGAATTGCCATAAGGCCTGCCATCGCGCATCCTACAACAACCCTTAGAAGTGCAATCAATAACTATGAATCAAAGCCTCGAAGCGCTGGAGCTATGGCTTGCCCAATGGATGGGCAATGCCTTTTGGGTCGACATGGCCTCGCGTGCTGCCGCACTATTCCTTGTCTCCATCATGGTATGGCTCTTGTGGCGACTCCTTGATCGCTGGCGCAAAAGTGTTCATCGCTGGATTGATGCCGATGGATCAGGCGCCCGTGCCCTGACCGTGCAGGACCAACAAATATTTACCGAGCGTGAACTCGCTAGAGCTCTTCACAGCGTTGTAAATGGCGTGTGGCGTCTGATGAGGGCGCTGCTACTCATAAGCTGGCTCAATCTCGTTTTTACACAGTTCACCTGGAGTCGCGATCTCGCGGTTGGAATCATTGGCTTTGTGTTAGCTCAGGTCGGGCTCATCGTTGCCGAGGTCGTCAACTACCTCCCCAATCTTTTTATCATCGCAATCATCGTCGTCATTTCCCGACTGGTTATTCGCGCCACCCGCGGAGTCTTTGACGGCATTCGGCTTGAGCGCATAACCCTCCCGGGCTTCTACCCAGACTGGGCGGAGACCAGCTTTGGTTTGTCGCGACTACTCATCATCGCCATCACTTTGGTCATCGTTTTCCCCTACCTCCCGGGATCCAGTAGCCCTGCCTTTCAGGGCCTCTCGATCTTCTTTGGCGTCCTGGTATCCCTTGGGTCGACATCAGCAGTGGCAAACGTCATGTCGGGAATCGTCATTACTTATACCCGGGGGTTCAAAATAGGTGATCGCGTTCGTATCGCCGATACCGAGGGCGACGTCATCGAACGGAGCGCCTTTGTTACCCGCATTCGTACGCCAAAAAATGAGGAAGTGTCTGTCCCCAATGCCATGGTGATGAACAACCACATCGTAAATTTCAGTGCTCAGGCCAAAGAAGCGGGTGTACTCCTGCACACCACCGTGACTATTGGCTACGACGTAGCATGGCCGCGGGTTCACCAGCTGCTCTGCGATGCCGCAAACGCAACGGCCCAGGTTCTGGAAGACCCAGCACCCTTCGTATTGCAAACCAGCCTCGACGACAACTACGTGGCTTATGAGCTGAATGCCTACATTCGCAACCCCTCTGCAAAGCAGCAGATCGCATCAGAGATGCACGGGCATATTCAAGACAACTTCCGCAAAGCGGATATCGAGATAATGTCGCCCCACTACCGCGCCAACCGCGATGGGTCCGCGATAGCCATACCTTCGTCTGAATCTCTTTCGACTGATCCGCGAACAGGTGAGGACACGTAGGTCCTTAAGCTTGCACCCCAACAAATTAGTGACCCGGAGACACCTAATGGTTTCGAGCATTTTTCGCCCCCTTCGTGCCCTAGCGCCGGCCGCAGTTCAGGCAGCGGTGTCGGCGGTCGTTTTGCAGCTAGGCATTGCAGCGGCTGGTGTCGGGCTTGTTGCCGGAACGACCGCTGCGAACGCACAGAGCACAGCTAAACCTGTCCTCCACGGCCGTCACTGGGCAGCGGTTACCGGTAAACCGCTGGCGGCAAGTGCCGGTGCCATGATGTTCGCTCGGGGCGGGAATGCCATAGATGCAGCTTGTGCAATGCTAGGGGCGACATCAACCATGTGGGACACCCTTGGATGGGGCGGCGAAACGCAGGCACTCATCTACAATCCCGAGACAGGCAAGGTTATCGGTATCAATGCCCTAGGGGTTGCCCCCACAGGAGCGACTCCCGAATTCTTCCGCGAACAGGGCATGATCTACCCCCCGGAATACGGCCCCTTAGCAGCCGTAACACCGGGCACGCCCGGTGGCCTCATGGTGATGCTCGCGGAATACGGGCGCTTGAGTCTCGCCGAGGTGCTGTCACCATCAATGCAAATGGCAGAGGGCTACCCCATCGAAGGCGTGCAGGCCGACAACATCGAGCGACGCCGCGACATCATTGCGCAGTGGCCTGATTCCAAACGTGTGTTCCTTCCTCATCTCGATGATAGCAGTCCGGAAAAGCGTGCCGCGCCACAGGGCGGCGAGATTTTCAGGCAACTGGACCTTCTGGCTACGTTACAAAAGCTGGTGGATACCGAGGCTGAAGCCTTAGCCGCAGGAAAGTCCCGCAAGGAAGCTATCTACGCTGCCTACGAGCGTTTTTATCGCGGCGATATCGGCAAAGAAATCGTGAGCGCAACCCGTGAGCAAGGCGGCCTATTTACTGAGGACGACCTCGCCAATTGGGAAGTACATATCGAAGAACCCGTGAGCACCAACTACAAGGGCATCGACGTCTACAAGCTCACCACCTGGGTGCAGGGGCCGGCAATGCTTCAGGCTCTCAATATTCTCGAGCCTTTCGACCTAAAAGGCATGGGGTACAACAGCGCGAACTATATCCATACACTTTACCAGACCATGAATCTAGCCTTCGCCGACCGGGACTTCTACTACGGTGATCCGTACTTCCCGCCGGAGGAACCTATCGAAGGTCTGCTTAGCAAGGAGTATGCGGCAAAACGCCGCGCCTTGATCAATCCAGACATGAACGATACTAACGCCCGGCCAGGCGACCCTTATCCATTTCAAGGAGACAAAAACCCCTTCAGCAAGCTGTTAAAAGAGTGGTCTCCTATCCCTCCTGCGGCTGACGCGGACGGCTCTGATGGCTTCCAGCAGGCCAGCATCAACCACGATGAGGGATTCCTTGCTGGCACCACGTCGATTCAAGCGGCTGACGCGGACGGTTGGGTGGTTTCTGTCACCCCATCGGGCGGATGGATTCCCGCGTTCATTGCCGGCGATAGCGGTGTTGGCCTCAGCCAGCGTATGCAGAGCTTTGTCCTGGACAAACGTATCAACCCCTTCAATGTCGTGGCCCCCGGCAAGCGGCCCCGCGCCACACTCACGCCCAGCATGGCGCTGAAAGACGGCGAGCCAATTATGGCGTTCTCGGTTCAGGGCGGCGACACACAAGATCAGAACCTTCTGCAATTCTTCCTGAATGTTGTGGAGTTCGACATGAACGTTCAGCAAGCGGCGGAAGCGCACAATGTCACGAGCTATCAGATGCAAAGTTCCTTTGGCGCTCACGTAAGTGAACCCGGACGCCTGGATGTCACTCGACAGTTGCCGCCCTACACTCGCGACCGGCTAAAGGCGATGGGCTATGACGTAGGTGTTGTGGATAAAACCTATAGCCCCATAACAGCAATTCTTATCGACCCGAAGCAGGGAACCTTCCAGGCGGGCGCCAGCGACTACGGTGATGACTACGGTATCGCCTGGTAGTACTCGGTGGAATGTAGCGGCGCCAAATAGTTTATCGATTCCTCTAGTGCAGGCTGGCGTTCCTCGCCCGAACTAGAGGATCATTCTCTATTGCAGCGCGACGTGACTGAAAAGTCTTGAGCAGCCTGTCGCGAATCACAGGCTGTGATTCCAGAAGATTATTGACTTCGTACCAATCATTGGCCAGATCGAAAAGATGGTGTGGCGTTCCGCTGCCGTCCAGAATCAGCTTCCAATCACCTTCACGCACAGCAAACTCCATTCCATCAGGCGTCGGTATAGACCAGTAAAACGCCTGGCGTCTCTCAAAGGCTTTTCCATCAATGAGCGGCCACAAAGAATCACCATCGATAGGGATTCCCTCGTCAACGTCAGCCGCCAGCCACTGTGCAATCGTGGGAAAAACATCCAGTGCAGTTGCCGGCTGATCCTCAACACTTCCTGCTGCAACGCGACCCGGCAAGCGAAGGATACCTGGAACGCGAATACCACCCTCAAAGAGAAAACGCTTCTTTCCGCGCAGACCGCCAGTTTCTCCCGCCATACCCAACTCCCAGGGAGTCAGCGCCGCATCTGTCACCGGCCCATTGTCACTGCTAAAAATGACCAGAGTGTCGTCGAGCATTTCCTTGCCACGAAGATGCTCAATCACGCGGCCAAGTTGTGCATCCATAAAACTGACGTTCGCATAATATTCTCCGCGCCCTCGCCAGGGACGGTTACGCCAGTCAAAGTAGTAAATCGAGGGGTTATCCCTCGCTTCTGCAGTCAAGTAGTCCTGATATTGATCTAGATATTCCGGAGGTGACGCGATGGGGGTGTGTACTTCGCTGTAGGTGAGTAAAAGAAAGAACGGATCTGACCCGCTGCTCTCCAACCACTGGATCGCCTCATCGCTCACCAGCTCAGCGCTATATTTCTGCGTGGGCCCTACAGCTTCGTTGTTGCGAAACATATTGTCCGGAAACATGGGGCCGCGCCGAGGTACTTCCTTTGAACCTGCCACCGCCGCATTTTTTACCCAAGCGGCTAAACCGTATTGATAGTCGAATCCAAAGTCTTTGGGCTGCGGCACCTCTTGCATGTGCAAGCCTCCATTGAGATGCCACTTGCCAATGACGGCCGTGCGATATCCGCGCTGCTTCGCGAGATCTGCCAGGGTGGTTTCGTTCGCGCCGAGAGACTCCTGTGCATCATCGGGAATCCAGCTTTCTACACCTGTACGATACGGCGTTCGCCCAGTAAGCAAGCCTGCGCGAGAAGGCGAACACAAGGCTGAAGGCGCGTAGAACTGTGTAAACCGGAGACCTTCTGAGGCAAGCCGATCTATATGAGGCGTTTTTACGATGCTGTGTCCGTAGGCTCCAGTATCTCCATAACCGAGATCGTCTACATAGACCACGAGCACATTTTTCCGATCTCTATTTACTTCGTCCCTTGCGTCACGCCGCTCGCCCTTGTCCGCGCTATTCTCCGCATACGCCGATCCCGTCGTACACAGTAGGCAGGTGAAGATTAAAGTAGCAAAGGATTCAGTCGCAGTGGCTATAGCCCGACCGAGGTGTACTTGAGCGATTCTGCACGGCATAGTTCAAGTCTCTTAGCTGGGAACATCGCCATGCACTATAGCTCGCAAACGCCCACCGTGTTCAGCCGCTGGCGAAGCTTTGGCCGCCTACGCGTCCTCACTTTGATTTTTATGCTTGGAGCGACGGCTTTTACTCTTTCGTCACGCGCGTTTGGCGAGATACTCATTCGCGATGTTACTCCCGTCGACGCGCATAGCGGCGTCATGGAAACCCAAGACGCTCTCATCAGTGATGGCAAAATAGTAGCAATGGGACAGGGACTCGCAGCTCCCTCCAGCGTCACCGTGATTGATGGCAAGGGTCGTTTTTTAACACCGGGTCTATGGGACATGCATGTGCATCTGAGTTATGACGATCGCTTCGTCGACTTGATGCCTGATCTGTTCCTGGACTATGGAATCACCAGTGTCCGCGACACCGGTGGAAACCTTGATCGACTCCTTCCCATCCTTAAGTCGCGTTACGCATCTAGTAACGAGGCGCCTCGAGTGTTTTACGCCGGGCCGCTCCTCGATGGCTCCCCCGTTGTATACGGCAGCGACGATGGCGATGGCATTGGCGAAGGCACCGTCACGACGGAGCAGGCCCGCAGCCGTGTGCAAGAACTTAGAGCCGCTGGGGTGAGCTTCATCAAGATTTACGAGATGGTGACTCCGGAGATTTTTGATGCTTTCGCCGATGAAGCCTCAAAAGTGAATCTACCGATCGCTGCCCATGTGCCTCTTTCTATGCTGGCCTCTGACGCCGGCCCACGGGTCCAATCGATGGAGCACCTGCGCAATATAGAAATGGATTGCGCACGCGACGCCCGGGCCCTGCTAAAGGAAAGACGAGAAATGTTGGCAGCGGGCCGGGAGCGCTCCAGCAAAGGTATGGATCTTCGCAGCAGCATTCACAAATCACAGCGAGACCCCGCTGTGCAAAACGAGGATCCAGAGCGCTGTGACTGGGTGCTGGACAACCTAGTCTCAACGATTCAGGTACCCACGGCGCGCCTCAACGCCATGACGCAGTACCCTCCCTTTTCGGCAGAAGACTGGCCACTAGCGCTCCAAGCCCTCCCTGATTCGCTGCGCAACGATTGGCTCAAGGCCCCCCAATACATGGATCCGAATAGTTACCGAGTGCTTGGGGAATGGACTTTGGCAATGATCCCCAGACTTGCCGCCAAGAACATCGCTATCGGAGCGGGGACGGATACCCCCATAGGCTGGGCGATCCCTGGCTACAGCTTGCACCGAGAGCTTGAGATACTGGTCGCCGCCGGCCTAAATCCTCGATCCGCATTAGCCGCCGCTACCCTCGTGCCCGCAAGCTTCTTCAGTTTGGCGCATCAAACGGGGCGCGTCGCCGAAGGCTATCAGGCGGACCTCCTGTTGCTGGATGCAAACCCTCTTGAAGACATCCGTAATACCCGACGAATCAGTGCCGTAATCTCAAAAGGAAACTTGGTGCGCGACAGGGCCATGGAGTAATGGGACGTACAATCTTCCAATAAACTCTGCTATGTTTGGATTTGGCGGCGACCGATCGAGACGCGCGCTACATGCCAACAGGCGTTTTGATTACCCAACGTCTTCTATTACGACCCAGCATCAGGAATACATTATGAAAACTTTACTTGCCTCAGTAGCAGCAGCGACCCTGCTCTCCGCCTCAGCGGCCTATGCTCAGGATATTAACAAGCTCATGGAAGCAGTGGATACAGAAAAAGCTGCTGACTCTGTTGATATGGAAAAAGCCAAGGAAGCGGTGAGCACCGACGGCGTTGACTACAAGAAGGCGGCCGAAGCGGTCGACATGGAAAAAGCCGCAGGCGCTGTAGACATGGAAAAAGCAAAAGCCGCGATCATGGATCCCAAGAAGTAGCCTCTGCTATGCCCGATCGCTAAGAACCGGTGTAACCGGAGATTCCGGCTAGGGCTGCAGGCACAAAAAAGGGCGATCAATTGATCGCCCTTTTTCTATCCTAACTTACAGTTTCGTAAGCTCTACACCATTACTCAAAGCTGTACTTAAGAGTAGCTCCGTAAGTACGTGGCTGGTTGGGGTAACCACTAAGGCTTCCCGCCTGCGCTACCGAGTTAAACGCCGACAGCAGATACTCGTCTCCGTTCAGGTTACGACCCCAGAGATTGAGCTCTACACCGTTGCTGAAGGTCATTCCAAAGCTCGCATTGAACATATTGATCTCACGAGAAGCGATGGACGCGGGAATGTTATCCACTACCTGAACTTCATCTTCGTATACGTGCTCCACACGAACATAGGAATACGCATTACCAATATTGAAGTTATAGGTCGCTGATGTGTTAGTCGAAAGCTCTGGGATGCCTGCGGGCTGTTGGCCCGAAAGATCCGTGGGGCCATCCTCACCCAAGGCCCCCTGAAAATCATCATAGAGCGGATCCAGGAAGGTTGCCGCGAAGGAGATTCGCAGACCGTCTGTCGGCGCCCAGTTCATATCAAACTCGAGCCCTTCTGTGGATTGCTCGCCCGCATTGCCCAGTACAAAGCCTGTGCCGGTAAAGATGTTCGATTGGAAGCCTTCGATTGTTTGATCAAAGATCGCAACGTTCATGGTAACCGTGTCGAATTCGGCCTTCAGGCCGATTTCATAGACCGTTGACTCTTCTGGACCCGCGTAGCGAGTACCCTCCGAGAGATTCGGTACCAAGAGTCCCGCCGCGGCAAGGGCCGGAACATCCTCAGGAAACGGACGAGAGTCCCGTGAGAGGTTCCACGAAGACGCCTTAAAGCCTGTGCTTACGCCTGCATAAACATTGATATTTTGTGTCAGGTCATAGGCGAGGCGTAAGGTGTAAGTCGTGTCATCGTCGTTAGTCTTGCCGTCTTCAACTTCGTTAGGGAAGTTAAGGAAGGGTGGCAAAAACTGCAGAGGAACCAGCGCATCAAGGCCGAACGCAGCCAGAGGCAGCGAAGAGAATACATCTGTGCTCACAGCATTGAACGACCCTTGCTTGTCAGACTCGGTGTAGTTAACACCCGCTGTCAGGGTCATTGCTTCGGTGATATCAAAGTCAACCTGCGCAAACAGAGACAAGGTATCGTCATCAAGCGTTGCTATTTCGCTGGGGAATCCAGCTCCTTCTGCGAAGAATGTGCCAGCCGGAATACCGAGAATCGGTCCCAAAAACGCTTCGACCGCAGAAACACCGCCAGCGGTTAGGCCATCGGCATAAGCGCGGAACTGGTCACCGTAGCCAAACTTACCTGCTGACTCCAACTCTTCGGTGAAGTAGAACGCTCCAACCATCCACTGAAGAGGACCGTCAGTAGCCGATGTCAAACGAAGCTCTTGGGTGAACGTATCGATTTCAAGATCACGCTCGTTAGCTGCATCGGGGGTAACGAGACGCGCACTTGTATAATCCACGTCACCCAAATCGAACTGCTCAAGCTTACGCATCGCGGTAATCGACGTCAGCGTGAAGCTATCGAAGTCGTAGTCGATCTGCATAGATACACCTTGTGTATCAATGCGGTTCTGAGGATCAAAGTCATAAAAGCCTTCGTAGGCGAAAGGCTCCTCAGGTACGAGGTTGCCGCCGAGAGCCTGAACCAGAGCGCCGGTCGGGCCGTTCTGCAGGTTCGCCACACCGCAACACACTTCATCCAGACCGTCTGCGTCAGCGATAATTCGCACTTCCATGCGATCGCTTGGATTCCACAGCAACTGTCCACGCATGTTCCAGCGATTAATCTCATTCTGTGCAGTACCTAGCTCAATGTTGTCGTAGTAACCATCGCGCTGGTTCATGCTGCCAGACAAACTGAAAGCAACGTTGTCCGAGATAGGTCCGGTGATGTTGCCCTTGATGATCTTTTGGTTGTAGTTACCAAGCGTGGCGCCTACTGAGCCGCTGTATCCAGCGAGGTCAGGTTTAGCTGTAACCACGTTGATAACACCGGCCGATGCGTTTTTACCAAACAATGTACTCTGGGGACCGCGGAGTACTTCCACGCGCTCGAGCTTTGGCAGGTCAGCCAAGGCACTACCTACGCGAGAGCGGTAAACGCCATCGATAAAAACACCCACCGAGGGCTCAATACCTGGGTTGTTGGCGCCGTTACCAAAACCACGAATGATAAAGTTGGTCTGCGCACTACCCTGAAGCTGGGTCACGCGAAGACTGGGAACCAAGGTCTGCAAATCTTTGATATCCAGAACCTGAGACTGCTCAATGGATTCAGCGGTAACCACTGAAACAGCAATCGGAATTTCTTGAAGTGTCTGCTGACGTTTGGCAGCAGTCACGATCACTTCTTCAAGCATTCCTGCGCCTTGTCCTAGCGCGGGCAAAGACACAGAAGCAGCAAAACCAGCAGCAGCAATCGCGGCAGGAATCGCTTTTAGGGATTTAGTAGCGGGCATGGGAGTCACCTTTTTTTGTTTATGTTGACAATGTCAATTCTCATACGACGACGACGCAGGGTCAACGCTAGGAGCATGGATCATTCACAATTATGACTATTGACAGGAAGGATAGAAGCAAGGTCGGTTAATATGAGTGAGCAAATACAAGCGAGTGTGAAGGAATACAGTTTATGGCCAAGCGCGTTTACCTATTTTCTGAAGGCAGTAAAGACGACCGTGATCTCCTCGGGGGCAAGGGCGCCAACCTCTGTGAAATGACTGCGCTTAAGCTGCCGGTGCCTTTTGGCTTTGTCATCACCACACCCACCTGTCGCGAATACTTCGAGAACGGCAACAAGCTCCCGACGCTACTCGAGCAGGAGTACCGCGTTGCTCTGGACCTTGTAGAAAAACAAATGGGCACCCGCTTTGGGGATCCAGAGAACCCCCTGCTCTTTTCGGTTCGATCGGGCGCTCCAATCTCCATGCCCGGAATGATGAACACTATCCTGAATCTGGGCATCAATGATGAAATAGCCGAGGGTCTTTCACGCAAAACAGGTAATCCGCGCTTTGCCTATGACTGTTATAGACGCTTCATTCAAATGTTTGCGGACGTGGTGTTAGGCGCGGATACCCACGCCATGGAAAAGGTTATAGACGACTATAAAGAGGCGAAGGCCTACGAAACCGACGTTGCGATGGAAGCTGAAGACTGGCAGGCGGTGATCAGCACCTTTAAGACCATGGTTAAGTTTCCCGAAGACCCCTTCGAACAGTTACGCCTCGCTGTGGAAGCCGTCTTCCAGTCCTGGTACACACCGCGGGCCAACGTTTACCGCGAGATGAATAATATCCCCGACTCCCTGGGCACTGCGGTGACAGTGCAGTCCATGGTCTTCGGTAACTTTGGAGAAGACTCGGGATCGGGAGTCGCTTTCACTCGCAACCCATCCACGGGTGAACGTCAATTTTTCGGAGAGGTTCTATTCAACGCCGCCGGCGAAGATGTTGTTGCAGGCATCCGTACTCCTCTGGCCGTCGACGCCATGCAAGAACGCATGCCCGAGGCCTATGCTGAGCTGCTCGAGTCTCAGGCGATGCTTGAGTCCCACTACCGAGATATGCAGGACATTGAATTCACGGTCCAGGAAGGCCGTTTCTATCTTCTGCAAACCCGAAGTGGTAAGCGGACAGGACGAGCCTCCGTACGCATTGCGGTAGATATGGTTCGCGAGGGCATGATCAATGAGAAAGAAGCGCTACTTCGCGTATCGCCGGAACACGTGCAGTCTTTCCTTCATCCAATGGTTGACCCGGACGCGGAGCGAACCGTTATCGCGAGCGGACTCCCGGCCAGCCCCGGTGGCGCCACCGGTGTTGCCGTGTTTTCGGCAGATGAAGCAGTAAACGTCGAAGCAGACGGCAACAAAGTAATTCTCATACGTCGCGAAACGACTCCTGAAGATATTCATGGGATGCGAGTAGCCGAGGGCATTCTCACGGAACTTGGGGGGATGACCTCCCACGCCGCGGTAGTAGCAAGAGGCATGGGAGTTTGCGCCATCACGGGCTGTGGTGAGTTGCGGGTATCCGTTCACGAAGGCACCGCTACTGCCGCGGATGGCACGGTGATCAAGCGCGGGGACACCGTCACGCTCGATGGCGCCACGGGCGATGTCATGCTTGGGGATATCCCTAAAGTTGAGGCAAGCACCTCGGACGATTTTCAAACCCTTTTATCCTGGGCAGATAAGCACCGACGCTTGAAGATACGTGCCAACGCAGAAACTCCCGAGGATGCCGCTAAGGCTCGGGAACTCGGTGCAGAAGGCATCGGCCTTTGCCGGACTGAGCACATGTTTTTTGCTAGCGATCGCATCGATCACATGCGTGCCATGATCCTCTCTACCGATCGCAAGGAACGTAAGCGGCATCTGGCAAAGCTCCAGGAGTTTCAGCACGCAGATATGCTGGAGCTCTACCGTGTTATGGATGGGCTCCCCGTGACGATCCGCCTGTTGGATCCTCCCCTGCATGAGTTCCTCCCTCATGATGAAGACGATGCTAACGCCTTGGCGGAGCGTCTAGGCAAAGATCCCCGGGAGATTCATCAGGCGCGCAACGATCTTGCAGAAGTAAATCCCATGCTAGGTTTTAGGGGTTGCCGACTATCCGTGGTTTACCCGGAAATTACGCGCATGCAGGTTCGCGCCATTATCGGTGCGGCTTTGCAGGCACGCGAGGAAGGGCTCAACCCCTTCCCCGAAATCATGATTCCTCTCGTGGTTAACGTACGAGAGATCCGTCTGATCAGCGAGGTTATTGACCGCGGCATCGCTAAGGTAACAAAGGAGAAATCCGTTTCACTGCGCTACAAGATCGGCACCATGATGGAGACTCCCCGCGCCTGCCTTGGCGCTGATCGACTGGCCTCGGCGGTGGAATTCATGAGCTTTGGCACCAACGATCTTACGCAAATGACCTACGGATTTTCCCGGGACGATGCCGGGCGCTTTATACCGCAATATCTCGACGCTAAGATTATTGAGGATGATCCTTTTGTTTCTCTGGACCAACGCGCCGTAGGGCGTCTTATGCGTATGGCGGTTCAAGAATCGCGACAAGCCAAAAAAGGCATCAAGTACGGAATCTGCGGCGAGCACGGTGGCGACCCTCGCTCTATTCGCTTTTGCCACGACCTGGGCTTGGATTACGTTAGCTGTAGCCCCTACCGGGTGCCCGTAGCGAGAATTGCCGCTGCACAGGCACGGGTGCTGGCAGACATCGACAACTAACAGCAAAAATCACAACTAAACACTTCGATCTCAATGTATCGCTAAGGAACAGCTTTATGAAATTCGATAATCGCGTCACGCGTATGACAGGCGCAGAGCTTCCTATCGTCCAGGCCCCCATGGGCTGGATAGCCAGATCGCAACTCGCGTCAGCCGTTTGCAATGCAGGTGGACTGGGGATTATCGAAACTTCCTCCGGGGAACTCGACGTGATTCGCGATGAAATCCTTCGCATGCGCGAACTTACCGACCGCCCCTTCGGTGTCAATATTGCTCAGGCCTTTGTGCGGGACCCCGACATCGCCCAGTTCATCATTGACCAGGGCGTGCGCTTTGTTACCACGTCAGCGGGTTCGCCAGAACGTTACACAGAGTTACTGAAATCCGCCGGTCTGACAGTTTTTCACGTCGTTCCCAATCTAAAAGCCGCGATCAAAGCCGTGGAGTACGGCGTCGATGGCCTCATTGTTGAAGGTGGCGAAGGGGGGGGCTTCAAAAACCCTCAAGACGTCGCGAGCATGGTTTTGCTGCCGCTTGTCAGATCAAAGGTTGACGTACCTATCATCGCCGCCGGTGGTTTTGTAGATGGCAGTTCCATGGCTGCGGCCTTTGCTCTCGGAGCCGAAGGTGTACAGCTAGGTACGCGCATGGTTTCCGCCATGGAGTCGCCCGTACACGAAAACTGGAAACAGGCGATCGTCAACGCTCAGGAAACCGATACGGTGTTTCTCAATCGTTTTCAGTCTCCGGGCCTCCGAGCCTTGAGAACCGACCGTACCAGCGCGCTGGAGAAACAGCCTGAGGTGAATGCCATGACGGAGTTTGGCAAACCCCAGGACTTGTACTTTGGCGGCGACATGGAATCCGCTATCCCCCTAACGGGCCAGGTATGCGGTCGTATTGAAGAAGTTCGGCCCGTTGCGGACATTTTGGGAGAGATTTGTGCCGAGTTTGAGGAGACTCTGCACCGCCTGGAAAGCAGTTACCCCCGCTAATGTCGCAAAAATACCTTATAAATTAATCGGATATCAGCCATCCGGGCGCATAGGTCTCGCGTATATCCCTACAAGTTAAACCTGCAAGACATGTGTCCGAAATGATTGACCGTAATATAGGAACCATCGAGAGGATCGTCCGTTTTACGCTGGGAGCCGTCATAGTGGCGTGGATACTCAGTTCAGAACGGTTTGGCCTCAGCCAGGGCGTTGCCGTAATCATCGCCTTTGCACTCTTTTGGAACAGTATTTTTGGCCGATGTTATCTTTGGAAATGGCTGGGACTTTCAAGCTGCGGCCCAGAAGACGATTGCTCAGCAGGCGGCGGTGGGGACTCCCGAGCCTAGCACCGTGACCAACCGACAGTGACCAAATGACATTCACCAACTGACATTCACCAACAACAAAGACTCTCTCATCTCAAACGACGCGACAATCAACCACGTTAGCACCCAGCTAGAGATAGACACTCTCTTCTATGACGGGCAATGCCCTCTTTGTGCGGGCGAGATTGCGCAGCTGCGCAAGACCCGCGGCGAATCGTTGAACATAGTCGATGTTCATGACCTCATCGAAGGGACAAGCTCGCTTTCTGACGGGCTGCCTGCATCGGTGTCGGCCTCAGCCCCCAGCAAAGACCAATTGCTACGCGTACTTCATCTACGCCGTGCGGATGGGGTTTGGTTGACGAGTGCAGACGCCAACGTGGCCGCTTGGGAAGGCACAAAGCACGGCCGTATACTGAGTGCGTTGCGCTGGCCTATCCTCCGCCACGCTGTGGATCTCGTGTACACGCTGTGGGCTCGCTGGCGCTACCGACGCCTCTATGGCAATCAATTCGATGAGGCCAGGCATGCTCCTCAGCAGCATTGACATAGAAGCGCTTGAACGACGCCGGCGTGCGGCACTGATTAACTCAATTACCGGGTTCAAGCCTGCCAATCTGGTTGGTACGGTCGATAAAGACGGACACACTAACCTCTCGATAATGAGTTCGCTGGTGCATATCGGCTCCAACCCTCCCCTACTCGCATTGATCTTCCGACCGGACAACACGGAGCGCCACACTCTCGACAATATCCGCCAGACGGGCAGTTACACAGTCAACCACGTGAATGGCAGCATTGTTGATGCGGCGCACCAGACCGCCGCGCGCTACCCACGTCAAGTGTCGGAGTTTGCTGCGACGGGACTCCGCGAACATTGGCAAGACGGTGTGGCCGCCCCTTTTGTAGCGGAAGCCAGCGTACGAATGGGCATGAAGCTCCGAGAGGAAATCCCCATCGAGATTAACGGCACGCACATGGTGATAGGCGAGATAGTTTGGCTGGAAGCCCCTGACATCGCCATCAATGACGCCGGCGCCCTAGATCCGGCTCTCGCCGACAGCATCTCAATATCCGGCCTCGACAGCTATTACCGCAGTGATCTGCTCCAACGCATGGCTTATGCCAAGCCTGATAAAGCCCCCGAACGACTCGATTCCTAATATTGCCCTAGCGACCGCTGACGCCTGCTTTTATAGAGGCAGAAATTCCAGGAACCAAAACGCAACTTCGCTGCCTTAGTTTTAACTCTCAGGGCAACGCCCTGTGTCAGTTAGAAGGTGTATCGCCTACACTATTATCTACACGAATCTTAGGGGGCACGGATGCAAGCCGATCGCGACGACCGCATTAGCAACGATGACGGAGGAAGCCGTCACACAAAGCAAACACTGGTAACGGCTGTAGCCGTGCTGATACTTGCCGGTGGCGCCTATCTTTTGATGCCTCGCGACAAAGATAACGATGAGCAGCCGCCACAGGTAGAAGAAACTGCGACTCTGGAAGTTGTCAAACCCATCGAGATACCTCAACCAAAACCCGATGAGGCGATTCTAGCGGCACCCGACATACCCGACCCTAAAGAAAGCGAAACGGTCGTGGCTGAAGAAACTATGGAAGCAGTAGTTGTGGAAGAAACTCCACCGCCGCCACCGACACCTGAGGAGCTGGATCAGCAGTTGCGTAGTGACATTCGCGCATCAGGACTGAGTACAGCGTCAGCTCTGGACTCGGCCTATAACGCTCCCTACTTACTGGATCGCGGTGTCAGCAGCCTTGACCAGCTTGCGCGAGGGCTCGTTCCCACACGCACCTCCAATCTAGCAAGGCCTCCGGGGGCCTTTCTCACCACGCAGGAAGGCGCGGACTACTCAGTAAGCCGGCAGAGCTATAGACGCTACGATAAGCTCGTGAGCGCCATTACTGCATTGCCAGTCGATACATTGGCCGCAATCTTTCAGGATCAGCGGGAACTGCTGCGGGACGCCTATGCAGCATTGGGCTACCCCGCCGATGCGATGGACAACACTTTAATCGCCGCACTAGAGAACGTAATTTCCGCGCCTACTCGTGAACAACCCCCGGCACTTGTCAGCAAGGGAGCTCTTTGGGCCTACGCCGATCCAGAGCTGGAGAGTGCCAGCGATCTGCACAAGCAACTCCTGCGAACGGGTCCGGAAAACACCGAGGCATTGCAGGCTTGGGCGCAGCGCCTTCGGGACGCCCTTCTAAACCCCTAAGAGATTCTTCATGGACGCCAACCCCACGATTGCCGTGAACCCAAAGAAGCGATCATCTCGAAGTGCTTTCATGCTAACCGCATGTCTGCTGTTGAGCGGCGTGCTTGGGGGTTATGCTTATGCCCAAGACGCACAACCAGCAGACGAGCTAAAAGAACTGCAGACCCAGCTAAGTGATGATCTCAGTCTTACCGCGGAGCGTCGCGCTGCGCTATCAGATCGGCTCCAGGTAGCGGCTCAGGACCGCGCCAAACTGGAGCAGCACAAGAACTCTCGAAGCGAACTCGAAGAGAAGCTAAAGAACAGCGAGCTTCTTATTGCCGACTATAAAAATCGCATGCGCGATATTCAAAATGCCCCGGCCACCCTCCAGCGCCGTCTGGGAGAGAGCCCTAGTCTTGCCAATATAGAAACAGAAATCAGCATCATGCAAAGCCAGCGGGATGCATGGGCGCAGGAGCGTACCGAGGCGCTGGATACACTATCTAACCTTGCCAAAACAGAAACGGCCGCGCGAGATCGAATAGCTGAGATCAGTAAACGGAGAGCCGACGACCCTCCTCAGGTCAGTGACCCAGCGGAAGCCTCGGACATCGGAGATCGTATTGCCGATCTTGCGTCCGTGATTCACCAGCGAATGCTGGATGCGGAACTCAGCCTGTTAGAACTGCGACTGCGAAGTGGCCCCGCTCTAAATGGCATTCGAACGGCACGCATCGCTTGGCTTGACGCGGCAATAGCAGAGGCCGACACCTTACTCAGTCAGCTACGAGAAGCCGCTACCAAGAAGCGTCAAGGCGCAGCCGCCCAGCGCGCCACGGAAGCCAGGCGGTTCCTATCTCAGTTGTCCGGTGCTCGCTCTGAGTTAAAAACCATGGCCGACGAAAATCTCGCCCTGGTGAATAGCTTTGAATCTCTGTCCATGCAGATTGAGCAAGGAAGAAAGAGCGTTGCTGATACGCGCAAGAGCATTGACGAAGTTCAGCAGGATGCCGATCTCACGGAGAGACGATTAAACGTAGCGGGACTGGAATCAAAGCTCGGTGAAGTCATGCTGACGAGACTCGCAAGTCTCCCAGACCCTCGATCAATTCTCAGCCGAAACGCTGACCGAAATGAAGAGATCGCTACGGTTTCCATTAAAGCGATAGACACCGAGCAGGCTCTACGCGAGTTAGGCGATCGCAGTGGCTTTTTAGCCGACACTTTTGGTGACTTGGGCGGCTGGAGCGCGGCCGATCGACGCAGCGCAGAGAGACTCTATATCCAGCGACGGGAACTACTGCAGGAAAACATGCAGTCGGGAAACACTTTGCTCAGCCTATTGGTCGATGCTAACCAGACTACTGAAGAGCTGGCCACGATTGTCGGTGATTATGAAACGCTGTTGACTGCAAACCTACTTTGGGTGCGCAATTACGCCTATGTCGACCCCCAACGTGTGCTGCAACAATTACACACGCTGGGTAGCACCCGTCCGTTTCAGCGTATCAGAGCAGATTGGCAAAGAGTCGTAAGCGACCCCGCCTTTCTAATACTACTAATGCTCGCCTTTGGCGCTCTCCAGCATCGAAGAATCTCCCGAGCTTTAGACGATCTCCTCGGAAAACCCATCCGACCACGAGACGAGAGTGCTTCACTGATATTCAAGACACTATCACTCACATTACTGGCGGCCTTGGCGCTTCCCAGCGTACTCTTCCTCGCCGGTCGCGGTTTTTACGTTGCGGCATCCGGAGACCCGGTCGTCATGGGTATTGCTCGCGCACTCGGTGCGGCGGGACTCTTACTCTTCGCCCTTGGCAGCTTCCGGCGCATGTCTGATCGACTGGGGCTAGGTCGCCGCTTGCTGAAGTGGAACAGCCCTCGGGCAGATGCGGCGTCTCGCGACCTACCGTGGTTTATCGTAGCTGTCACCTTATCTATGGCTGTCACGGTTCTGGGGCGGGCCTCTTCGCCGACGGATAGCGGCGGAGCGCTGGCCGCGATAGGCAGTATGTCTACCGCCGTCTTCCTGCTGATTGCGCTAATGCGCATGCTGCGCTCCGATGAGTTTCACAGTGACCGCATCATTCGACACAGCTTGCAGGCCGGCGTGCTCATTTCTGCATCTATCGTGTTCATGCATTTGAGCGGTCAGCTCTTTGCAGCGCATTTGTACCTGCGCGCGCTCACAGGATCCGTGGCGGCAGTCATCACAGTATTGTTCGTAGCAAATGTCCTGCAACGGATCCTTATCATTTTCCGATCGGGGCTTGAGCGAAAGGCGCGTGAAGAACTGCGAGCCCGAGCGGAAAGCGACACCGATGAAGAGTCAGAGGACGCTGGCAGTGACATGGATGCGGTGACATCCCTCTCCGACGCCTACTCACGACTGCTTGGGCTCGCGCGTCTTCTCGCACTAGGGGGTCTTCTCTGGTGGATATGGGCGCCTGCGCTTCCTGCACTCTCTATCTTTGATGCCGTCACTTTATGGACGACCAGCGACAGCAGCTTACCCGAGGGAGAGCTGCGCGCTATCACCCTCTCCGTACTGCTTCTTGCGCTCATTATCATTGCTGTCACCTCACTGATAACACGCCACCTTCCGCCGCTGGTGAACGTTGTGCTTACCGAGTGGACAAGCGTCACTCCAGGGAGCCGCTACGCCGCCGGGATGCTTATGCAGTACCTAATCCTTGGGGTAGGAATGTCCACTGCGCTAGTGATGCTCGGATTCCAGTGGGAAAAAGTGCAATGGTTGGTCGCTGCACTAGGCGTCGGTATCGGTTTCGGTCTGCAGGAAATTGTCGCGAACTTTATTTCCGGGCTCATAGTGCTCTTTGAGCGGCCTATCCGTGTGGGAGATATTATTCACGCGGGCGGTGCAGACGGAACCGTAACGCGGATCAACGCAAGAGCGACAGTGATAGAAACCTTCGAAGGCAAAGAGCTGATGATCCCCAATAAGGAGCTCATTACCAGCGTTGTAACCAACTGGTCGCTGAGTAACTCCAAGCTACGCCTTGTGATACCCATCGGTGTGGCCTACGGCTCGGACGTCGATGCTGCGATGCAAAAGCTAAAAGAGGTGGCGAATGGACACCCTGAAATCATCGAAGATCCCGCGCCTTACGTCAGCTTTGAAGACTTTGGAGACAATGCGCTGGTGCTCTGGCTGCGCTGCTTTGCTCTCCGAGATTACCCGCGGGTATCCACAGAGCTTAGACAAATTATCTATCGGGAATTCAACGCTGCTGGTATTAGCATTTCCTTCCCGCAGCGCGATGTTCACCTCGACGCCTCGGAGCCGCTACCTATCCGTATTTTGCCGGCGGAGGAAGGTCGCTAGGCATGCGTGAGTCCTGGCGATGGTTTGGGCCGGATGACCCGGTAAGCCTCGATAGCGTCCGGCAAACGGGCGCGACCGATATTGTCAGCGCCCTTCATCACGTACCCACAGGGGATGTATGGACTGTCGATGAAATCCAAAAATACAAATCTAAAATTGAGAGCGGCAACTCTGAACACTCCCAACTTGTCTGGTCAGTGGTCGAAAGCATTCCTGTACATGAGAATGTAAAACTAGGCCGCGAGGGCTGCGACAGGTACATCGATAACTGGATTGCATCGATGGAAAACCTGGCAGAGTGCGGTATCAGCACCATCTGCTACAACTTCATGCCGGTTATTGACTGGACTCGTACCGATCTCAAGTACCGGCTCAGCAGCGGCGCCTATGCCTTGCGTTTCGACCAAAAGAAGTTCGCTGCTTTTGACTTATTCATCCTCAAACGCGAAGGCGCATATAGCGATTATACCGAGAACGAAGTGTCAGAAGCCCATGACGTCTATCTACAGATGTCAGATGAGGAACGGGAGCAACTTGCGCGCAACATCATCGCGGGGCTCCCGGGACGAATGACCGACGCCTATACTCTAGACGATTTCAGAAAGGCTTTGGCTGAGTACGCTGACATGGATCACGATCAGTTCAGACAAAACCTGGCGGCATTTTTAAACCGAGTGTTACCGCGAGCAGAGGCCATTGGCACGCACCTGGCCATTCACCCGGATGACCCTCCCAGAGATATGTTGGGGTTACCTAGGATCGTTTGCACAGCCGCCGACCTGGATACTCTTTTCGAGAGCCACCCCAGTAAAGCCAACGGCATTACCCTTTGTGTCGGCACCTATGGCAGCCGCCCAGACAATGATTTACCACAAATGGCTCGTCGGTTCGGCTCACGCATTCACTTCGCACATCTCCGCGGCGTAATAAGAGATCCGAAGGAGCAGCGCTCTTTCTATGAGGCTGAACACTTGAACAGCGATATCGACATGGTGAAGGTCATTAGTGAGTTGCTCAAAGAGGAAAAAAAACGAACCGGCTCCGAGAGCTCTCCTACAAAAGAAATATTTATTCGCCCGGATCACGGCCATCAGATGATGGACGACATCGAAAAAACCGTGAATCCTGGTTACTCGGGGATAGGCCGACTGAAAGGACTTGCTGAAATTCGCGGCGTGATCCGTGCACTGTCCGCTACCCTGTAAACAGCAGCGTCTCGGCCGCTGACATCACAATGTCAGTACTTACTCTAAGAAACGTCTGGCACCAGATCTGCGGCTTCTTCACCAAATCCCCGATAACCCAAGAAACGCAAGCGCCGCGCCTTATCTGAAAGATCCGCGGGTCTCTCATCGCCAAACTTTCGCTGGAGCACATCGTTAGCCACTAAACGCCAGGTGAGTCCCTCCTCACTGGGGACAATCGCAATGGCCTCATCAATTAGCCTTCTATCAACGCCGCGTTGGCGTAACTCCGATTCGATGCGTATTGGACCGTTACCACGAAGCATCCTCTCGCGAGTAAAAGAGTGAGCAAAGCGTTGATCGCTCTGAAGATTTTCCTCCGCCAGTTTTTGTAGCGCCAGATCCAATTCCGCGCTCTCAAACCTACGCGCAAGCTTGCGCTTTAGCTCAGCCATAGAGTGCTCCCTACGGGCGAGTAAGTTCATCGCCGCGTTACGAGGGCTTTGGATAGCTTGAGATGAGCGCTTCATAGCGGCACGAGACTACTGGCTAGCCGGACATAAAAAAAGGGCGCTGGAGCAGTGGTAAGGGGAAGTGGAACCCCAGCACCCGTGGAGAAAAACCAACGTTGGCAACGCTGGAATCTAGATACATGACAAAGCCGTACGATATCGGCTTTGTCATGGGACTTACTATCAGTCGCTTGCTTTGCTCTCTGCACCCTCTTCGCCTTCAAGAGCAGCGTCGTCGTCATCCTTGGAACCTACGTCCAGCAATTGCGCGCGAATCAATCCCTCGATCTCGCTACCGAGCGCTGGGTTGTCCTCGAGGAACTTCGCAGCGTTAGCTTTGCCCTGACCAATCTTGTCGCCTTTATAGGCATACCACGCTCCAGACTTGTCGATGAGGCTTAGCTTCACGCCCCAGTCAATAACTTCTGCGGTGCGATAAATACCCCGGCCGTACATAATCTGGAATTCCGCCTGTTTGAAGGGTGGCGCCACTTTGTTTTTCACGACTTTGACACGCGTTTCGTTACCCACCACCTCGTCGCCTTCTTTGACCGCCCCAATACGGCGGATATCGAGTCGTACAGACGAGTAGAACTTGAGGGCATTACCACCAGTAGTGGTTTCGGGCGAGCCGAACATAACGCCAATCTTCATACGGATCTGGTTAATAAAGATCACCAGACAATTCGTTTGCTTGATTGTCGCCGTGAGCTTGCGCATCGCCTGACTGAGCAGTCGTGCCTGTAGACCAACGTGCGAATCCCCCATATCACCTTCGATTTCCGCTCGAGGCGTCAGCGCAGCTACAGAGTCAACTACCAGCACATCGACAGCACCGGAGCGTACAAGCATTTCAGCAACTTCCAGTGCCTGCTCTCCAGTATCTGGCTGCGAAACAATCAGATCATCAATCTGCACGCCTAGCTTTTCGGCGTAAATTGGATCCAGAGCGTGCTCAGCGTCGATAAAAGCCGCTGTACCACCCGCTTTTTGAGCCTCAGCAATGACTTGCAGGGTCAGTGTGGTTTTACCCGATGACTCCGGACCAAAGATTTCGCAGATTCGCCCTTTGGGAAGACCACCAATGCCTAGCGCGACGTCCAGGCCAAGCGACCCCGTAGAAATCGATGGGATTGCAACGCGATCACTATCTCCCATGCGCATGACGGTACCCTTACCGAATTGACGATCGATTTGGCCTAGAGCCGCTTCGAGTGCCTTTTCTTTATTTGCGTTCATGTGCTGCTCTCCTAATTTTCTACGAGTCATTCGCTATTGGTCTGTTTTACTGCTTAGTCTTAACGGTCTGTCTTACTGCTCTTTTACTGCTCTTTTACTGCTCTGCTGTTGCGTTGCTACCACAAAAACGGCGTTTTCAGCGCACCGGAAAACTACTGTACATATAATCAGTGGTTACGCTGAAGAATGCAACCATCATATGCGTCGAAAAGTCATGAAAACACAGCTAGTAATGCGACCTGTCGCTCTTTGCGACGGGTGACAATCCGTGACAACACCCCAAAGGGCCCCTGGCAAATGATTTACCGCTTACTAGGCTGGAGTCAGTCCTGCTAGATATCTGCAGCCACGGCGTAGAATAGACAGTCGCTCTCGGCAATGCCGGCATTGGTAGTGATCATAAACAGTTTCAGACTGCATGAAGGGAAAAGCACGCCATTTTCACAGCGAACCAGCGCGTTTACCGCGCAACGCCCGAAAGCATCTATGGCTTTAAAAAGCGACTGGGGATCATCCTTCACCCAGCCAAGGGGTGTGTCAGAACTTACCTCTCCAAAATTATGATGCTCTATATCGACTCTTAACGTGATGTCATGTCCGGGGCGTGGCGCTTCATCGTAAGCAAGAGTCACGCCCTCGCGCAGCTCAAGGCGTATCGGATCGCGAAGAATCTCTATTCCCCAGTCTGTCTCATCAGCAGGGGCGAGAACTCGCTCGGCGAGGGCATAGCGCTGCAAGCCCTCATAGGCCAGCTCGTGGGCATCGTCATCCAGCCGCCCTCCCACCTCTATAGTCACTGTCGGACAACTCGTATCACTAATATCCATGAGCGCTCCCAGGTTTAGCTGGGATACCACCAGGCGCCGGGTAAAGATCGATACGAGAGCATCGTGCTGACGATCAAGGTGCGTGCATACGCCGAAGGACGGACCGGAGCCGGACGTATTGTGCATATCAACTACCGCTTCAGGATGATGCACACGGAGCAATTCGAGAATTTCCTGCGCCAGACGGCCCTGCTCGTCGTCAAAAGGAGGGCTGAAGCAACGATTAAGGTCCCTCGCTCTAGGTAGCATGCGATGACTGAAACATGGAGGCTCCAGCGCAGCGTGCACCGACGCTGCGATGAATAAGAGATTTACCGCTGGCTCGTGCCCCGCATGGAGCCACCGGTGCAGAGCGAAGAAGCCCGAGGGTTCATTGCCGTGGAGAAGCGTGACTACCGCGCGGGTTCTTGTAGGGTCTTTCCCAGAAAAGAGAATGCACGCCGGTCCGCCGAGATTGTCAAGAAGTTCATTGGGATTAGAACCCGCAATACTGCTTTCAGGATCCTTTAAGAAGCGAAAACGCATCACCTTGCCTGACCCAAATATCGACCCATCAGGGTATCGGCCAATCGGCCACGGGAATATTCTGGGCGCTGTGCTCTCGATAATGACTAAGCATTTCTCTGAGCGCAGTGGACTTACCGTGTCCACGGTCCATCAAGGCGCGAGTCGCTTCTCGTTGCCATCGAGCGCCGTTACGTCTTGCGCTCAAGCGCGCATCAATCACGCCCAAGTAGCGATCGCGCTCTCCCTGACTAACGCCCAGCTTATTCAGCCCCTCATCGGCCACGGGCAGCATCTCTGCGATAATGTCGACCACGGAGGCATCCTGCAGGCGATGCTGCTGAAGGCTCGGCCAAACCATGCGCGCATCGAGGCCATGCTGGGCTGCGCGATAAAAATTGTACTCCGCCAGGTGAAAAGGAAGGGCCGCCATCAAGCCATCCATGTCATCTCTCAAACCCCGCGCAAGCCCCATCATGAATGCTGCCCCAGCGACCATATCGATGGGTGTTGGTCCTGCAGGCAAGGCGCGCATTTCGATGCGTAGATGCCCCCCATCCAAATCGTCATAGACCGCGCGATTCCACAGCCAAACAGTGCTTTGGTGCAAACGAAGCTCCGTCAAGCCTGGCGCGCCATCACCGGTGTCACGCGCCCTTTCATCGCAGGCAGGCAACAACGGCGGATAAAGGCGTACCGTTTCGTCAAATAATTCAAAAGCGCCCTTACGCAACCATCCGTGTCCAAAGCAAACTCTTGGCGGTTCACTCCAGCGATAGCGGTCCATGTCCCGCGTATCGATGGACTGTTTAAACAAAGGTATTCGGGTTTCATCCCAGAGTTGATGGCCGAACAGACCCGGACTATTAGCACTGATTGCAATCGCGAGAGGCGTCGCCAATTGCGTCGCATTAAACGTTGCAGCGTAATGCTCAGGACTCACACGCTGATGGATTTGAAAAGACGTGTTAGCGCCCTCCAGCGTGATATTCGCCATGGTCATTTTTAACGGCTCTTCGCCATTAATATTGATATTGAAATCACTGCCTCGCCAGGCAATAAGTTGGGCGACTAAGGCACGGTAGCGCTGACGATCCGTAACACAATGGTCGCCTAGATCCTTCTCTGTAAGCGTCGGAAGAATACCTACGGGAACAACAAAGGCGTCTTTCTCGGCGGCCAAGCCCGAAAGCCTCTGCAACTTCGTCACAATCTCGCGCTCTGTCGCGGTCAACCCCTCCTGATCCAGCCCCTGAGGACTCAGGTTGTACTCGAGGTTGTATTTGTTGAGCTCTACGGTGAGTTGGGGATCCGCCGCGGCATTGCACAAAGCATCATTGATATAGGCCGGCTTGCCGTTCGCATCGACAATGTATAGCTCCAGCTCCGCCCCGACACTTTCTACGGGACTCCCGAAGTTCGGGCTCTTCATCAGCGCCGATAGCTGCTGAAGTTGCGACTCTAAACGCTCGGAGAATCGCCGACGGTCATCGGCATCAAAAGTTGTCTTATGGATTTCTATACCCATCTTCGGACATCTGCTCCTTGCGATTGCCGTCCCATTCTAGACCTACCATTGCGCAGCGCAAAGACTAGACTTTCGGAACAAAAATAATGGGTGAGTTCCTGTCGCGGTTCTCTGGTCGCTACACCCCTCCATGAATTACACTGCGCCCTGCATTTACAGGACCCTCAGAAACCGTCTTGCCCAACGATCAAAGCCAACATACGCCAATGATGCAGCAATTTTTGCGCATCAAGAAAGACCACCCTAACGAGCTGTTGTTTTACCGCATGGGGGACTTTTACGAGCTGTTTTACGACGATGCTCAGCGCGCTGCAGAACTATTGGACATCACCCTGACAGCACGGGGTAAGTCCGCGGGTGAGGACATACCGATGGCGGGGGTGCCCTATCACGCGGCCGAGGGGTATCTTGCCCGATTAGTGAAGGCTGGCATTTCCGTAGCGATCGCCGAGCAGATAGGCGATCCAGCGACAAGCAAGGGGCCGGTCGAACGACGGGTGGTGCGCGTCGTTACCCCCGGGACGCTCACTGATGAGGCGCTTCTCGAAGAAAAACGAGAGCAACTGATTGTCGCGCTGGTTGCGCAGCAAAGTCATTATGGCCTCGCGTATCTAGACCTCGGAAGCGGACGCTTTCGGCTGATGGAACTCAATGGCGAAGAAGCTCTGCTTGGGGAGGTTGAGCGGCTCGATCCTGCTGAGCTCCTTTACCACGAAGAACTGCAGCAACACGCCGTAACGAGTCGCCCAGGGGCACGCTCCCAACCCTCCTGGGAATTTGACCTCGAGTCGGCCGAACGAAACCTGCGGGAGCAATTTCAAACTCACGATCTACGCGGTTTTGGCTGCGAAAACCTCCGACTGGGCATCGCTGCGGCAGGCTGCCTCATCAGCTACGTTCGAGATACACAGCGCGGTCAACTGCCCCACATTACGGCTATTGCACCGGAGATGCGCGAAGAGAGCGTAGTCTTGGACGCGGCGACTCGCCGGAATCTTGAAATAGACAGGAATCTGGCTGGCGGCGATACGCACACCCTAATGTCCGTTATGGATCGTTGTAAGACCGCTATGGGCAGCCGCTGTCTGAGGCGCTGGTTGCATCGGCCATTGACTAATACCGACTCGCTGAAGGAACGCCAGGAGGCCGTTCAGGCCTTGCGAGAAAACTACACTTTCGAGAGCCTTCGCGATGTATTGCGCCCTATTGGAGATGTGGAGCGCATCATCACTCGGATTGCATTGGGCAGTGCTCGTCCCCGGGATCTCACTCGTCTGTCGTTTGCCTTAAGCAGCGTGCCGGCACTCCGCGCAGCAACGCCTTCCGACGCATCTGACGCTCTGAAAACAACAACCACCGCATTAGGTGACTTCACCGCACTGGTTGATCTTCTTGAGCAAGCGATTATCGAAAATCCTCCCGTGGTGCTTCGCGACGGCGGCGTTATCGCAACCGGTTACGACGCCGAGCTCGACGAACTGCGCTCCATTAGTGAAAACGCCGCCGGCTTTTTAGTCGCCATAGAAACCCGCGAGCGTGAGCGCACGGGGCTGGCGAGCTTGAAGGTCGGTTACAACCGCGTGCATGGGTACTACATCGAACTCAGTCGCAGCCAATCCGATGACGTACCCGTGGAGTATCAGCGACGACAGACCCTCAAAAACGTCGAGCGATTTATCACACCAGAGCTTAAGGAGTTTGAGGACAAAGCACTGTCGAGCAAGAGCCGCGCCCTCGCTCGAGAAAAGCAGCTCTATGCAGAGGTACTGACGATCCTGCAAGAATCACTGGAAGCCTTGCGCTGCTGCGGCGCGGCCATGGCAGAGCTGGATGTGTACGCAACGCTGGCAGAACGAAGTCAAAGTCTCGATTTGTGCCGACCGCAGTTCAGCGACACGCCAAAGTTGGACATAGATCAGGGCCGTCATCTTGTTGTAGAGCAGGTTCTCGAAGAGCCCTTTATCGCCAACGACACGCTCCTGGATGAGGGTCGTAGGATGCTTCTCATCACCGGTCCGAACATGGGTGGTAAATCTACCTATATGCGTCAAAACGCGATCATCACCTTACTGGCGCATGTGGGCTCCTTTGTGCCGGCCAAGGCCGCAATCCTGTCGACAGTAGATCGTATATTCACGCGTATTGGAGCGGCCGATGATCTTGCGAGTGGCCGATCTACCTTTATGGTTGAGATGACCGAGACGGCTAACATCCTCCACAACGCCAGTGAGCGTAGCTTGGTGCTCATGGACGAAGTGGGCAGAGGTACCAGCACCTTTGACGGCCTCTCTCTAGCTTGGGCCGCCGCTCTGCATCTGGCCGAAAAAACCCGTGCGTTTACACTCTTTGCAACGCACTACTTTGAACTCACCGCTCTTGCTGAGCAGCTTCCCACGGTAGTGAATGTCCATCTGGACGCTGTAGAGCATCGTGAGCATGTCGTATTTATGCATCGAATCCAGGAAGGACCCGCAAATCGAAGTTTTGGGCTGCAAGTCGCTAAACTTGCTGGGGTTCCAGCCACAGTTCTCCACGCCGCGGCGGGCAAGCTGCAAGAACTCGAAAGCCAAAACATCGCTGATCAATCGTCTCTGCCATCGACTTCTGTCACGTCGACAAGTATTCCGCAGGGAGATTTATTTGCAGACAATGCCAACCACCCTGCTTTGAGCTTGCTTCGCGAGACGGACCCGGACGCTCTTTCACCGCGAGAGGCGCTCGCAATCCTTTATAATCTTCGCGAGTTGACAGACTGACTTTGCGCACAGGGGTGCTTCTCATCGTGGAAGCGAATCGCTACACTTCTGCCCCAACGCTTTGTCAGTGCAATCAACTTTGACAGAGCAATGATCAGAATCAAGTTTAAGGATACCCAAGCATGACCTTCGTTGTTGGTGAAGACTGCATTAAGTGCAAGCACACAGACTGTGTGGAAGTGTGTCCAGTGGACTGCTTTTATGAGGGACCCAACTTTTTGGTCATCCATCCTGATGAGTGTATTGATTGTGCGCTATGCGAGCCCGAGTGCCCGGTCGACGCAATATTCTCGGAAGACGAACTACCCGCAGATCAGCAGGTATTTCTAGAACTCAATGCGGAATTGGCTGAAGTCTGGCCATGCATTACCGAGATGAAGCCCGCACCTGAAGATGCAGAAGAGTGGGCAGGTAAGCCAGGAAAGCTAGCGCTCCTGGAGCGCTAATTGTTTTCAGCGGTAACGCTGCTGTTACTGCTGAAGCAGAGCGTCTGCTGACAAGCCTTGTCGTTCGAGGATGCGACGCAGACGTTTTAACGCCTCCACCTGTATTTGCCGTACGCGTTCTCGGGTAAGACCTATCTCCTGACCTACTTCTTCCAGAGTACTGCTCTCATGACCCAGGAGCCCAAAGCGTCGCATAACGACTTCTCGCTGCTTGGCTGAGAGCTCATTGAGCCAGTCCGCCACACTGTCGTGTACATCATCGTTCTGTAGCTGCTCCGAAGGATCACAACCGTGATCATCTGCAATGGTCTCCACCACTGAAGAGTCTGACTCCGGCCCCAAGGGCGCGTCCATGGAGCTTACCCGCTCATTGAGCCCCATAAGCCGTGACACTTCTTTCGGGGACTTGTGAGTCCGGGAGGCTATCTCCTGCGTGGTCGGTTCGTGATCCAACTGTTGAGTGAGCTCCCGCGCTGCCCGAAGACAACCGTTAAGATCTTTCACCACGTGAATAGGCAGGCGAATCGTGCGCGCCTGATTCATAATGCCTCGCTCGATGGTCTGTCGTATCCACCAGGTCGCATAAGTAGAAAAGCGAAAGCCACGCTCGGGATCAAACTTCTCTACCGCACGCATCAAGCCAAGATTTCCCTCCTCGATCAGATCCAGAAGACTCATACCTCGGTGTAAATATCGGCGGGAGATCTTCACCACAAGGCGCAAGTTGCTCTCGATCATGCGCTTTCGCGCCGCTTCATCACCTTTCTGTGTCAGACGCGCGTAGTGTTTTTCCTCGTCTGCCGTGAGCAGGGGAACAAAGCCAATTTCGTTGAGGTATAGCTGGGTGGGATCAAGAGTGATTTGATGCGTATCCGCATCATCGGAATCAGAGGTTACTGACTCAGACTTAAATCCAGACGTTGAACTTGCTTTTGAATCAGCCTCAGCTAGCTCCGATTCATTCAGAGCGGCCAAAGCGTCTCCCGCCAGCCCTGCAACTTCAGACTGGTGTCGCTTATCTCTCTGTCCGCGACCGTTCTTCGTGCCGCTGGCCGAGCTCCCCTTGGTTCTACCCATGGGTTAGCGTCCTGTAGTAAGCCTGCGTATTCCGCCGTTTTACCTTTGGCTAAAATACTTCGGCCGAGCAGCTTAGCTCAGCGAGCCATCACAAAACAAGCACCCTGCTATCGGGCTGGTAACAGCTTGAGAGGGTCCACGGGGCGTCCTTGTTGACGTATCTCAAAGTGCAGTTTTACCGAATCTGTGCCCGAGCTCCCCCGCTCCGCTATTTTTTGACCAGAGCGCACGACATCTCCCTCATCCACGAGCAACGCATCGTTGTGACCATAAGCACTCAGAAACTCATCGTTGTGCCGCACGATCAGCATCAAGCCATAACCAGCGATTCCGCTACCGGCATACACTACCCGGCCAGCTGCGGTCGCCTCTACGGCATCTCCACGGCTACCGCTTATGTCTACGCCCTTGTGTAAATTCTTATCAAAACGGCGAACCACCTTGCCCTTTGCGGGCCAACGCCAGACGCTTACCTTAATGTTTACTGGAGCGGCCTTCGCCGCCGCTTGCGATGGCTTCTGGGTATTGGTCGCAGTCGGCGTTGGCCTTGGCTTTGGCTTTGGCTGAGAATTCACGGTCGGTGTGGTTTTACGCGCTGATTGGCCGCTCGGCACGGGCGTTACCGTTTTTGAGTCAGACGACTTCGCTACAGTAACAGGCGTCGCCACGACTCGGGGTTTAGGTGGCTCGGCTTCCGCAAGTCGCAAAGTCTGGCCGGGGAAAATTGTATAGGGCTCGACAATGGTATTTGCCGCCGCAAGACGGCGAAAGTCCAGGCCATAGCGAAAGGCAATAGAAAACAGCGTATCACCGCGCAGAACGGTATAGCGTTCCTCTACTCTGGAGGTGCCGCCGCGGCTGCGATCTTCAATGGGTGCCAGTGGCTTATCGGCACAGGCGGTAATGAGCGCAGCGACAAACAAACCACATAGCGGCACTGCGAGCCGTAACATGGCTTAGCGCTCCGGCCCACCCCAGCGGCTTTCCAGCAACCAAACTGCGAGAAAACCCAAGAGCATCAATGCGAGACAAAACAACAGTTGGTTATCGCCAAACTGGGTACTGTAATAGTGAGGAGACACCGGGACAGTAGCGCCAGTATCAGATCCTGGCGCCTTCCACGGCCACACTACTAGGAGTGAACCAAACAAAAACCCGGTGAGGGTTGCGAGAGTCGGACTGTGATGCTCGCTCAGGAGATAACTCAGTAGCCGCGAAAAAACCAAAAGTCCGGATCCAGCGCCCGTGGCAAACAGGGCGAGAGACACAAAGTCCAGCGACTCAATCGCTTCGAGAACAACCGGGTACATCCCTAGAAGAACGAGAATAAAGCTCCCGGATATTCCTGGGAGAATCATCGCGCAGATGGCGAAGAAGCCCGCCACAAAAAAACTCCAGGGCGCCACCGGTAAAGCAAACGCTGGGGACAAACCAATACCCGTCGCAAATAACACGCCTAGAGACAAGCCGACCACGGCTGGTGCTGACCATCCCGAGACATGGCGTAGTAATACAAGGGCGGAAGCCAAAATTAAGCCGAAGAAAAACGACCATAAAACTAGGGGCTGCGTCTCCAACAGCAAGGTAATCAGGCGCGCCAAGGTGAACACGCTGATTGCGATACCCAGAAGTAGCGTGGCTAAAAAGGCAGCGTCCGTGCGCCGAAATGCTTCGTCCCAGCGCCGCTCGAAAACGCAGCGAATCAGCGTGACATCAAAAGCAGTGATCGCATTGATAAGACGCTCGTAGATTCCGGTAATGAATGCCATGGTGCCACCCGAGACGCCTGGAACAATGTCTGCCGCCCCCATGAGCACGCCTCTGAGCAACACACCAGGGATCAGTGAAACGCCGGGCTTTTGTTTGCCCGACGGTTCATCCATTACCAAGGCCCGGGAGTAGAGGCACAAAACGTACGGGTTCAATGTCGTAGCGCTCAAAACCGGCATCTGTGCGCTCCACGACCACCAGCGTTTGCTCCCGACCACCCACGGGCATCACCAGACGGCCTCCGGGCGCCAACTGATCCAGCAATGATGGAGGCACTCGCTCTGGGGCCGCCGCCGCAAGAATACTGTCAAAAGGAGCCTGTGATTCCCAGCCGTCAAAACCATCACCGTGGCGCATTTGGACATTCCGAAGCTTGAGCTGACGCATACGCTTCCTAGCTGCCATCAACAAGGGCTTTATCCGTTCCAGGGAATACACCTCGCCGACAAGCCCCGCCAACACAGCGCTCTGATAGCCCGAGCCACTACCAATCTCCAAAACCTTCTGAGGGTCACGACCGGCGATGAGTAGTTCTGTCATTCGAGCAACGATGTAAGGCTGTGACAAAGTCTGCTGAAAACCAATGGGCAAGGCCGTGTCTTCATAAGCTCGATGAGCCATGGCTTCATCCAGAAACAGGTGTCTGGGCACATTCCGCATAGCATCAAGCACAGCGATATTGCTTACGCCCTGCTCCTGTAAGCGCTGCACAAGACGCTCTCGCGTACGCTGCGAGGTCATGCCTATCCCTGAAACATCCGAGGTCCTGTTCATGAGCTCTGCAACAATACGACGGCGTGCACGGAGATACCCTCACCGCGCCCTACATACCCAAGACGTTCGGTGGTGGTGGCTTTTACTGATACCTGATCAATCGGCGCGGACAGGTCGTCCGCAATGTTTTTACGCATGGCATCGACATGCTCTGCCATTCGCGGAGTCTGGGCCACTATAGTGATGTCCAGGTTACCTAGGGCAAACCCCCCTTCGCCAACGAGCACGGCGCAACGACGCAACAGCTCCCGGCTATTAATGCCCGCATTGGCCGCATCAGTGTCTGGAAAGTGCTTACCGATATCTCCCGCCGCAATTGCGCCTAAAAGGGCATCACACAGAGCATGCAGAACGACATCCCCGTCAGAATGGGCCAGTAAAGACCGATCATGAGGAATAGAGACCCCTCCAAGGATGACCGCATCGGCGCCCTGCCCCCGCTCAGCAAAGGCATGCACATCGAAGCCGTGTCCGATCCGCATCAAGACTCTCTCCCCTCTACCAATACTTCCTGTGGATGAAGCTGTTTTAACCAAAACGCTGCCAATTGCATATCTGATGCGTAGGTTACCTTGAGATTGCCCACAGCACCTCTGACAAGTTGCACTGCAAAACCGGACGCTTCCATAGCTGAAGCCTCGTCTGTCACAGCGTAGCCATTGGCCTGTGCTGCAGCTAACGCAGTCCTGAGTTCTCCCACGCGAAACATCTGGGGAGTTTGGGCGCTCCAGACAGCTTCGCGGTCCAGAGTCGCTGTAACATGATCACTCTCATCCCCGCGCTTTAGAGTATCTGTAATAGGCAAAGCCAGAATCCCGCCGACACCGGACCCCGAAACCGCCTCTATCAAAGTTTGCAGATCGCTCCGTGATAAGCAGGGTCTCGCTGCATCGTGCACTAGCACCCAGTCTTTATCTTGTGCGGGCAGTGCCGCGACGCCTGCCGCCACTGACTCAGCACGACTGGCGCCGCCGGCGCAGAAACTGACTCGAGCATCCTCCAAGACGCCGACCCTATCGAGCGCCAGGTCTGCTTTGGGCAAAGCGACCACGCAGCCGCGAAGCTGTGGACAGGACAGCAGAGACCCAACGCTCCAATCGAGAAGCGTGCGCCCGTAAAGCTGTAAATATTGTTTTGATTGCCCCTGAGCCATCCGCGAACCACTTCCCGCTGCGGGGACCACTGCCCATAGTTCGCTCACAACTGGGGCTCGGCGGCTTTCGGCACAAGCTTGGCGGGATCCACGAATTGATAGTAAACCTCGTCTTCCCGGGTTAGGCCAAGCTCTTCTCTGGCTCGCTGCTCTAGCACCGTATTGCCAGCCTTGAGGTCCATCACCTGCCGCGCCAGCTCTTCATTGCGTTCGCGCAATATAGCATTCTCGCGCTGGGAATCCTGAGCCTGCTGCCGCAGACGCAATAGCTCGAGACGCCCGCCCTCTCCCCACCAAAGGCGATATTGCAAGCCGCCGAGGAGCACAAGAAGTATCAGCAATATCCAGCGCAAGTGAATTCCTAACGCGCAAACTCGGCACGCCCGCGATAGGGCGCTGTCGATCCCAGTTCGGCTTCAATGCGCAGAAGCCGGTTGTACTTGGCTACCCTGTCCGAACGGCATAGGGAGCCCGTTTTAATCTGTCCCGCGCCCGTAGCAACCGCTAAGTCCGCTATCGTCGTGTCTTCTGTTTCCCCCGAGCGGTGAGAAATCACGGAAGTGTAGCCTGCATCAGCCGCCATGCCTATGGCATCCAGAGTCTCCGAAAGAGTACCGATTTGATTCAGCTTAATAAGAATAGAGTTACCGACACCGCGCTCAATTCCCTGCCCCAAAATCTTGGTATTTGTGACAAACAGGTCATCGCCCACTAACTGAACCCGGTCGCCGAGGCGCTCAGTCAGCAATTTCCAACCATCCCAATCCGACTCATCAAGACCGTCTTCTATCGAAAGAATAGGATGCGCATCGGCAAGTCCCGCGAGATACTCGGTGAAGCCCGCACTATCAAAATCACGGCCATCGCCGCCCAGCCAGTAACGCCCATCACGGTAAAATTCTGAAGCAGCACAGTCGAGTGCAAGGGTAACGTCAGTGCCAAGCTTATAGCCGGCATTTGCCACCGCCTCACCGATAACGTCCAAGGCCGCTTCGTTTGAAGGCAGATCCGGGGCAAATCCACCCTCATCACCCACGGCAGTACTTAGACCTCGTGCCGAAAGTACTTTTTTGAGGTGATGGAAAATCTCGGCACCGCAACGCAATGCCTCGGCAAAACTAGTGGCTGCCACGGGTTGAATCATAAATTCCTGAATATCAACATTGTTGTCAGCGTGCTCTCCGCCGTTGATGATGTTCATCATCGGTACGGGCATGCTCAAGGCACCTCGTCCATAGAGTTCAGCAATATGCGCGTACAGCGGCTTACCCTCGGCAATCGCTGCGGCTCTTGCTGCCGCCAACGACACCGCCAGCATGGCATTGGCCCCCAAAGACTCCTTATTCTCAGTGCCATCCAATGCCAGCATTGCATTGTCGAGCTCACGCTGAGCAGAGGCATCCATGCCCATCAAGGCCGTGCGCAAAGCGCCATTGATGTTCCCAACGGCTTTTGCGACACCCTTACCAAGATAGCGCTCGGAATCACCATCACGCAGCTCAAGGGCTTCTCGAGACCCGGTTGACGCGCCTGATGGCGCAAAAGCAGCCGCACAGGCTCCAGACTCGAGGGTTACCTCCGCCATAACCGTGGGGTTACCTCGGGAATCCAGCACCTCGAAACCCTGAACCTCAGTAATTCTGCTCACTTTTCATTCTCCCTGAATCGTGTGGGGATAGCGCGAGAGATACTTCAGCCGCTGCGCGCCGTCAAAGATTAACTCTAGTCTATAGAAAGTGCAGGCAGCCCTTTCACCAGACTATCAACGGCTTGGACCTGCTCCAAAAAGGGTTTTAATTTACCGAGAGGCAAGGCACTGGGGCCATCACAAAGTGCCTTGTCAGGATCCGGATGAGACTCGAGAAACAGACCAGCCAAGCCAACCGCCATTCCTGCCCTGGCAAGCTCCGTTACCTGGGACCGACGACCACCCGATGCAGCGCCTAATGGGTCTCGACATTGCAGCGCGTGGGTGACGTCAAAGATCTGTGGCACGCCACCTGTTGCGTTGCGCATAACGCCAAAACCGAGCATATCCACAACAAGGTTGTCATAGCCAAAATTGCTTCCTCGCTCACAGAGTATAAGACGGTCGTTTCCGCATTCACGGAACTTCTCGACTATGTTGGACATCTGAGACGGAGATAAAAACTGCGGTTTCTTAATATTAATCGCCGCGCCGGTTTCAGCCATCGCGCGCACCAAGTCAGTTTGTCGGGCCAAAAACGCGGGCAATTGAATAATGTCACAGACCTCAGCGGCGGCGGCCGCCTGGTCCGGCGCGTGTACATCGGTAACCGTAGGCACGCCGAATCGCGACTTCACCTCCGCAAGAATATCCAGCCCCTCACGTAATCCAGGACCTCGAAAGGAATGGATAGAAGAGCGATTAGCCTTGTCGTAAGAGGCCTTAAAAACCAGCGGGATACCCAGATCGGCGCACACAGACACGTACTCTGCGGCCACCTCCAACGCGAACTCCCGGCTTTCGAGAACGTTCACGCCACCGAGTAACACAAAGGGTGCGTCATTTGCGATATGCAGACCGCCCAGCTCTACCGTCTTTATCATTGGAGCGCCCCTCTGCGATCAGCCCGCAGCCGTGTCACGAGCAAAGCGGTTCCCCGCAGCACGTTGACAGGCAGCTTGGATGTAACTTGTGAACAAAGGGTGTCCGCCTCGAGGGCGGGACGTAAACTCCGGGTGAAACTGACAAGCCACGAACCAAGCGTGCTCAGGCAGCTCAACCATCTCAACCAGCGACTTATCTGCAGACCAGCCCGCAATGACCATCCCGTGATCCTGAAGGGTATCGACGTAATTGTTGTTGACCTCGTAGCGATGGCGGTGACGCTCATTGATCACATCCGCTGCGTAAATTTCGCGGATGCGCGTCCCCTCCTCCAGATGACAGGGCTGTGAACCTAAACGCATAGTGCCGCCCAAATCTGAGCTCTCATCCCGCTGTTCGGTGCTGCCGTCGGCATTCTGCCACTCGGTAATCAAAGCAACGATGGGGTGAGGGCTCTCCGGAGCCATCTCCGAGGAGTGTGCTCCGTCCAAACCACAAACGTTGCGCGCGTACTCCACCAAAGCCACGTGCATTCCCAGACAGATACCCAAAAACGGAATATCGTTCTCGCGGGCATAGCGCACAGCCTCAATCTTGCCTTCTACGCCTCGGTCACCAAAGCCTCCGGGCACCAGAATGGCGTCTACCCCTTCGAGTATCCCTACACCATCGCGCTCGATATCTTCCGCCTCGACGTAATCGACCTGCACATCCGTCAAGGTCTGGAGTCCTGCATGGGACAACGCTTCGTTTAATGACTTATAGGCATCTGGCAGCTCCATGTACTTGCCTACCATGGCTACACGGACCCTCGCCTGCCGTTCCGCGACCTGCCGCTGGAGCACCTCGTCCCACTCTCTAAGATCCGCAGGAGAGCATTCGAGATTGAAGCGCTCCACGACAAAATCATCCAGTCCATTTGCATGCAGCGCACGGGGAATTCGGTAGATAGTGTCGGCATCCAGCAGCGGTATCACCGCCCGGGCTTCAACATTGGTAAACAGGGCGATTTTGCTGCATGCGCTTTCTTCAATGGGAACTGTCGAACGGCACAGCAGAATGTCGGGCTGCAAGCCGATAGAGCGCAATTCCTTAACGGAGTGCTGTGTAGGTTTGGTCTTAATCTCGCCCGCGGTAGCTATGTAGGGCACCAGCGTAAGGTGCATGAGCAGAGCCCGGGAGGAACCCATCTCCACTTTTAGCTGACGTGCCGCCTCTAAAAACGGCAGCCCCTCGATATCGCCCACGGTGCCACCGATCTCCACAACGGCAACATCGGCATCGCCGGCACCAGCAATCACCCGGCGTTTAATTTCATCCGTGATATGGGGAATGACCTGAACAGTTCCGCCTAGATAATCACCGCGACGCTCCTTAGCAAGGACCTGGTTGTAAACACGCCCGGTAGTGAAGTTATTGCGTCGACTCATCACAGCGCGGGTGAAGCGCTCGTAATGGCCGAGATCCAGATCCGTCTCAGCGCCGTCATCGGTGACATACACCTCACCGTGCTGGAACGGACTCATGGTGCCGGGATCGATGTTGATATAGGGGTCGAGTTTGAGAAGGGTAACCTTCAAACCACGCGCTTCAAGGACCGCTGCCAGCGATGCCGCTGCGATACCCTTGCCTAGAGAGGAAACTACACCACCAGTCACAAAGACCAATCGCGTCATGTCACGCCTTCCTGTTGACTATGTCGTGAAACAGTCCCGGACGAACAAGATTGACATCAATCCGGGCCCGCGACCATGCGATAAGATGGGAGGCCAAGTTAACAGAAAGCGGGTTTCTCCTCAATCAGAAACCCGCAAAGAAGCGTTTATTTCTCGGGAAATTCTTCCCCTTTTCGAACAACTTCTACCCCTAGGGATGCTGCCCGCGGGGAGTAACGTAAGTCTGCCACTGCCAGCAGCTCTTCGGTCGGTCCCGATCGCAGAGCCAACAGTGGCAGTCGATCTCGCCACCAAGGGGGCACTTCCAGCTCCTGAAAGACCGTCTTGAGGTCTTTCCGCTGTCCACTGGCGAACTCAATGCGCTCACCACCTTGGCGGGACTTCAGGGCCAGATCAAGGGGCTCTGCGCCTTCTTTTAATACAACCTTCAGATGCCCCATACCCGGCCAGGGCTGCCATTCTCCCAGACGCACGGGGGCCTCCAAAGGCCTCTCCTCGTTAAATATTGGAAGCACGTACACCGCATCCCGATAACGCTCAATAATCCAGCCTGCACCGCATAGCTGCGCGCCGGCGCCCTCCCGCAACTGCCGGAGAAACTCGAGTAATCGGACCGAGGGCGGCGCCGTCAGGGATCGCTCGCGTAACCACTTTCGCAAAGAGAGTGCTGCAAGGGCCGGCTCGTCGGGAAGGTCATTGACCTGAAAGCCTGGGTCTTGAAGAGATCCCGTCACTGTCGCCAGGTAAGGCGCGGGTAAATACTCGTTGAGTTCCCGCAGCTGAGTCGCCGCTCGCGACAAGGTTGCGCGGTATCCTGGCCAGCGCTGAGCAAGCAGTGGCATGAGTTCCTGGCGAAGATAATTGCGATCAAAGCGAACATCGCTATTACTGGGATCATCAACCCAGATCAAGCCATGAGCCTCTGCGTAGGCCTTCAACTCAGCGCGCGGCAGTCCAAGTAGCGGCCTTAACAGCGCTGCTGAACCCAGACGTCGGCTTACCGGCATGCCCGACAGCCCCTCGGGACCTGCCCCCCTAAGCAAACGCAGCAACAGTGTCTCTGCCTGGTCGTCCTGATGATGGGCCATTAACAAAACGTCGCCTTCGCTTAGGAGCTCTTCAAACCAGCGATAGCGAGCAGTTCGGGCGGCGGCTTCAAGTCCCTCGCCGGCATCTACAATCACAAGCTCGGTAGACTCGAAGGCAATATCCAATCCCTGACAAACCTCCTCACAATGCTGCGCCCAGCGCTTTGCATCGCCGTGAAGCCCATGATTGGCATGCAATCCGATAGCATTGGGGTAGCTCTTTGCAACAGTGTGCAAGAGTGCTGTTGAGTCCAGCCCCCCGCTGTAAGCGACGAACACGCGCCGCGCCGCCGCTAGGGTTGCGGCGTGCTGAGCAATCGCATGAAAAACGGGGCTATGAGCCACCCCTGAGTGAACCTCAGTTGCCGTAGGCGAGGAGTCGCGCGTAACGGGCTTCGAGCATTTCATCAGTATCCAGGGCCTTGAGCTTATCCAGCTCCGCAGCGACGTGCTCTCGAATACGCTCTGCCATAAGCGCAGCGTCTCTGTGAGCTCCACCCAAAGGCTCATCGATGCTAGCGTCCACGATGCCGAGTTCTTTAAGCTTCTCGGACGTCACGCCCATTGCCGCAGCAGCGTCTGAGGCGAATTCCGAAGATTTCCAGATGATATTCGCACAGCCCTCGGGAGAGATCACAAAGTAAGTGGCGTACTGCAACATGGCCAGATGATCGGCCACACCAATACCCAGCGCTCCACCAGAGCTTCCTTCACCGATAACTACTGACACGATAGGCGTCTTCAGCCGTGACATCACCGCGAGGTTGGTGGCGATCGACTCGGATATGCCGCGCTCCTCAGAGTCGATGCCGGGATAGGCCCCCGGCGTATCGATTAGCGTGATTACCGGCAAACTAAAACGCTCGGCGGTTTCCATAAGTCGCAAAGCTTTACGGTAGCCTTCGGGCTTGGGCATCCCAAAATTACGGTAAACCTTATCTTTTACCGAGCGCCCTTTCTCTTGACCGATCACCATGACCGACTCGCCGTTAAGACGCGCAACGCCTCCGACGATCGCTTTGTCATCACCAAAGTGGCGATCTCCATGGAGCTCATCGAAGTCGTCGAATATTAGCGGCAGGTAATCAAGGGTGTAGGGGCGTAACGGATGTCGAGCAACGCGCACCACGTCCCAAGGACTCAGATTGGAAAAAATCTTTTCCGTGAGCTTTACGCTTTTTGCCTTCAGCTCTCCCAACTCGCTGGAGAGGTTGAGCTCAGCGCCGGAACCCACATGGCGCAACTCCTCTATCTTGACCTCAAGCTCGGCAATCGGCTGTTCAAAATCGAGATAATTGGGGTTCATGGGCGACACAACATCTATGGGTTAAGCCGCGATTCTACCGAAAAGCAAGCCGCGCCTCCATCAACTTAAATCAGCGATCAACTGACAAGGGTAATCATCACGCCCGCTGCTACAGCAGACCCGATAACACCGGCCACATTCGGCCCCATGGCGTGCATCAACAAGAAATTATGGGGATCCTCTTCAAGCCCCATCTTGTTACTGACTCGCGCCGCCATGGGCACGGCGGAGACACCAGCAGAGCCTATTAAGGGATTGATGGCCGTACCGCCCCAACGATTCATGAGCTTTGCGAGCAAGACACCCGATGCTGTCCCTACGCTAAACGCGACAATCCCCAAGCCAAGGATTCCCAGTGTGTTTACATCTAAAAACTTATCCGCGACGAGCTTTGAGCCCACGGCGAGGCCCAGAAATATGGTTGTAATGTTAATCAGGGCGTTTTGAGCCGCCGCGCTTAAACGCTCCACCACTCCGCATTCTCGCATCAGGTTACCGAAGCACAGCATTCCCAAAAGCGGCGCTGCATCAGGCAACAGCAAGGCCACCAGAATCAGCAGCATTAAAGGGAACGTGATTTTTTCTCGCCGGCTCACCTCGCGTAACTGCACCATCACAATCTGTCGCTCTTCCTTGCTTGTAAGAGCGCGCATGATCGGCGGCTGAATGAGAGGCACCAGAGCCATATAGGAATAAGCCGCGACGGCGATGGCACCGAGCAAGTCTGGTGCAAGAATACTGGAAACGTAAATTGCTGTAGGACCGTCGGCCCCGCCAATGATCCCAATGGCAGCTGACTGCGCCAGGCTGAAGTCCGTCACGCCCAACGATGTCAGACCCACTGCACCGAGCACCGTTGCGAAAATACCGAACTGAGCAGCGGCACCGAGCAGAAGCGTTCGAGGGTTAGCTAAAAGTGGACCAAAATCTGTCATTGCACCCACCCCCATAAAAATAACTAGCGGGGCAACTCCACTGCCAATAGCCACATTGTAAAAACTGTAAAGCATGCCATCGCTCAGGCCCGCATCCCGCGCTAGCTGCAGCGCTTCAAGCTGCAATGCCTGAGGAGCTTTCTCCAGCGCAGCGGCGATACTCGCGGGATCCGCAGCACTAGCAATCAGCGTCGCCAAGGCCGCAAGCAATTCAAGATCACCTCCGTGGAGCGCTTTATCGACCGCGGAGTATGCGAGACCCGCGCCGGGGATGTTCGCCAGCAGCCCCCCAAATCCAATCGGAACCAACAGCAGAGGCTCAAAGCGTCGATGAATTGCTAGATAAAGCAACAAAAGCGCGATACCCAGCATTACGGCCGAGCCAAGATCCATCTGGGCAAGGCCTGAAGCGCCCCACAGCTGGGCCAAACGTTCCATTAGTGGGTGTCCATCTCCAGGAGAGCATCGCCGACCGCCACCGCGTCACCCGCCGCCACCAGAAGCGAGGTCACCGTACCGTCTTTGGGCGCGCGAACTTCTGTTTCCATCTTCATGGCTTCCAGCATCACAACAACATCGCCTGCTTTGACAGCATCGCCGACCGCCACCGCCAAACTCACAATATTCCCCGCCAAAGGCGCATTGACCGCTTCGGCATTCTCGGCCGCTGTCGACGTTGGCGCAGGCACGCTCGCCGGTGCCACAGCTTGAATATCCCCCAGATCACCACCATCCGACACTTCCACGACATAGCGCTGTCCGTTAACAGACACGGTGTAAACGCCAGTCTCGCCGTCACTGGTCGCTGGTACAGAAGTTGCCGCCTTCACTGGCAACTCCTCGGACGCTTCGGTACCCGGCGCCGGCTCGAAGGCGGAGGCATCACCGCGCTTATCAAGAAACCGCAGTCCCACCTGAGGGAACAATGCGTAGGTGAGTGCGTCGTCAACCTCCCCTTCTCCAGGCGCGAGGCGAATACTCTTCTCGGCCGCCACGCTGCGCAGCTCGGACTGCAATACATCCATTTCGGGTTCCAACAAATCTGCGGGGCGACAGGTAATAACTTCACCTCCTTCCAACACTCTTTGCTGAAGCTCTTCATTAACCGGCGCTGGCGTCACGCCATACTCCCCCTTCAACACGCCCGCCGTTTCACGAGAGATGGACTTGTAACGCTCCCCAGTGAGCACGTTAAGTACCGCTTGAGAGCCCACGATCTGTGACGTCGGTGTAACCAGTGGAATAAAACCCAGGTCCTCTCGAACCGCGGGAATCTCTTCCAGCACTTCACCCAGACGATCTCCAGCATTCTGCTCCCGAAGCTGATTCTCCATGTTGGTCAACATCCCGCCGGGGACCTGCGCCACCAAGATGCGCGAATCCACCCCCCTCAGCGAGCCCTCAAACTTTGCATACTTCTTTCTCACATCGCGGAAGTAACTCGCAATGCGCTCCAGAGCCACAAGATCCAAATCCGTGTCCCGGTCGGTGCCCTCCAGGATCGCCACCAACGCCTCCGTCGGCGAGTGGCCATAGGTCATGCTCATACTCGACACCGCGGTATCGATATTATCGATACCCGCTTCGATACACTTCAGGTTGGTTGCGGTGGACAGGCCCGTAGTGGCATGGCACTGCATGTGTATAGGAATGGAGCACGCCGCTTTTAAGCGGGTTACTAACTCAAACCCCACATAGGGACGTAAGAGCCCCGCCATATCCTTAATGGCAATGGAGTCGGCCCCCATATCTTCGATGCGTCGCCCCTGATCGACCCAGCCCTTAATGTCATGAACAGGACTTAGGGTGTAGGCGATGGTTCCCTGAGCATGTTTACCCTGGTTCTTCACGGCCTTCAGCGCCACTTCGATATTGCGCATGTCGTTCATCGCATCAAAGACCCGAAAAACGTCCACGCCATTGATGGCGGCGCGCTCCACAAATTTCTCGACCACGTCGTCGGCGTAGTGGCGATATCCGAGCAGGTTCTGGCCTCGCAGCAGCATCTGCTGAGGAGTATTTGGCATGGCTTTTTTCAGCTCGCGGATACGATCCCAGGGATCCTCACCCAGATAGCGAATACACGCATCGAAGGTCGCGCCACCCCAGGACTCCATAGACCAGAAACCCACCGCATCAAGTTCCCCAGCGATAGGCAACATGTCATCGATGCGCATGCGTGTGGCGAACAACGATTGATGCGCGTCACGCAAAACCAGTTCCGTAATGCCTAACTTTCCAGGACGATCAGACATGGGGTTTCCTTTGATCAATAGCAGATGCGGGAGATGCCGATTTCCGACGACGATGCTGATGCACAGCAGCGCTGATCGCGGCAAGAACTTCAGGTGTCGGTGCGAGTGCTGCGTTGGCAGAACCTACAGAACGTTGGGGAACGACTATCGGAGCTTCTGGAAAGAAGCGCTGTATCACTGTCGACATCAACCGCGTGGCAAAAACCAACACGGTCAGGAAAACCACCACCGTGCCCATACCATAGACAAGTAGTTCAAGACCCTGCGACAGCAGATTGGCGCCCATGCTAATCCCCCTAGATTCCGCCATCATAAACGAGGGGCGGCCCTCGGGTCACGAAAGCTGTGTGCAGTAGCAAGTCTGCGTATACTTCATGCCTGTGAATTCTGTACCAAATCCTCGTATCCTACTGGCGCCCATGGAGGGCGTCATCGACCACACTATGCGTGACCTTCTCACGCAGCTCGGTGGCATTGACCGCTGCGTGACCGAATTCCTACGAATCAGCCAGGAACTGCTGCCGCCGCGAGTGTTTCACCGAATATGCCCTGAACTTGCTCAAGGGGGACACACGCCCTCCGGAGTGCCTGTATATCTACAAATCCTCGGGGGCGATCCAAACCTGGTTGCAGAGAATGCTGCTCGCGCCGCTGAGCTCGGTGCCGTGGGCGTAGATCTGAACTTCGGCTGTCCCGCCAAAACTGTAAACCGCTCCGATGGCGGATCCATCATCCTTCGTCAACCAGAGCGCGTGCATTCGATTGTAGCGGCGACGCGACGAGCGATGCCCGATTCCGTTCCCCTCAGCGTGAAGATTCGACTGGGCTTCGACAATAGCGACAGTTTTTTGGACATCGTTTCGGGTATCGATGCTGCAAAACCCAGTGAGCTTGTTATTCACGCACGGACCCGCGCAGATGGATATCGTCCTCCGGCGTATTGGGAGCACATCGCCCTAGCTCGCTCCGTGACGCAACTTCCATTGATAGCCAATGGTGAAATCTGGGGCGTGGGCGACGCTCAGCTCGCTCGAGAAAAGAGCAGCACCCCAGACTTGATGCTGGGTCGCGGCGTACTTTGCAGGCCCGATCTTCCCCGATTAATTCGCGCAGCCGATGAGGGCACAGAACAGCCCGTGCTCAGTTGGGATGAGATACGCGGGTACTTAATCAAGTACCTTGCGATCACTATGGAGACCTACGACCCGCGCTACGCGGTAAACCCCATCAAACAGTGGCTGGGCTATCTGAGACACTACTACCCTCAGGCCGCAGCGATGTTTGCAGTCATCAAGCGTATTCTTGATCCGGAGCAATTACGCCTTGCTATTGCCGGCGATGACGATCCGACACGCTTGGCGGCCTAGCTAAGATAACAAGGAGAACTGAATGTCCACAGCAACAGCAGATGCCCCGGTAGTTTTGGATGACCGCGGTTTTTTTGGTCACCCGCGGGGTCTGATGATTTGCTTTGCCACAGAAATGTGGGAGCGATTCTCGTTTTACGGCATGAAGTATCTATTGCTGCTGTATCTCACGAAGTATCACCTGTTTACAGATGCCGAGGGATTGGAAGTCCTCGGCGGCTATGCCGCATTGGTTTACGCCATGCCTGTGATCGGGGGGCTTTTGGCTGATCGATACCTGGGCATGCGCAAGTCAGTAATTCTGGGTGGCCTGCTGCTTGTTGCAGGGCATCTTGGCATGGCCATAGAAGGCGAGCAGGCACGCTTGGTGGGTGATAGCATCCAGCGTGACACTCAGGCACTGCAGGTTTTCTACGCCTCCCTGGCCCTCATCGTTATCGGGGTAGGATTTCTGAAGCCAAACATCTCGACCATCGTAGGACAGCTCTACAGCAAGGACGACCCTAGACGTGATTCGGGCTTCACGATTTTCTATATGGGGATCAACCTAGGCTCCTTCACCGCAACGCTTCTCTGCGGCTATCTCGGTGAGACCTATGGCTGGGGATACGGCTTTGGGGCAGCGGGCATCGGCATGCTGCTCGGTTTGGCCACGTTCATTTACGGACAACGCTATCTAGCAGGGCTCGCGGAGCCGCCGGAGGATGCCAAGCTCGAACAGCGCACGGCCATTGGACTCTCTCGCGAGCACAGCATCTATTTAGGCGCTCTAGTGGGAGTTGTAGTCGTCTGGCAGATGCTACAGTTTCATGCAGCTGTGGGACTGCTCCTTAATTCCCTATCGCTGATTGTTCTGGGTGGATTGAGCTGGTTCATCGTCGCGCGCTGCGATGCCATTGAACGCAGCCGAATGATCGTGCTCATTGTCCTAACCATGTCCACCGTCGTGTTCTGGGCGCTGTTTGAACAAAGCGCCGCATCCATGACTCTTTTCGCGGATCGCGTGATGGATCGAGAGGTCTTTGGCATGACTCTTACCGCGTCTCAGTACGGCGCACTAAACTCAATGTTCATCTTTATGTTTGCGCCTTTCTTTGCCTGGCTGTGGACGGCCCTCGGACGCCGCGGATTAGAGCCATCTACGCCCGTAAAATTTGCTCTTGGCATCGCCCAGGCCGGCCTTGGTTTTGGCGCTCTGGTGATCGGTGCGGCAAACCCCGATCAGGCCGGCCTCGTTTCAGGATACTGGATGGTGCTCGCTTACCTACTGCATACCTGTGGAGAGCTTTGCCTGTCACCCGTCGGCCTTTCTGCCGTCACCAAACTTGCCGTACCCAGTGTCGTAGGCGTAATGATGGGGTCGTGGTTCCTGGCCACCGCCTACTCTGAATTTGTCGCAGCACAGCTGGCGAAGTTAGCGGCTCTGGAAACCAGCGGTGGCACCATCACTGATACGGCAGCCGCATTGGCAAGTTACGGAGAGTTGTTTAACAGCCTCTTTTGGCTCGGTGTGGGCGTAGGTCTGTTGATGCTATTGCTGTCACCACTGCTGCGTCGCATGATGCACGGTGTTCATTAAAGGTAGGTAATCGATATGTCTGAGCGCAGCTATGACATAGTTCTTTTTGGAGCGACCGGATTCACCGGTCAATTGGTGGCCGAGTACCTCTTGGAGCACTATGGCAGCGACGGAGACATTCGCTGGGCTCTAGCGGGCCGAAACCTCGATAAGTTAACTGCCGTGCGGCAGGCCCTGCAGGGCGTAAAACCCGCAACCCCCCTAGCACTTATCACCGTCGATAGCAGTGATCTGGAAGGCGTAAAAGCCCTAGCTTCCAGTACCTCTGTGGTCTGCAGCACCGTAGGCCCCTATGCGCGACACGGCAGCGAGTTAGTAGCCGCCTGCGTCGAGGCGGGAACTGACTACTGCGATCTCACGGGTGAGGTGCACTGGATCGCGCGAATGATTGAGCTCCACCAGAATGCCGCCGAAACAAGCGGTGCGCGCATTGTGCACAGCTGCGGCTTCGACTCTATTCCCTCGGACTTGGGCAACTGGTTTGTTCAGCAAGCAATGTATGAACAGCACGGCGTTGCTGCTGCCCGAGTCCGCGGACGCGTGGGTAAAACTCGCGGAGCGGCCAGTGGCGGAACAGTTGCGAGCTTACTGGGCGTCCTTGAGGACGCAGGTCGTGACCCAGCGCTTCGCAGCCTGCTCAAGAACAAGTATTGCCTGTACCCCCAAGGAGAAAGTGCAGGACCCGATGTACAGGACCAAAGTCTGCCCGTTTTCGATCCATGCTTTGAACAATGGACTACTCCCTTTGTCATGGCTTTGATTAACGAGCGAGTGGTTAGACGAAGCAATGCATTGCTGGGTTTTCCTTGGGGTAGAGACTTTGACTACGACGAGAGTCAGCTATGCACGAGTCGTGCTCAGGCATTGGCCATCAGTCTTGGGATGGGCGCCGCAATGTTGACAGCAAGCAACTCCATCGGCCGAAACACTCTGGCGAGGCTCGCACCAAAGCCCGGAGAGGGACCCGGTCGAGACGCCCGGGAACGAGGATTTTTCGAGCTTTACTTCCACGCAGAGCACCCCACAGACGTCACCAAATCCTTGCGGGCCCGGGTCAGCGGAGATCGTGATCCCGGCTATGGCGCGACCTCAAGGATGCTTGGGGAGGCGGCCGTATGCCTCGCCAAAGACCCGGCAACCGTCGATGGCGGAATATGGACGCCGGCATCGGCATTAGCGCCGGCTCTCTTGCCGCGCCTGGAACAAAGTGCTGGGCTGGACTTCAGCCTAATTCCCACAAGCTAGTCTGATTCGGCGGAGCGGGAACGCAGCTTTGACGGATTCCGAGCAGCCACGCTTTAATCTTATTTTCTCTGGGCAGCTACTGCCCGGCACCGACACGGAACGCGCCAAGAGAACCCTCGCGGCGTTTTTTGGCTTACGGGACGTAAGCGGTGTTTCTGTGTTTTTCAGTGGCAAACCTGTGCCATTGCGACGCAACATCACCAAAAGTGACGCTCAACGACTCTATCAGCAACTTCGTGGTGTTGGCCTGATTTGTGAAATTTCTTCTGTTGAGTCCGATGTAAAGCCAGAGGAAGCATCTACCACTGCGGAATCCAGCGCGAAGCCGAGACAAAAGTTAAAACAAAAGCCAGAACAGAAGCTGAAGCTCAGCGCGAAGCCGCGACAAAACGTTAAACCCAAAATAAAGCCTGCGCCTGCGCCCGCGCCCGCGCCCGCGCCCGCGCCCGCGCCCGCGCCCGCGCCCAGAAGTGAACCGAAACCTGATTCCGGTAGCAAGCCAGCCGCACAGCAGCCTTCTGGAAAAGCCCCAAATCTTTTCGCACTACGGCCAGCATTTCCGCTGCAAAACCGCGCACAACGTCTTGAAGCCATTCAGATACGCGGCTTTATCGCCGCTGGTATTGGACTTGCGCTTTGCGCTGTTGTGCTTGCGGTCGTCGTGCGTTTTCCGGCGGCCCCCGCGGGACAAGAACCTCTCGGTGCTCTGGCGGGGATCTCACTACCGAGCAATGAGTTGGTGCTTCTGGTAGAAGGCGCGCTTTTGCTACACGAACGATCAGGACTCCCCGCAGGTCGTATCAGCGCAGCGGAGCTTGGTTTTAAACGGATCGCACCTCCGCTCTGGGCGACGCAAAGTGGAGACCTTCTCCTAAACGCCCTATCAGAGGAGGGTCAGCTACGACTCCAGCGCTGCGATCTAACCGAGCTAAGCTGCTACCCCTTTAGCCCCGAGGTATTGGCAAGCCCCGTTACTGCCATCGCCAGCTCTTTGCTGGGCGATAACTTCTTTTTCCTCGGCGCAGATGGACAGCTATGGAAAAGCAACAGCGCAGGAGAAATTGAATCTGAAGCGACCGTTCAGCCTCCCTGGGGGCAACCACGACTGCTTTCCAGTGGCGGACTGCTTTTGGCCCCGGCCGCAGATGGCCCCATGTTGGGAGTCTATCGTCCTGACGCACAAAACTTCGGTCAGCAGCTTGATGCTCTCCTGATCATGCCAGAGGAAGCGGTCGATCGAGGGCAAGACAGACTGCATGACGTGGCTATTGGGGAAGAAGAGTATTGGGCATTAATGGCGGGTGAAGAAGCGCCCCCTAGCTTGTTTCAATTTGATAAACAGTGGGGAAGTTCTCGGCCTATCGCCTTACCCGAACCTCTCTTTGAGCCCTTTCTTATCCGCTGGCGGGACAAGGTATTGGTCGCCGACACTCAGCGAGCACAGATGCAACGGGTCGCGAAAGACGGCAGCCTTGAAGTCGACTTCGAATCCACATTACTGACTGAAGAGAGAGACACCTGGATAAAACTGTCTCAGCAACGAAGCCTGATGAGGCAGCTTGGAATAGGCTTACCGATGATGCTAATCGTATTTTGCGCGTCTTTAGCGCTGCTGTATTACTTTAGCTATCGATCGCTGCAAAAATCTCCTCAACAGAGGAGCGCCCTTCTCGACCCCATGCCCGGGGGGATCCATTGGCTTCCCCGTTCGGTAAAAGCCGATGCCGCCATGAAACGAACGATTCTCATACTTGGTGCCCTGGTGTTTTTCCTGATCGTACTCTTGGGTACGCTCGGGGGGTGGCTGTGGCTCCTCGCTGGCCTTCCGGCGGCAGCGGGGTTGTTGTATGCCTCGAGCAAGCTGCGCGAAGGTTCTGGTGGGCACCTGGGATTATTGGACAAGCACTTCATCGCCGTGGATTACGACGGTAGGTACTTCTATGGTGAGCGAACGGCTATGCGTGGAAATGCTGCGGTGCTCGTTTCTCCGGAAGTGGTTTTACCGATCGCAATACCGGGACTAGCTAACCTGGAGTCGGGAAGTCTCGATAGCGAACGCTACAGCGCTAAGCTTAAGAGCACGCTCTCCGAGATACTAGGTGCACTATGGCTGTCCCAACACCCCTGGATAAAGGGGGTACTGGTAATGATCGGTGGGCTGCTCATGAGTATGGGGCTGCTACTGATAATCGGATAAGGATCTTTAGCAGCTATACTGCAACACACTTCATTCTGCGGCAGCGAAAGACAGAGCTATGCGCACTATACAGAGAACGCCAGCGTGACAGAGAACGCCGGAGTGACCCCGGCGCAGTCATCTCCCAAGGTCGCACTCTTTATCACCTGCCTTGCTGACCTGATGCGCCCATCGGTGGCGCAGGCTAGTTTAGAGCTGTTACGAATCGCCGGTTGCGATGTCACGGTCCCTTCAGGGCAAACTTGCTGCGGGCAACCTTCTTACAACAACGGGGATTCTCCGGGAGCAACACGTACGGCTCAACAAGTGATCGAACGCTTTGAGGGCTTTGATTACGTAATACTTCCCTCCGGCTCCTGCGCGGGCATGCTGATCAAGCATTACCCGAAATTGCTCGAAGGCCCGTGGAAAGAGCGTGCCCAGCAGTTCGCCACTCGGGTCTTCGAGCTCACCACGTTTTTATTTGAAGTCTGCAACTACCAGCCGGCGCCGCGGACACCAACGAGCAGTATTACTTACCACGACAGTTGCGCTGGTTTGCGGGAGTTGCACATCAGAGATCAGCCACGATCACTGCTGGCTCGTGCCAATGTCACCGTCAAGGAACTTGCGCAGCCTGATGTTTGCTGCGGCTTCGGGGGCACTTTTTGCGCAAAGATGCCCGCCATCTCAGGCGATATGGCTGACCGCAAAATCGAGGGTCTTGAGAACAGTGGATCAACGACGCTGGTTGCCGGAGACCTTGGCTGCCTCCTGGCATTGGAAGGACGAGCACGGAGAACCGGTAAGGAGCTGCAGTTCAAGCACATCGCGGAAGTGCTTATGGATGATGATCGCGCCGCATCCACAGTCAAAGCTGCTGATAGCTAATGGAGCAGCGCAGTCGTGAATTTCTGAAACTCGCCGACGAGGCGATTGCCAGCCCCGAGCGCGCAAAGAATCGCAAAGTGCTGGGCGCCCTCATGCCGCAACAGCGCAGCGAAGCGATTAGCGACTTCGGGGACAACAACTTTGCGGAACTCCGTAGAGATGTAAAGGCGATTCGAGAGCATGCACTGGGAAATCTGGGGCATTATCTGGAAGCCTTCACCCACAATGCCCGTGAAAACGGCAGCACAGTGAACTTTGCCCGGAATGGTGAAGAGCTCAATGAGATAGTTCTGGACATATGCGCGCGGAGCGAAGCTCGACGGGTTGCCAAGGGCAAGTCCATGATCACCGAGGAGACTGGACTCAACGCCGCTTTGGAGAGCGCCGGGCTTTCCGTAAGAGAAACCGATCTTGGCGAGTACATTATTCAGGAAGCCGGAGAGACGCCGAGCCACATCGTCGGTCCGGCGCTCCACAAGCCGCAAGCTGAAATCCGAGAGCTATTCCTCGAACGTCACCATCTCGGGGAACGAGACCTTGGCAGTGCTGATGCGATGGTAGCGGAAGCGCGTCAGATCCTGCGGGAGGAATTCCTGGCTGCTGACGTGGGCATTGTGGGTAGCAACGCGCTCATCGCTGAAAATGGCTATTCCATGCTCGTCACCAACGAGGGGAATGGCGACCTCTGCGCTAATCTTCCCCCGGTACTCATCGTTTGCACGAGCGTAGATCGAGTATTGCCGAGATCCGAAGACGCCATGGCCATGCTTCGTTTGCTGGTGCGATCCACTACTGGCCAAGCTGTCAGTTGCTATACCAGTTTTTACGCGGGTCCCCGTCGCCCCGGAGACGTAGACGGCCCCCTGGAAACCCACTTTGTACTGCTGGACAACGAGCGCAGCGACATTCTAGCCAGCGACTATGCAGAGATGCTCCAGTGCATTCGCTGCGGGGCCTGCCTGAATCACTGCCCCGTGTATATGAGCGCGGGAGGCCATGCCTATGGCTGGGTTTATCCGGGCCCCATGGGGTCCGTGCTAACGCCACTGCTAACGTCACTGGAAGATAGCGCGCTTCTCTCTGACGCCTGCACAGCCTGCGGTCGCTGCGAGGAAGTCTGCCCCGCCTCCATCCCCATACCCGACCTGCTCCGCGATCTCCGCCAAGAGAAGTTCTCCGAGGGCATCACCGGGAAACGTTGGCGCGCAGGTATTCGGCTTCATGCCTGGCTGTCTTTGCACCCCCGTCTCTATCAGACCATCACGTCAGCGGCCGTGGGCATCATGCACAAAATCGGAGTGCGCAAGGGCTTTATCGGCAGACTACCGCTAATTGGAGGCTGGTTTGAGGCGAGAGACTTGCCCTCCCCCGCCCCCAAAACCTTTCAGCAAATGCATCGGGAAGCGTCGAAGAAATGAGCGCTAAGGTCGCGGAAAAAGAAGTGATGGCTCGCCTTCGGGCTGCCTCGCGACGAAGCTCGGCGGAACAGATAGCCAAGGAGCTGAGCGAGCTTAGAACACCCCGTTCTGCCCCGCAGCCAGAAGCGGATCTTGGGGACGCGTTGCGGTTTAACCTGCAGCGTAATGGCGCAACATCCAGAGAAGTGGAATCCCGCAGCGAAGCGGTTGAAGAAATCTCCAGAGTTATTGCTCAAAAGTATGGGCAGCGGCGAATTGTAACGGGGCATGATCCTCGCCTTGCGGCCTTACCATGGCGAGACGGCGGTCTTTTACCCAGGTTCGATACCGCTCAACCCGGGGATACGGTCTCGGTAAGCTATGCCTATCGTGGAGTCGCTGAAACAGGGTCTCTCGCACTGATGCTGGATCGCAACAATCCCGGCCTCAATAACCTGCTGGTCGAAGACCACATCATCCTCGTGGATCGCTCGGATGTCTGCGAACGCTTGGAAGATATCTGGACTGAGCCAAGGTTGAAGGATAGAGAGTCTCGCCCAAGGGGGGTGATGATGATCTCGGGCCCCTCGAGCACCGCCGATATTTCCATGCAACTGGTAGTGGGCGCTCACGGCCCTCGATCGTTACATGTCGTGATCGTCGGAAGCGCCGCTGCTAGCCGCGCTTAGCCGCTCTGAACTGGCCTTTTAACCGCTGTTGCTGATCAAACCGCTCTTAGAGCGGCTTGTACGAGAACTTCTGGCCGCCGATAGACGCTTCGTACATGAGTCCACCCCGGGCGATGGTGAAAATTGCCAGGCCCTTACGGTAGCCACTGTTCGACACATTAGCGTCATTTCTGCCACCGCTAGCGCTGGTAGCTGTGCCGCCTCCGGTGTTCGCCTCTGCAGAAACGCCCGCTGTAATCGCAACGGCTGTAGCCTGCGCACTGAATTCAAAATTTCCCGATGTGAAGCTCTTGAATGCGCGTTCGTCCTCCAGAAAGATCATTTGGCTGAAGGCCTGTGCGCCCATCTGCAGACCTACGGTCAGCTGGGTCATTGTGGTGTCGCCGACATACATCCCCTTGGCATACACGCGACCGGCACCATGAGACCCGCCAATCCCGAATCCCCCTTTGCCGATAGTGGGAAAAACCACATAGCCGTAGGCATTCTCAAAGAACGGCGCCGTTTGATCCGCAGCGCGAAAAGAAGCGAGTGCATCGTCATACTCACCGGAATAGGTAAACGGGCTAAAGAGCAAAGCAAAAACTGCCGCGAAGCCAACAAAACGTTTAAACATAATACGGAGAATCCTTAAGCAATCTGGAGCAAACCGTATTGCCTGCCCAGGTAGTTTGTTGTGGCGCAAGTTCACCAGTGACTCATTGTAGCGAGCACGTCGCAAACTCGACAGCTATATCCCCACTCGTTGTCATACCAGTTCAATACCCTCAGGTATCGACCGCCGGTTACTGCGGTAAAGCCACGATCATAAATTGAGGAGTGGCTATCGCCTATAACATCCGTAGACACAAGGGGGCGATCACTGTACTGCAATATGCCCTGTAAACGAGTTGACTCGGATGCGGCCTTCACAACCCGATCTACTTCTTCGACAGACACCGTGCGCGATAGTTTCACAAACAAATCCACCACCGACCCATCAGGCACGGGCACTCGCGAGGCAATACCATGGAGCCTTCCCTTTAAATCGGGCAGCACTACGCCGACAGCTTTAGCCGCACCGGTTGAGGTGGGAATAATGTTCTCGGCAGCAGCGCGACTGCGACGCCAGTCGGAATGGGGAACATCGGCCAAACGCTGATCATTGGTATACGCGTGCACGGTGTTAATCACGCCCTCAAGAATGCCAAATTCTTCGTGAAGAACCCGCGCCATGGGTGCGAGACAGTTGGTTGTGCAGCTGGCGTTGGAAACGATGCGATGCGAATCGTTGAGTCCCTCTTCGTTAACACCCAGGACCACTGTGTAGTCGATTTCATCCTTTGCGGGCACCGTCAAAACGACGCGGCCCGCGCCTGCATCAAGATGCATTTGCAGCTGCTCACGAGAACGGAAAACGCCCGTAGATTCAACAACGGCGTCGATACCGAGCTCGGCCCAAGGCAAGGCCGAGGGGTCGCGGCCGCTCAGCATCTGCACGCGGCCCTTCGGTGTCACCAGACAATCATCTTCCAAAGTGAGCTCGTGGGGAAATGGCCCCATCACCGTGTCGTACTTCAACAAATAGCGCAGTGCATCGTGGTCAAACAAGTCGTTGACGGCAACGACCCGAATATCGTCGCGCTCTTCGAGAATACGAAAAACAGAACGACCAATTCGACCAAAGCCATTAATAGCAACTCTCATGATGCGGCCTCCTTCTGCTGATCAAGGCTGGCATAGAGCCTGGCTACATCCAATAATCGCGCCGCATGCCCCCGGGTTTCGTACCATCCGAGCGTTTTAATGAAGTGCTCTCCGGCCTTTAAAGTGCCCTTGGCATCAAACAACAGAGAATATTCACTGCCCAGTACATCGGAGGACACTATGGGGTCCTCCACCACAGCGACACTGTGGGGATACTTTTTCGCGCCAGCTCGCATTACCTCATTAACATCCGCAGCCGTCACTGTGTCATCATCCAGGACAAGTGTCGTATCCAGCAGACAACCTTCTTGCACCGGCACATTGAGAGTTGATGTGTGCACCTTGCCTGCAAAGCTTGGCAGAATATGGCCTAGCCAACGACCCGCATCGTGGCCATTTGGGATAATGTTTTTCGGTGCTGAGCGGCTACGGCGATAATCACTACCCGCGTAGTCCTGCAGTGCTTGATCCGATGTGTAGGCATGCACCGTGGTCATGCTTCCGCACTCGACGACGAACTGCTCTGACAAAATGTGTAAAAGAAGGCACAGCGCCGTGGTCGTCGGTGACGCCGCGGAAATCATCCGATCCCGAACGTCTGCAGCGCCGCTGTTGATTTCGGGAATGATCACGCGGTCGATAGTGTCCTCGGGCAATGTGCGTATCAAAACCCGAGGAGCACCACCCGCGAGGTGAGATTGCATGTCCGCCTCGGAGCGGTAGATACCGGTGGCATCGATAACTATATCGACTTCAAAAACATCCCAGGGCATTTCCGCGGGTGTATCGATGGACATTAAACGACTGCGTTGACGGTCGGTGCAGAGAAAGTTGCCGTCTAGACGAAAAAGTTCTGGATTTTTGGCCTCAGATTGGAGCAGATAGTGCAGGATATCCGCCCTACCCACGTCGGCCACCGCAACAACCTCGATATCAGAGGACGCAGAGGCCAGTTCGTATATTTGCCTTCCGGTTTGGCCAAAGCCCATGATGCCCAAGCGTATGGGTCTTGTTCCGTTCATCGTACCGCTCCCTGTGATCTACACCCAAGGACCTTAACCTAAGGACCTTTGCCTGCGGGCCTTTGCCTCGGACCTTCTTGTTTGAGTGTTGCACCCACCCTAGCCACTGTCAAAGTAAGCGAAATTGAAGCAATCCGAGTGCTCGACACTGACGTAAAAAGAAGTACTAAGGAGAACGTCTATGAACCAAGCAGTCGCGACAGAAACCCTTGATTTTGTTGAAGATATAAGTTCCGAAGCTTTAAGCGTACGGCACGCGCTCATTGAGCGAGGGCTGGAAACGCCTCTCGTAGACAACGGCCTGACGAGCCAGCAGAAATATGAACGGATTCGCGACAGCTTTAAAGAGATCACGGAAACTCTTGGGCTGGATCTGACTGACGACAGTCTTCAAGAGACTCCTCACCGAATCGCCAAGATGTACGTTGACGAGATATTCAGTGGACTCGACTACGCGCAGTTCCCAAAAATCTCCGTTATCGAGAATAAGATGCAAGTGGAGGAAATGGTGCTGGTCGACGACATCGATCTGGTGAGCACCTGTGAACACCACTTTGTCACCATAGACGGGACTGCGCGCGTGGCCTACATCCCGGGCAATAAGATTATCGGCCTATCGAAGATCAATCGCATTGTGAGGTTTTTCGCTCAGCGCCCTCAGGTTCAAGAGCGACTTACTCAGCAAGTGCTTGTCGCGCTACAAACCCTGTTAGAAACAGAAGACGTTGCCATTACGATCAACGCCGTACACTACTGCGTAAAATCTCGAGGCGTGATGGATAGTAATTCTTCAACCCGCACCACTGCTCTGGGTGGTGCGTTTAAAAACGATAGTGCGACTCGTGGTGAGTTCCTGCGCTGAGAGTTCTTTAGGCGCGCGTTCCTGTTTGGGAACGCTTTGCCAGCCAGCTATCCAGCGCATTCGCAAAACGCTGTTTGTCTGCATTATCCAGGGGCGCGGGTCCGCCCGTTTGTACTCCGCTATCTCGTAGCTCAGTCATAAAGTCCCTGATCGCCAATCGCGCCCGGGCATTTTCCGCCGTGTAGCGCTCTCCTCGTGGGCTAATTGCCAGAGCACCTCGCTCGACAACTTCGGCCGCAAGAGGAACATCTTGAGTAACCACGAGATCGCAAGGCTCAAGGCGCTTGAGAATCTCACTGTCCGCCACATCAAAACCCGAAGGGACCTGAACGAAGCTCAAATAGGGCGATGGCGGAACGGTCATGCTGTGATTCGCCAGTAGAGTCGTCATGCATTGCGAACGTGTCGCCGCACGGAAGAGAATGTCTTTGATGGGCACCGGGCAGGCATCGGCATCAACCCACACCTGCCCGGCTCTTTGGCCCATCACTTATTGCTCAACAACCTGAGAAGCTCTATCCAGAGCTAGGCCCAGTGAATCAGTAGCTCACCTTGCTCGGCCGCGCTACGAGCCAAAGCCTCGCCCTGCTCGCCAAAGCGCTCTTCAATCTTGTCCCGACGAATCTTAAGTGTTGGAGTGAGCACTTCATTCTCGATACTCCAGGGCTCGGTGCTGATAATGACCGCGCCAATACGAGCGTGTTTCTCAATTTCACTGTTGATCGTTGCGACGCTATCGCGAAGTGAGGCTTCTACCACCTCGGCATCTTCGCTCTGAGCCGCATCTGTAAGCACCGCGATCATCACGGTCTTCGAAAACCCCCTGCCGATCAGACACTGCTGTTCAATAAAAGGGTTATTCGCAAACATGCCCTCAATAGGAGGCGGCGCCACAAACTTTCCCTGAATCGTCTTGAAGTAATCCTTCACTCGGCCGGTGATGTAAATAAAACCGTCTTCATCAACCTTGGCCTTGTCACCCGTATGCAGCCAGCCATCGCGAATCAGTTCAGCTGTTTTATCGGGCTGCTTGTAGTAACCCGGGGTGCAACCCAAGGCGCGCACCGCGAGCTCCCCTTCTTCGGTGATTTTGTACTCCACTTCGCCGACCGGCTTACCGATGGAACCAATACGTCGTGTGTCATGGCCGCTCACGATAAGCCCCATGGCCTCTGTCTGCCCAAAGCCTTCCATAAGCTTCAGTCCAAGGGAATCCCACCAATGAATCAACGGTGGGGGTGTGGGAGCGGCAGCAGCCAGGCAGAACTCGACCTCACCCAAGCCCATGGTATCGAGCACGAGTTTCCCAATGCCCTCGGCGTCTTCTTTTAGGGCTCCCTCGAGCGCTTCCTGACCTCCAAACTTGCCGATAACCGCCTGCTGGAATTGCTCCCAAATACGTGGAGGCCCAAAAAACATATGGGGGCGAGTGCGCTGAAGATCGCGAAGTATATGCTCAAGAGATTCATTGAAGTTCACTTCTCCGCAACAAAACAGCGACGAGTACTCTACGATCTGACGCTCGGCAATGTGTGACAAAGGAAGATAAGAGAAGTACCGAGGCTGGTCTCGAAGACCGAAGGCATCGATGAAGCGCCTAATAGGAATAACGTTACTCTCGTGGGTCTGAATAACGCCTTTGGGTACTCCAGTAGTACCGGATGTGAACACAAGAGACATCATGTCGTCGCCGGCGCAGTCATAGCTGATGTCTTTGCCTTGGCCTTCTGCAAGGAGCTGATCCCAAGTCAGGTGATCACCCTCAATCTCGACCCCGGGCAAAGCTACGATAGTAGTGTCTTCTGGAAGAACGGGACGCACCGCCTCCCAATTAGGGCTTTCGCCTACGAAGATAACCTTAGCTTCCGTGAACTCAGCGATGTACTGCGCGGTACCTGCGGGCAGCGTCGTAAACATACTGACGGTCACGTTACCGGAGCGAACGGTGGCTAGATCTGCCATGAACCAATGCGGTCTATTGCGTGAAAGCACGATCATGCTTTGACCATGACCAAAGCGTGCTTCTAATGCGGCCGCAACTGCGTTGATCTGTGCCCGCGCCTCTGCCCAGGTGTAGTCCTCACTACCTTCTTCACGAAGATCACGCATCCAGATTTTGTCACCCCGGGTGTCGGCCCAGTGATCAAGGAATTGGGGCAAAGTTTGGAAATCCATTATGATTTTATCTCCACATTCAATAAGAGTGATTAAGTGATGCCATGATTGTACTAAACAATTACTCCAGCCATTCTAGGGTTCTAGCTCCAGCTCCCGAGGGGGTCCCCCGTTGCTCCACCGCATTACCCATGCCGGGGCTCATAAGATTATTGAGAACCTCCGGTAAGGGCAGTAGCTGGCCGCCGCCCCAGGCGTGCTGTGGCAAGGGCTCTAACAAATCATCCACATCTACAACAGATACAAAACTGAAAAAGGGCTGAATGGCAGCACCACCGCCCAAGCGATCATCACGATACACGCGCTTCGCCGCCGTAACGCGCCGCTGCTCATCAAAACTCATAATGAGAAAGTCGCCTTGAATTTTCGCACTACCCCAGTCGACGTTCAAAAAGTCAGCACCCGCCCAACCCAAACTCAAGCCTAGCGCCGACTCGCGAACTCTCCAGGCTTCCCAGGCCATAACAAGCTGATCGTTGCTGGTGGCAAATCGCAGGGGCGGGCCCAGGCGAGCAAGTACGGTTGCCATATTCTGACCTTGGGCCTGTTCCTCTATCCCTTCGGGCAAGGCCTCACCAAATTGGTAAAACCTTTGCGTGCAACCACCAAGGAACAGACTGGCGGTCAGCAAAGCAACGGCAAAACTAGTCTTCATTTGTAGGCACAACCCACCCTGAGTAATCAGCCAGAATATCGTCATCATCAAAGATAAATACAGCACGATCATAGCGGGCGGTGATGTCAAAACGGTTGTATACAACAAGTATCAAACCTTCACCTTCGGAGGACTCGTTGAGGTAGTACAGGACAGTCTCATCGCCGAGACTTACAAGCTGCGACGGCGGCCCCAACTCAGCCATTACCTGCCCCCGGGTCGTAGACCCTATCTGAAAGCTATCCAGCGTGGCTTGATCCCAATTCACTTCTACGCCACGCTCCGAGTCGTACTGGGCACAGGCAGTTAGAAAAACCGTCAGTAACAGGGTTACCAGGCTAGGTAAGTAAGAGGCGCGCGATGAGAACATTCTGGTCCATCCATTCTTAGGAAAAAGCTGTGGGATCATAGCCCAGAATAACCTAGCGTTAAACTCGGATATTTCACCAGGGAATCGGTTTACCTGCCCAGTCCAGATAAGAAATCTGCCCATTCGCATTATGCTCGTCCAAGACTCCACTCAAACGCTCCGCCACGAAGTCCGCAGTGAACAATTTCCCCTCGGGAACACCCCGCTGGAACGGCTCAGACAAGGCTGTATCAACCGTCCCCGGATGGAAGGCAATAAGCTTTACCCCCTTAGCTCGACGGGCCAATTCAATAGAAGCCGACTTTAAGCCCATATTAAGTGCAGCTTTGGCACTACGATAGCTGTACCAGCCGCCTAAGCCATTGTCGCCAATACTTCCAACGCGAGCGCTCAAAACCGCAACACGACAATCTGGGTTTTTACGAAGCCCGGGGGCAAGAGCCGAAAGCCACAACATCGGCAACACACAATTCACGCGATACACCTCCTCCATGGCGGCTCTGCGCAGCGCATCGAGAGATTTTTCTGGCCCATAGTCAGCACCGTGTAAAGTGCCCAGCGCAATCACAACCCGAGACAAGCGCGAGCTTTCCTCTACTACCTCACGACAGACTTCCTCTATGTCTTTTTCACTGTGGTCGGTCTGAAGAGATCGCGGCTGACCAGACTGAGAGTCCTTATTCGGCGCATGTCGACTGACTTCCCAGACCGCATCAAATCTAGGATCTTCGCACCAATACTTAGCGACGGCTCTGCCGATCCCGCCCCGTCCGCCTATCACCAAAGCCTGTTCCCTTGGGCTACGCTGTGTCATGTTGGAACCTCTGAAGTATCAGCAATTGTTTCGCTCATTTAAGTACGCAGTTTGCGGTGGGACAGATGTAAGATCAGCAGTTGAAGACTGGTTTGGGAGCGACATTTTGGTTGATCAACAGTGAACAACCAGCATTGGATATTCGGCTACGGATCGCTGATCTACAAAGTAGACTTCCCCTATGTCGAGCGGGAAGTCGCGCTGCTAAAAGATTGGTCCAGACGCTTTTGGCAGGGGTCTCACGATCATCGGGGAACCCCGGACTCTCCCGGCAGAGTGGTCACTCTTATTCCCGACCTCGGTGCTCTATGTCGCGGCGTCGCCTATCTGGTGGATGAATCGGTGTTTGCGCATCTGGATCATCGAGAGAAGAATGGTTATGAGCGTCATTTCACGCCACTGTATCTTGAAGATCGCGACCAAACGGTCACCGGAGTTTTTTATGTAGCGACGCGTGGCAACCCTGCGTTTCTTGGTGAGGGCTCGGATCGCGATCTAGCGCAGCACATCGCCGACAGTCATGGCCCCAGTGGGAGCAATGCAGATTATTTGCTCTCCCTCGCCGAAGCTCTTCGCGAGCTAGATGAGTATGACGAACACGTCATGAATCTTGAGCGGGAGCTACTCCACTTGCGCTCGGGTTAATCACTAGCGCGGGAATAATCACGGTGCACGCTTAACATTCCTAGTAGAGACGCGATTCTGCGAAGAGTGAGTACGTTGCTCCCAGAGTGCACGCCCCTCGTGTGCCCCTCGCGTAGGCAAGGATGAGTATTCTTTCGCGGTGTTACGTAAGCTTGAAGGTAGTTCCCAGTCTGCCACCCACCGCTCAAAATCCGCCGCAGGAATCGGCCGGGAAAAGAGATACCCCTGGGCCACAGAGCAGCCCAGTAAGAGAAGCATCTCTGCCTGCTCTATCGTTTCTACGCCTTCTGCGACCGCCTCTCGATCAAATGCCCTCGCCATGGATAGAATTGCCATAAGCAGCGCAAAATCGTCATAGCTCGCATACATTGATTGCACAAACCTCTGATCAATCTTCACCGTACTGGCACGAAGATCTTTAATATGAGAGAGCGAGCTGTAACCCGTGCCAAAGTCATCGAGCGCAAAATTAACGCCCAGCTCTCGACACTCCTCGATAACACTGTTTACCCTTGCCGCATCGGCTACTGCTGCACTCTCCAAAATCTCAAGAGTGAACCCACTGGTCGATTCATTACCAGCGGCGGCTATGTCTGCCCGCAGTCTCGGAACAAACTCAGGCTGTGTGATGTCAAGCGCCGTAACATTCACGTGCATACCCAAATCCAAACCCTGCTCGTGCCAGAGTTTTTGCTGGGCGAGCGCCTCGCCACGAACCCAGCTATCCAGCTTGACCGCCAAGCGATGCCCCATCATGGCTGGCAAAAACTGATCTGGGGGTAACAACCCACGCTCGGGGTGGCGCCAGCGCACTAAAGCTTCCGCACCGACGACAGTCCCTTTACGCATATCAACAAGGGGTTGATAGAAGAGCTCAAACTCTCCCCGCTCAATACCATCGCCGAAGACTTCTACAAAGGCGCGAAGCGCCGAATCCTCCTGCTCGTCGGATATGCGATAGAGACTCCTACCGCTTTCTTTGGCGCGATACATGGCCTGATCTGCCTGCCTAAGAAGATGGTCAGGCCCAACGTCCATAGCCGGGGAATAAAAGGCTATACCCGCGCTTGCCGACACCTGCATCGACACACCGGAAACCACACGCGTTTCATGAATCGCACTCATGAGGCGATCGAGCAGCGCAATACATTCTTTTCGGCTATTAAAGTCGCAGATAAGAAAAACAAACTCATCACCCCCCAAGCGTGCGACGGTATCCGTCCGCCGGATTTGACGGCTAAATAGCTGGGAAAGCTGCATGAGAAGTTCGTCACCCGTGGCATGACCGTGCTCATCGTTGATCTCTTTAAACTTGTCGAGATCCATGTAAACGACCGCGAGCTCCACGAGTCGACGATCCGCAGAGGCCATTGCCTGATCGAGACGATCAGAAAACAAAGTCCTGTTTGGCAATCCAGTTAGCGCATCGTAGTGTGCGGCCCGCTCTAACTGCTGCTCGTGGTCATGAAGGTCGGTGATATCGCGACTTATCCCAAAGAGACCGGTAATCTCACTACTATCCTTGGAAAAGACCGGCCATTTATAGGTCGACACCCAACCCATGCTCCCGTCTAGCTTTTTAAAGCGCTGACGCTGATCCACCAACGGCTCGCGCGATCGGAAAAGCTCCTTTTCCTGTCGAACATATTCCTCAGCAATTTCCGGAGGGAAAACGTCCTCATCCCGGAGTCCTTCCACGCCGCGTCGATCCGGAATGCCCACTAGCTCCGCAAAGCTGCGACTCGTAAACACGTAACGCCGTGAGGCATCCTTAAAGTACATAAAGTCGGTTGTACGATTGAGAAACAGCTCGAAGTGCTGATTAAGATCTTCTAGTCTTTGATGATCCGCCTTCTGTGCTTTTACCGATCGTTGCAAGTCTCTCCAGAGCGTTGCCAGGCGGCGATTACGCTCCAATAGCGCCAGGAGCAACCCCAAGGCCAAAAACATTAAAACAACTACGGTGCTAACGCCCAGAGTGTGCTGACGCCAAATATCGAAAATCGAGAAACTTGGAGGTTTGTCATAGGGCTTTAAGCGCAACTGCCTTAACTCGCTTTCAAGGCCAGAATAATCTGCCGGTGCATTTACTCCCGCGAACACCCCCTCATCCGTTGCATAACGGCCTCCGGGGCGCCACAAAATAGCCCCAAGAATCCGCGCGACAATTTCCGGCGATGTACCCCGCGTAGCCACAAGGGGCCATTCCGGATGCAAACGGGTTGATACGGCGAAGGGATAATCCCCCAGCTTCTGACGGTTCAAAACGGAGACTAGACTCGGATTTAAATCGCCTCTGCGAGTCATGGCTTCCAGCAATGAGGAGCGGAGAAACACGGCGTCGACACGACCATCAACAAGTTCCGCAACTGCATCTGTTTGACTACCCACTTCAATCCACCGGATATCCGAGCGTTCCATACCGACTCTCGCCAGTTCGGCCATTGGTAAAACGAAGCCTCCGGTGTCTCGAAAGTCGCCAATCGCAACAGTCTTGCCGCGAAGATCTAAAAGAGTTTTGAGATCGTCACGCTGCGAGGACACCAATATCGTGCCGCCCAAACTCCCGATGTTTCCCGCTTTAGACGAACGATACATAGTCGCAAACGCAGCAGTCATTCGGTCAGAAGCACGAAGACGGAGATAGTGATAGGGATCAGAAACGATGATCGCGCTCTTCCCCCCTCGGGCAAGCGTGTCTAATTCGTCAATCGACAACACTTCAAGAGTGAATTGAACATTTGCAAATTGTTCATTGAGTCCGTCTAGCCATGGGCGCATTTGGCGCGCGACTACCTCTTGGGTATCGAATTCGAGCACGGCAATAGTCACTTGCTCGCTCCCTTGGGAATAGCCGTTCTGGGCGCCCGTGATCGCCAGCACAAAAAATAGCATTGTGGAAAGCAAGCGCCTGACCATGGACCAAGGACTCACTGCAAGACTCTGGGCAAGTATTGCGAATCTACTAACTTGGATAAATCCGCGTCAGACGGCGAAACTATCTGCTCTACAAGCATCTGCTTCGCTGTTTCTTCCACAGCGCCATCCGGTGCCAAAAAAGCTCTTACCACCTGTAAGCGCGGAAGACGTACTTTTGTCAGCGTAGCCTTCACCTCCGCGGCGCTTGAACCTTGATACTCAGCGTAGCGATACACGGCATCATCAGGGCTTCGATCAAGGTAATCTAGCGCCTTAAAGTGAGCCGCTATAACTTGCGACAGAACTTCTTGACGATTAATCAGGCTCGGACGATTGACTACGAGTACGTCAAAAATTGTGTTGGAAGCCTCACTGCTATCAAAGATTCTTGTGGCACCCAGCGCGACGATATCATCTGTCATCGGTGGGTAGGCGACCACAGCATCGACATCACCCATCTCAAAGGCTGCTAGGAGATCACTTCCGGAGAGATCAATAACCTCGATGTCCTCCAAGCTTAAGTCTTCGGCATCTAAGGCCATACGCAGCAGGAACTCACTCACGGTACCTAACTCAACCGCAACGCGAGCTCTCTCAAGATCACGAACACTTTTTATGGGCGCCTTGGCGAGCACGACATCCGCGCCTGCGGACTCATCCATCACAAGGACAATGGCGATTTTCGGCAGATCACTTCGCAATCGGAGGGCTTCATCAAGAGTCAGCGCAGCGACTTGCACTTCTCCGGAGCGCAACGCCTCCATGGACTCCACCCCAGACGCAGTACGACGGAGCACCACCCCCTCGGGAAGCCACTTAAACTCGTCAGCCAAACTCAAAGTTTCAAAGCCAACCCAAGGGGCGAACGCGATATGAAGCTCCACCCGAGGCTGGCAGCCTGTCAGAGTCAACGCCAGTAAGAATGCTATTAGGGGAACGCGGATAACTTTCCAGGGGTTGTATGAAGCACAATCAAGCATTAGCCCAGCGAGTCCGCGTGATTACAATGTTGTTCGGGTACTCGGCATTCTAGCAAGGGCGGCCCGGATGTCATCCACCAAATAGGCTGACCAACTGATATGCCAATAACGCCAGCACGTACGCCATACCGCTGTAGGCCAGAAACATCCTGATAGCCAGACGATTAGAAGCAGACTCTTTGCTGAGCACCGCCATGGTAGATACACACATCAGTGCTACGGCGAAGAACACCAACAGGGACACTCCCGACGCTATACCCAAATCGCTGTTCTGAATCTGCGCAACAAGAGGGACCATGTTTTCTTCCGCGCCCTCTATGCCGAATATCACGCCCAAGGTGCCAACGAACACTTCCCGTGCAAGGAAAGAACTCATCACCGCAACTCCGTAACGCCAGTCCAAGCCTAGAGGTGCGAACACGGGCTCCACAAAACGACCCATCTGACCAAGCCACGACGCCCCTAAGTCAGCGCCGTAATTTGGAAAATAGCCAAGGACCCAAATCACGAAAGTCACCGCTACAATGATGCCTCCCGCCTTGGTAATGAAATGCTGACAGCGTCTCCATGACTTCCGAAGAAGAGGGACAAGCGTCGGTAAACGATAGGCTGGCATTTCGAGTACGAAGGGCAAGTCAGATTCCTCCGATGTACTAAAGCGCGACACCATTGCAGTCACCAAGAGCCCACAGAGCATCCCAAAAAAATACACCAGAAACATCGCCAAACCCTGATAACCAACCAGCCCTCCGAGGGCCGTGGTACTGGGAATGAACGCGGCGATCAAAAGCGTGTATACCGGAAGGCGTGCAGAACAAGGCATGAGAGGAATCGCCATGTAGGTCAAAAAACGACGTCTGGGTGAATCAATAGAACGTGCTGCATAGATTCCCGGTATAGCGCAGGCAACACCCGACAGCATAGGAATAAAGCTTTTACCCGTTAGCCCGAAGAACCGCAGAGGACGGTGACAAATCAGAGCTGCTCGAGCCATGTAGCCCGAGTCTTCCAACAAACCGATGACAAAGGTGAGTACAAAGATTTGCGGCACGAAAACCAAAAACGCACCCAGACCGGAAAACAGGGCATCTGCCGTAAAATCTTTCAACAGTGGCGTGTCTATCATTGGAACCACTCGATCTGAGATCCAAACGAGTCCTTGCTCCACCGCGTCCATTGCAGGCGTTGACCAGGTAAAAATCGACTGAAACAACAGATACATGATGGCGAAAAACGCGATGCCTCCAAAACCTGTATGGAGGAAAAAAGCGTCTAATCGATTTTGGGTACGCAGGAGAATGTCACCTTTCGGCCCGTAATTTCGAGCGAGCTGGTGGGCATTGCCGCGCAGCAAGATGTCTGGTTCCTGATGATCGCTTGGGCATACCGGGTTCGATAACTGCTCTGACACCGCAGCATCAAGACGCTCCAGACCCTGGCCTGTGCGAGCAGAAATACCCAGCACAGTGGCCCCCATGTCGCGGCCCAGCGCCTCCAAATCTATATTGATGCGGTGGTTCTCCAGCACATCAATCATGTTCGCAAGCACAAGCACAGGCTTTCCAGCTCGCCCGCACTCCCGAATAACCTGGAGAGCCAGGTACAGACTCTTCTCGAGTCGGGTAACGTCAATGACACAGAGCACGACGCCTAACTCCCCGTCCTTGAGAGCCAGTTCAAATTGTTCAACCGCTACTCGCTCTTCCCCGGAAATCGCTTGCAGAGAATAAGTGCCCGGGTAGTCATAAAGCGTGACTCCCGGATGTCCAGAAAGTTTCCCGCTGGCTATCTCCACGGTGATACCGGGAAAGTTGGCGACCCGGTGCTGCAAGCCCGTTAGACGATTAAAGAGCAATGTCTTACCGCAGTTGGGACTACCGATAAGGAGAGCTTTGTGCGGTTCTTGGCGAGGATTATCAGTCATTATTTTCGGGCCGTACTTGAACGTGGCTCGCTACTTCGTCATCTAGGGAGAACACAGTGTTGGCGACGCGATAAACCTTTGGGGCACCAAGAGCCGGCGCCTGAAGACAGCTCACCATCTCCCCAGGGTGGAAACCCAGCTCCATTAACCGAATCCGGTACTCATCCTGTAGCGTTTCGTCGAAGCCATCAATCGCTCCAGACTGGCCCTTGGTCAATGTCCAAAGAGTTACGGTCACACTAGTCCTGTTCGCTGCGGCGCTGTTGAGCCTGCCAAAGTTGCGAATAATACCCGTTCTCAAGAAGCAGGTCATGATGTTTCCCCTGCTCGACCACTTTTCCGCTGTGTAAAACAACAATCCGGTCAGCGTCTATGACGGTAGAGAGCCTATGAGCAATGACTAAGGTCGTGTGCTGCTGTGCCATGGAAGAAAAAGCATCCAATACAGCCTGCTCCGAGCGGCTGTCCAAGCTCGACGTAGCCTCATCAAAGACCAGGATAGGAGCATCCTTAATAGCAGCGCGGGCAATACCCACTCGCTGACGCTCTCCGCCGGAAAGCTTCAATCCCCGCTCTCCCACTACAGTGTCCAGCCCTTTGGGAAGGCGTGCGACAAAGTCCTCCAGGTGTGCCGTCGCGATAGCTTTGAGTAATTCATCGTCATCCGCCTCGGGATTGCCGTAGCGTATATTTTCTCGCAGCGTGTCATTAAACAGTACGCAGTCCTGAGGCACGATGGCGATTTGCCGTCGAACCGATCGCTGGCTTAGATCTCGAAGGTCCTGACCATCGATGGTTACCGAGCCAGACTCGGGATCATAAAAACGAAACAAAAGCTTTACCAAGGTTGATTTACCGGCACCACTGGCGCCTACAACTGCTACCTTCTCTCCGCCCATGATCGAGAAACTCACGTCCCTGAGGATGGGTCTTGAATCATCGTAAGAAAAACCTACCGCATTGAAGCTTAGGGTCGACGTATTCACCTCCAAGTCTCTAGCATCGCTCTTGTCAGACACCTTGGGCTGCCGATCCAGAAGAGCAAACAGACGTTCAATGTTCGCAAGTGAGCTTTTTATCTCTCGGTATACGAACCCCAGAAAACCCAGAGGCATAAAGAGCTGCAACATAAATTGATTAACCAGCACAAAGTCGCCAAGGCTCATGTCGCCGCTTTGCACCTGCCACGCCGCCAAGGCGAGCATAGACGTTTGGGACAAAGCAATAATGAGTGCCTGTCCCCCATTGAGTGCAAAGAGTGACAGGCGGTTTTTTCGACGTGCCACCTCCCAGGTGGCAAGAGATTCATCGTATCGCTCTGCTTCGAACTCCTCGTTAGTGAAGTACTTCACCGTTTCGTAGTTGAGCAAACTATCCACAGAGCGAGTATTACTACTCGAGTCCGCCTCGTTGACTTCCCGAACAAAACGAGTGCGCCACGCGGTGGCTCGAAAGGAGTACAGACCATAAAGAGTGACAGAAGTAAGTACGATTGCCGCATAGGGCCACCCATAGCTGAGCAACAAAATACCCGTAACCATGGCGATTTCGAAAAGCGTTGGCGCAATATTGAAAATAAAGAAACGCAGCAAAAAGCTGATTCCCGAGGTACCGCGCTCGATATCTCGTGCAAGGCCTCCGGTGCGCCGATTCAAATGAAAATCCAGATCGAGACTGTGGACGTGGCGAAAAACCTGAATACCGATACGTCGCATCGCTCTTTCTGTGACGCGACCAAATAGGGTGTCCCTTAACTCGCCAAACAGCGTGTTGGCCAAGCGCGCAGCACCGTAGGCAACCACCAAGAGAAGTAGCAGCATCAGACTTGTGGCTTCGGCGCCTGCATCAAGGCCGTCTACCAGTGCCTTTAGCAAAAAGGGAATCAGCAAAAGACCGCCTTTGGCGGCTATCAGGCACAACAAAGCGAGGAGCACGCGAGGACGGTTTTCTTTTAGCACCGGCGCGAGGCGACGATAGATCAGGCCCAGCAAACCAGGTTGCAGGGGCTCAGTCGACCCCGTGTTATCGAATCCTTTCACAGTGAGTCAGAGTCAATAGCGGGCTCGGAATCAATTGCGCTCCACAGTCCCTCATCTTCCGTCGCCAGACCGAGTGACACGAGCTTTTGCAGGGCATCAGCTATCTCAAAGTCGAGGTGAGCCTGCCAGCGTTTCGCAAACCATCCTTCGATAACTTCATCAAGATCTTCAGCGCTCATAGGCCTGTTTTCGGCAAGTAAAAAATACAAAGCTACAAAGGCTTCCTTGCACTCAGAGTCCTCCGCATCGTCCAGCACTCGTAAGAGAACACCTCCATTGTTATCGAGCAATTTGAAGTAGAGGTCCCGAGTAAGCGCCTGGCGGAAGCGATTTTTACGGTTTCGATAGCTGGACCACTGCTTCCACAGGTAGGCACCAAGGGCTCCAAAGCCGGCACCGATCATAAGCAGACCTCGTTTATCCAACACCACAGGCTCACTATGTAGCCCCAGCCAGAAACCGCCCAAGGCTCCCAAGAGAAGCAGAGGCGCACCGAGCTTCGTTGTCGCCACTATCGCCCCGCTAGCCAGTGCAGGCACACCAATAAGAAGCCGATCGCTCCAGCGCATGGCTACACGGGTATTGGGAAACAACATCTCCAAATCCGCATCGGGAACGTTTTGAAACAACTTAATCATCACGCGACCAGGAGTGAACTCACTGTCCGTTTTCACCCCTCGGTCTGCAAAGCGTAAAAACAGTACAACGCGATCGTAGTTCACGAACTTCGCCTTTCGCTTTATCAGGCCGAAAAACAAGCGAACGGTCTCCGTGCGCTCATTACTGCCGCGGCAGTACAAAAGCACATTGTCAAAGTCTTTTAGATCGACTCGGAGTCGTATTTGAAAAAGAGAAGAACTGCGAAATGCCTTCTTTAACTGCTCATCGGTGAGCACTTCATAATTTGCTCGGTTGAGCAGACTCTCCAAACGACTTGCAAGCAAGTCGGTGGCTTCGTCTCCCGTGGGCGCGACCTTTGGAAACTGGCGCGTGTCGGCGTCAGGATCAAGGCTGGCGTAGCACTCTTTCAAGTCCTGTCGAATCACATGGAACTCATCGCGAAACGCGTACTCGATCGTATTCGCCGCAGCTTCAAAGCGTTGCCTCGGGGATTCACCAAGACGCTCTTCAGCACGAAGCATCTGAAGTACATCATTGCGCCGGAACGGAATGAATCGGAAACCCGCCAGAGGAGCCACCACAAGGTCGTCGGAAGCTACTTCGCCGGCCCCCTCTTCCCCTTTACTGTCGTCTAACGAGGCTGTGACCACCCGTACTCCTTTGCCTGTCGGCGCGCTGCATTGGTTCAAATCCGTTTGCAGCTTGTCATTCCAAGGTCTCACGATCAAGATAGCGCCCGCGCTTTCAATAGGATCTAAAGGGCAGCATGAACACAGAACTGTGGATGGCCGTTATGGGCGGCTTATGTATCGGCACATCGGCAGTGGTGCTTCTGTCCCTTGCGGGAAGAATCGCCGGTGTCAGTGGCATTCTCTGGGGAGCACTCACCGAACAGTCGACGCATCTATGGCGCTGGCTTTTTCTGCTTGGGCTCGCAGGCGGCGGCGTCGCAGCTCATACACTACTGGACATTCCCTTACCCTCACCTCAGAACCTGCCCGTGTCCTGGGCTGTGGTGGGAGGACTGTTGGTAGGTCTGGGAACGCGGTGGGGTAAAGGCTGTACCAGCGGCCACGGTGTCTGTGGCATCGGCCTTCTTGCTCCGCGGTCCGCAGCTGCGACCATAACGTTTATGGGTAGTGGCATTATCACGGTCTACGTCGCTCGCCACGTCCTTGGCGGTGGCCTATGAGATCCGTCGCCGGCCTTCTCAGCGGGTTAATCTTTGGCTTTGGACTTGTGCTTTCCGGTATGACCGACCGGGACAAAGTCTTGGGATTTCTCGATGTCGTTGGAAGTTGGCAGCCCGCGTTGCTGCTGGTTATGGGTTCCGCAGTGATGGTCACCTTCGTTGGTTTTGCACTGGTGCGGCGTCAAAAAAGACCGCTGTTTGCTCCCAGTTTCCACTTCCCAGTGAAGCGTGCGATCGATGGAAGACTCCTCGGAGGAGCCGTCCTCTTTGGCATAGGATGGGGCATTTACGGTTTCTGTCCCGGGCCAGCGGTCACTGCGTTGTTTTATGGAGACGTAGGCACCTACTACTTTTTTGCAGCGATGATAGCCGGGATGTGGATAGCCAATCACCTAGAGTCGAGGAGGCACAATGCCTGACAACACTACATCCCTGGCATCTCTAAAAGCAGCGGCAACGCGAGTTTACGCGGCTATGCCGGCGACCCCACAGTACGCCTGGCCTATGCTAGCCGCCGAGCTTGGAGCAGAGCTGTGGGTGAAGCATGAGAACCACACGCCTGCGGGGGCGTTTAAAGTGCGTGGAGGCATCACTTTCATCGATTGGTTGCGTGAAACTCACCCGGAGTGCCGCGGTATCGCCACCGCAACCCGGGGCAATCATGGTCAAAGCCAGGCTCGTGCCGCCGCAGCTGCGGGGCTCGAAGCGACGATTGTGGTCCCCCACGGCAACGCCCGCGAAAAGAACGATGCCATGCGCGGCTTCGGTGCAAAGTTGATCGAACACGGTAAGGACTTTGATGAATCCCGAGAAAAGGCCAAGCGTTTGGCTGCACTGGAGGATCTTTATCTGGTTCCCCCATTCCACCAAGCGCTGGTATCAGGTGTCGCAAGCTATGCGCTGGAGCTGTTTTCGGCCGTACCTCACATCAAGCGAGTTTATGTACCTATTGGCTGCGGCTCGGGTATCTGCGCGGTCATCGCAGCGAGGGATGCTATGGGCCTGGACACTGAGGTGATCGGCGTTGTCTCTACGGAAGCAACGGCGGCCCAACAGGCTTTTCTTAGCGGCAAACCTGAGACGACGGCGTCTGCGCGTACTTTTGCCGACGGCGTTGCCGTTCGCTCTGTAGTGCCAGAGGCCCTTGCGATTTACAGAGAAGGAGCGCAGCGCGTAATCGCGGTTAGTGATGATGAGATCGCCCACGCTATGCGCCTGTATTTTCGCTGCACACACAATGTCAGCGAAGGCGCTGGCGCGGCACCGCTAGCCGCGGCCATTCGGGAAAAGGACATCAACGCGGGAGAAAGGATCGCGGTTATTCTATGTGGGGGTAACGTAGATACCGAGGTGTTTCAGGAAGTGCTGTCTGGTCGTACGCCCCAAGCTTGAGCGACTGAGGGCATTCCGTGCCTAGCGCGGCATGGCAAAACTTGGGAAGGCGTCCTGAAAGATAGGTAATGCCGAGGCAGGCCTAGGCATTACCGTATCGACAGCGGGAGCTTTAGGCGACAATCAACCCTGCAGCGTCGGCTGCGGACAAGCCCAGCGCTGAAACAACCATGTTAAAGAATTCTGCCTCGCGAGATGAGATATTGTCGTCAGCGTGCATGACGGCTACCAGACCGCGCAGAATCGCTCGCCGTTGATCCATATTCAGCTTGGGCGCCGCATTCATCAGGCACTTTGGCAGTGGTGTGGACTCATAGATTTTCGATAGTGCCGCGGTTCTCACCTCACTGTCGGAGAGGTCTTCGCCAAGCTCTTCTTTAATAACAGACTGAACCGTAGCGATTTCTGCCGGGTGCGTGTACGCATCAGCATCCGTTGCGCGAGACAGAACCAGCACAAACAGCTCCCTGAAAAGATCAGAATCCGCGGTCTGCGGAGCTTCACCAAAAAGCTGTCTTACCTTGTTGAATTCTACCAGTGCCATAAAAGCTATCTCCCTGTCCGAGGCTGATCGACGCACGATCATACTGACTTTTGCACAGTGAGAATACCGTCCGCCGACCATTCTTGCCAGAACTTGCCTCTAATCCGCCCAGCATCGCACTCCCAGTATCGATGTAAGCACCCTCCGGCAAACCCAAAAGCCCTCAATCTGCGTATGTTGTGTGTGAATATTTTTGCCTTTGCCCGCCCTGAGGGGACCCGGGCAGGCGGTATAATGAGCCAACGACTTTGCGAAAACCATCATGAAAAAGAACCTCATAATCGCCACGCTTATTGGCGTTGGCTTGCTCCTTTGGCTTGCGTCTGGACTGTTTAGCGCCGGGCCCGAACCCACATTGGACACAAAAACAGTGGCCCTGGCGGATCAGGAGCACGATTTGCCTCGCGTTCGTGTACGCCAGTTCAATGCTGAGCAGCGCACGCTGACACGAATTCTGCGTGGCAAAACCGCCAGTAAGCGTATGGCCAAAGTCAGCGCAGAAACGACTGGCCGCGTGGTAGCACGCCCAGTTGAGCGCGGTGATCGCGTCAAGGAAGGCGCGCTGCTCTGTGAATTGGCGGTCAACGACCGTGAGGCTTCAGTTCTGGAGGCAGAATCGGCGCTATCCCAGGCGGAAATCGAGTATCGCGGCGCTTTAGAGCTACAAGACAAGAACCTCCTCTCAAAGATTCGTATTGCACAGGTCGCGGCGGAACTCGAATCTGCCCGCGCGGGCCTCGCCCGCCAAAAGCTCAACCTCGAGCGTACTCGCATAGTTGCGCCCTTTGATGGCGTTATTGAAACTCTGCACATGGATGTCGGGGATCTCGCTTCTGTCGGGGCGCCCTGTGCGACGCTCATCGATCTAGACCCCTTGCTGATCTCGGCCAATGTTTCCGAGAGAGATATCAACTACGTCAGTCTTGGCGGCTCGGTCACCGCCCGTACCAGCACCAATGAAAAACTCACGGGTAAAGTCACTTTCGTGGGTAGTGTTTCTGACGAAATCACACGCACCTACCCTGTCGAAATCACAGTGCCTAACAGCGATTACCGTCTAAGGGCTGGCCTCACTACCGTAGCCAGCGTCGAGACAGAAACAGTACTGGCACACCGTGTATCGCCCGCGCTGTTCACCCTGAACGATGCCGGCCTCGTGGGACTAAGGGCTGTAGATCGCGACAGCCGTGTGGTATTCCATCCCGTAACCATCGTGGAGGATGCGGCCGATGGCGCTTGGGTCACAGGGCTTCCGGGCGTGGTGCGCCTAATCACTGTTGGGCATGAGTTTGTGTCCAGCGGACAAGAGGTTGAGGCCCTGGATGAAAGCGTTGCACCCGCGACGGCCAGCCTGCTATGAGCAGCTACATAGACAAGGCGATCAACCGATCTCGTAGTACGCTCATGCTGATGGGCGTACTGGTCCTCGCTGGCTTGATTTCACGATCGGCCTTACCCATTGCGAACGATCCACACATCGTGCTGCCCTACTTTTATATCGGAATTCCTCACGAGGGAATTTCCCCGGAAGACTCCGAACGCTTACTTATCCAACCCATGGAGATAGAGCTAAGGAAGATCGAGGGGCTCAAAGAGATCAGCGCGACAGCTTCCGAGGGCTATGCCACCCTGTTTGTGGAGTTCGAGCCGAGCGTAGACCTCAACGTGGCCCTTACTGACGTGCGCGAAGCCGTGGACAGAGGGAAGTCAGAAATACCCTCCACTGCGGAAGAGCCCATCGTTCGAGAGCTGGACGTTGATGACTTCCCACTTATCCAGATTAACCTTCTCAGCCGCGGGGCCAGCGAGCGGCAAATTTATGAGACAGCCCTGAAGTTAAGAGACGATATCGAATCTATTCCCTCGGTTCTTAGCGCCGAGATAAGAGGCGATCGTGAGGAAGTTCTCGAAGTCATTATTGACCCGCAGGCACTTGAGGCCTATCAGATCTCCAGTGAGTCTCTGGTAAACATCCTGCAGCGTAACAATCGCCTGATTCCCGCGGGCAGCGTAGACACCGGCAAGGGTCGCTTCTCGGTGAAAGTTCCCTCGGTGGTGGAGTCTGCCAGCGACATCATGGACTTACCTGTTCAAGTGAGCGGCGACTCAGTGGTCACCCTGTCTGATGTTGCAAGTATCCGCCGGACGTTTAAGGATCGAACCAGCCACGCGCGCTTCAACGGCGTAGAGACGATGACCGTAGAAGTCAAAAAACGCGTGGACGCTAACGTTATTGATACCTCAGAAGCAGTTTTAAAAGTGGTCGAGGAGTCCACGGCAGGATTACCCTCAACCATCGCTGTTGTACCGTCGCAGAACACTGCCGAATTTGCTCAAGTTCAGGTCACTGAGCTTCAAGGCAATATTATGACAGCGCTCGCGCTCGTCATGGTTATCGTGGTCGCAGCGATGGGTTTTAGAAGTGGCGTGATTGTCGGACTGGGTATCCCCTTCTCTCTGCTGTTCTCGATAATCATTATTTACCAGCTGGGCTATACCTTCAATTTCATGGTCATGTTCGGCATGTTGTTGGGGCTCGGAATGCTCATTGACGGAGCGATCGTGGTAACCGAGTACGCTGATCGGAAGATGAGCGAAGGCATAGAACACAAAGAAGCTTATTCTGAGGCTGTCAAACGTATGTTCTGGCCAGTGACTGCATCCACGGCGACCACTCTAGCTGCATTCCTCCCTTTAATTTTTTGGCCCGGTATTTCCGGCCAGTTCATGCGCTACCTGCCCGTCACCGTGTTCACGGTACTCAGCGGCTCACTGGTCTATGCGCTTTTGTTCGGCCCGGTATTGGGCTCCATTTTCGGCAAACCCACAGTGCACAGCGCCGCAGCTCAGGCGACTATGGAAGAACTTGATCATGGCGATCCAACACACCTGAACACACTTACAGGGGCCTATGCCCGAATGATGGCATGGATCACCGGCCACCCACTCACCACGGTAGGAACCATTTTCTCCCTACTTTTTTGCGTTTTCTGGGCCTACGGTAAGTACGGCGCGGGCATGGTGTTCTTCAACGACTCCGATCCTCAGTTTATCTCCATGTCCGTTAGCGGCCGTGGCAACTTCTCGGAGAGCGACGTGAACAACCTGGTGCTGGAGGTTGAGCGTCAGGTGTTGCAGGTGTCCGATATTCGGTCTGTGAACACACGTACGATCCTGCCCGGAAGCAACTCGGGTGGCGGCGGTATGGGCGGCGGTGCAGTCAACGATCGTATTGGCAGCATCTTTTTGGAATTGGTGCCCGAGTGGGATCGAGATCGGGATGGCTTCGCTGTTATGCGTGAGTTGCGAGAGCGCACCCGTGACTTCGCTGGGATCAAAGTAGAAGTTAACGCCATGGAGCAAGGCCCTCCTGTGGGCAAGCCCATTCAGATCGAGCTCAAATCTAGGCATAGGGATCTCCTCGAACCGGCCATGCTGCGTATTCATAACTATCTCGATACGCTCCCGGAGCTTATTGACATAGATGATACCCGCGCCTTGCCCTCGATCGAGTGGCGTATGCAGGTTGATAGGGCTCAAGCCGCGCTGTATGGAGCTGATGTGCTCTCGGCGGGAGTAGCTCTTCAGTTAGTTACGAATGGTGTCAAAGTAGCAGAGTATCGGCCGGATGGTGCTGACGACGCGGTGGATATTCGAGCCCGCTTCCCGATCCAGGATCGCGGTATTCGAGCCATGGACGATTTACGGATCAGCACAGAGCAAGGGCAAATACCCCTTAGTAATTTCGTACGCATTCAGCCTGCGCCAGGAGTGGATACTTTTCAGCGTATTGATACTTTTCCGGTAGAGCGTATCCGCGCTAACGTCGTTCAGGGAGTCCTTGCCGACACTATGGTGGGGCAGATTCAAGAGTGGCTGGGCACGCAAGATTTTGATCCTCGTCTAAATATTGAATTTCGCGGAGCAAACGAAGAACAAGCAGACTCCATGGCCTTCGTTCAGGGTGCTTTTTTACTCTCACTCCTATTGATGTTCGTATTGCTGGTGACGCAGTTCAATAGCTTCTACCAGAGCGGATTGATACTTCTAGCCGTTATCATGTCTACCGCCGGTGTTTTATTGGGCCTGATCATCACCGGCAATCCGTTCAGCGCGATTCTCACAGGAGTCGGAGTCGTCGCACTGGCCGGTATCGTCGTGAACAACAATATCGTACTCATCGACACGTTTAATGTTGTGCGGGCAGAGAGCCCCGAACTGAGCGTGCAAGACGCCATCGTCCGCGCCGCAGCGCAGCGACTCCGTCCCGTTATGCTCACGACGGTAACAACTGTCTTTGGACTCCTACCGCTGGCTTGCGACTTATCTATAGATATCGTAAATCGCAGTATCACGGCAGGGGGGCAGATGGCGACGTTCTGGGGCCCGCTGTCTCAAGCCATTGTGTTTGGTCTGTCCTTCGCAACAGTACTGACGCTGATAGCGACACCGGCTTTGCTGGCACTACCTACAGCTTTAAGAACCCGCTGGGCCGCACGAAAGAACAACAAGCCACTGCCTCAGGAACCGCAAAAACCAGCGACTGCCTAAGGCCCGGCGCCGCGCAAATTCAAGGCATCAGGGTTTCGCCAATAAGTCCAAGGCCATCGCGGTGATGGCCCGACGACCTGTTTCCAAAGTAGGAACCGGATCCGGTGCAAAGAACGCAGAGTGTAACGAAGGCAGGCGAGCCTCACCGCGACCTGCCGCCTCCCACAGTGACTCGGGCACAGTGCCTACGCGAATCATGAAAGAGGGTATTTTCGCGTCGGTACGTCCATAGCGGGAGAAATCCTCGCCCCCCATTTCTTTGGGGATCTCAGCCAACGCATCGTCGCCCAACTCCGCGCGCATTGCAGCAACACCCCGAGCAACCAATTCCGGGTTATTCCAAAGCGCCGGAGTGTATTCGTTTAGGACCTTAACTTCTGGCAGTTGGTCTTCGGGAAAACCCAAGGCTTCTGCCTGGTTTACGGTTATGCGCTCTATCCCCGACAGAAGCGTCTCTCGCACCTCATCTGAGTAAGAACGCACGGTTAACTGGAGCGTCGCTTTATCGGAGATAATATTGTGCTTGGTGCCAGCATGGATCGAGCCCACAGTGACCACCCCGGGCTCCGCTGGATGAATGGATCGTGATACCAACGTTTGCAAGTCCATAATCACTGCGGCAGCGAGAACCACAGGGTCCTTTGCCGTGTGGGGATAGGCTCCATGGCCACCTACTCCATGGAGCGTGATATCCACGCTATCCACATTGGCCATCATCCAGCCAGAAATGTATCCGATTTTACCCGCGGGTAGGGTCGCAATTGTGTGCACCGACAGGTTGTAGTCCGGCTGAGGGAATCGCTCAAAAAGGCCGTCCGCAAGCATGTCTCGAGCGCCTGCACCTCGCTCTTCTGCCGGCTGCATAATCACCATGAGTGTTCCCTGCCACTCATCTCTTCTATTCACCAGTTCCAGTGCAGCTGCTGTCACCACGGTCATATGCACGTCGTGGCCGCAGGCATGCATAACGGAGACGTCCTGACCATTCATCTCTTTTGCACGTACGGTGCTGGCGTAGGGGAGCCCCGTATCCTCTTCAACAGGCAGTCCATCCATGTCGGCGCGGACCATAAGGGTAGGCCCCTCCCCGTTCTGCATCATGGCAACCAATCCATGTCCTCCGACACCACTGGTCACGGTAAAACCTGCATCTCCCAGCGTTTTAGCCAGCGTTGCGGCTGTTTGCTCTTCCTGGAAAGAAAGCTCGGGGTTTTCATGCAGGTACTTGTAGTAAGCGAGCTCGTCAAAGGCCATAAGCTGGGGTGCGATGGCGCACATTGCGACGAGTGAGCTTGCTTGGATAAATCGGAGCATGGTGGTTCCTCAAAAGACGATACGGCGAGTCTAGCAAAGTCTGGGTCAGCGGATGCCCGACTCCCAAGCATCCCGTACAATGTCATCACGCTTCGCCTAGTTAAGACACTTGAATAAAGACGCTCAACAGACTGACATGCCGACACAGGATAATGCCTTGCAAACCTCCGGGGGCTTGCAAACCTATGGGCGCTTGCTTCGGTACGTACGCCCGCACTGGCCAGCATTTTTGGTCAGTATGTTTGGCTTCGTACTGTACGCGGCGACCCAGTCCGCTTTTGCCGGGTTAATGCAGTATCTGCCCGCCGCTTTTGACGGTAGCCCTCTAGGCAACACGGGCATTCTGAGCTCCAGCACGCTTAGCAACTGGGAGAAGCGATTTGGACTAAACCAAGCAGAGAACGTGCACCTGTTTCTGCCGCTGGCACTCGTTGCGATAGTTTCAGTGCGAGGCATCGGCTCATACCTGGGTAGCTACTACATTACCTATGTGGCACGGCATGTGGTTAATCAGCTACGTCTGGATGTCTTCGCTCACATCAACAATTTGCCGGCGGCCTATCTGGCCCAGCGCAATTCCGCTGAGCTTATTTCTCTGATTACTTTCAATATTGAGCAAGTCGCCGCTGCGGCATCGACTGCCATCAAAGTGATCGTCCGCGAAGGACTCACGGTAATCGCATTATTAAGCTACATCTTTTATCTCAATTGGAAGCTTTCACTGCTGTTCGTCGTACTGGCCCCAATCATCGGCGGCATCATCAGCCTCGCCTCTTCTCAATTTAAAAAGTACAGCCGTCGGATACAGGACTCCATGGGTGGCATTACCCGTGTTGCTGCCGAAGCTATACGAGGCTTTCCGGTGGTTCGTGGTTACGGTGGCACAGCCTCTGAGAATGCGCGCTTTGAAGAACGCAGTCGCTATGCACTGAGTCAGGATCTGAAGCTGGCGAGAGTGAACGAGATCAGCACACCGATTATCCAGTGGTTAACCTACACTGCGCTTGCCGGCCTCTTCTGGTTTGGTTTAGATCCCGCGCTACGTGGAAGCATGGATTCTGGTCAGTTTCTTGCCTACATAACCGCTGCTAGCCTCGTAGCAAAACCTCTACGCCAGCTCACCCAGGTTAACGCACGAATCCAGCGCGGCATTGCAGCCGCTGAGAGCGTGTTCGAGGTCCTCGATCAGAGTACGGAAAGCACGTCGGGAAGACCCCTGAACGAGCCTTCCCAAGGTGCTTACACTCTATGTGATCTGCATTTTCGTTATCCGGGTACGGCGGAAGACACTCTTCATGGTATTTCTCTAGACATTACGTCTGGCGAAACACTGGCTCTTGTAGGGCGCTCCGGATCTGGTAAAACCACCTTGGTTAATCTGCTCGCCGCACAATACCCCCCACCTGCAGATTCACTGTTTCTGGACGGGGTACCCATGGAATCGCTCCGCCTTTCCGAGCTTAGGCGCCAGATAGCCTTCGTCAGTCAACACACAACCTTATTTGCGGCGAGTGTGCGTGAAAACATTGCCTATGGCGATCTGGAGGGGGCCAGTGACGAGGCCATTACCGAAGCACTTTCTCAAGCTAACGCTTTGGACTTTGTGAGCCGCCTCCCGGCGGGGCTGGACACAGTACTTCGAGAAGAAGGCGACGATTTTTCCGGAGGTCAGCGCCAGCGTCTGGCACTGGCACGGGCGTTTTTGAAAAACGCGCCCATCTTGATTCTGGACGAAGCTACCTCAGCTCAGGATGCGGAGAGTGAAGGACTGATTCAACAAGCTTTGCAGCGTATCCTCACCGGGCGAACAGCCATTATCATTGCCCACAGACTTTCTACCGTAGAGCAGGTTGATCGCATCGCGGTGATGGATCAGGGCAGCGTCGTTGAACTAGGCTCGCACAAAGAGTTACTCGCCAAACAGGGCCTTTACGCCCAACTTCACCAGCAGCAGTTGCAAGCATGAAGGTATTGCAGGTTCTCCCCGCTTTAGACACCGGGGGTGTAGAACGGGGCACCTTGGATATTGCCAAAGCGCTTGTCCAAGCGGGCCACGAATCCAGCGTGCTCTCTGGTGGCGGCCGTCTCGTAACCCGGCTTGAAAAACAAGGCTCTAAACATATTCAATGGGCCCTGGGGAAAAAATCGCCACTTACGCTTCGCCATGTTCGTCCTCTGCGTCGTTGGCTTGCGTCCCAGCAGTTTGACGTTCTCCATCTTCGATCACGGATGCCCGGATGGGTTTGCTGGTTAGCATGGCGCGGTATGGATCCAGCGTCCCGCCCCCGCTTGGTCACCACGGTGCATGGCATGCACTCGGTCAGTCGGTACAGCGAGATTGTAACCTGCGGTGAACGGGTGATTGTGGTCTCTGAATCCATCAGAGACTACGTACTGGAGAACTATCCGAGTTGCGCCCCGGAGAAACTCCGGCTGATTTATCGCGGCATTAATCCTCTGGAGTTTCCAAGAGGACACCAGGCCACCGAAAAGTGGCTGTCAGACTGGTATCGCGAGTTTCCACAGCTACTGGATCAGCGGGTGATTACCATGGCTGGCCGTCTCACCCGTCTTAAGGGCCATCATGATTTCATGGATGTGATTGCGCGGCTTCGCGACGAAGGGCTGCCGGTGCACGGCCTAATCGTAGGTGGAGAAGACCCAAAACGTATTGCCTATGCCCGGGAACTCTACGCAGCAGTGGAAAAGCGAGGATTGGCCACACACATTAGCTTCGCAGGGCATCGCGGTGATCTTCGAGATATTTATGCAGTTTCGGACATCGTATTGTCACTCTCCACGCAACCCGAATCCTTTGGACGAACCGTTCTCGAACCTCTCAGCGAAGGGCGTCCCGTCGTGGGCTACGCTCATGGCGGCGTCGCAGAGATACTGGCAGCCCTGTATCCCCGGGGAGCAGTAGCCGTTCGTGATACGGCAGCAGCGGCAGAGCAGATAACAGCTATCCTTGCAGGCCAGGTCGCGCCTCCGCGCCGCAATGATCAGTTTCTTCTGGATATAATGGCTACAGACACTTTGGCGGTTTACGAAGAGCTGATTGCTTCAAACAGATAGGCCAAACGCTTCAACAGAACAAGTAATGGCGAAGTAGCACGTCAGTGCTTTGCCCCTTCACTAAATTAAGGAGCCGAACATGCTCATGGCACTCTCGACCTGGTGCGACGTGGAAGCCTATCTTGAGCGCAGCCGCAGCATCATCTTGCCCATCGGATCTATGGAGCAACACGGCCCCACCGGACTCATAGGCACCGATGCCATTTGCCCTACGGTGATCGCAGAGGCAGCCGCCTCGGACGACCCTGACATACTAGTGGGACCGACCTTCAGTGTTGGCTGTGCCCAACACCATCTGGGATTCCCGGGAAGTATGACCCTTCGGCCTAGCACTATGATCGCAGCCATCGTCGACTGGAGCGCATCGCTGCGGCGCCACGGCTTCGAGCGCATATATTGGATTAATGGCCATGGGGGCAACATTGCGACGATCGCCGCAGCATTTTCTGAAGTCTATGCCGAGCGCAGTTTTGCAGGCGCAGACTCCAGCATACCCGCACTCACGATGAAGCAGCGCAACTGGTGGGATCTACCAGGTGTTATGAACACTTGCAGGCACTTGCATCCTAAACATGAAGGCTCTCACGCCACGGCGTCGGAAGTTGCGGTAACTTATGCAGCGCACCCAGAACAGGTTCGCAATATAGAGCTCACTCCGAAGGTGGCTCCCAGCGGTGGTTTCACCGATGCCGACGACTATCGTCGACGCTTTGCCGACGGTCGCATAGGCTCGGACCCAACCCAAGCCACAGTCGCTGCGGGTGAAGAGATTATTAAGGTCGCAGCAAAGGCTCTTCGCGAAGACTTCCTGGCTTTCGCAAACCGAGCTGGCTAGGCTTACCGGTTAAGCCTGTCCATTGCAGCAAAGCCCTTTTCCAAATCCGCAATAAGATCGTCCGGGTGTTCAAGTCCAATGTGCAAACGAATCAAGACCTCGTCGTCGGCCAATGTCAGACTCGGTAGATTACGCGTAGCCTGCATTGGCAGGCAGAGGCTCTCAAAACCGCCCCAGGAAAAGCCCACGCCGAACAACTCTAGAGCATCGACAAAAGCGGCAAGCGCCGCCTCATTTTCTCGGCGCACGATCGTGCCAAAGAGCCCGTTAGCCCCCTGAAAATCCCGTTCGAAGGTTTTGTGTCCGGGGCAGGACTCCCACGCAGGATGGAGGAGCCGAGTCACCCGGGGCTGGGATTCTAGCCATTTGGCAACGGTCCGAGCTCCCCGATCATGAGCCGCTAATCTTATCGCCAGTGTGCGCATGCCCCGCAGTGCGAGGTTGGCGTCATCGGGAGCCAGGTGCATCCCGTGTGCCAGAGTGTGATGGTGCAACTGGGTATACAGTTCGGGACTGCGAGTTGTAGTCACGCCAAATAGGCAGTCCGCATGCCCATTGAGATATTTGGTGCCTGATTGCATAGAAAGATCCACATCGAAATCCAGCGGATCAAACAACAGAGGAGTTGCCCATGTGTTATCGATCGCCGTGAGCAGACCATATTTCTTTGCGACGGCAACGAGCGCGGGGACATCCTGAATCTCAAAGGTAGCAGACCCTGGAGACTCCATGAAAATCATCCGCGTACTGTCTTCCACCAGTGCTTCCAAGTCGTCGCCCATCAAAGGGTCATAAAACGTCGTTCTGACGCCCCGACGCGCAAGGCTGCCCACACAGAACTTGCGCGTAGGCCCGTAGACACTGTCGACCATAAGCAGATGATCGCCCGGTGATAAAAAGCAGTTGAGGATACTGGCCATCGAGGCTGTGCCCGACGTTGAGAGCACCGCACCGACGCTACCATCCAGTTCACAGACTGCATCTTCCAGAGCACGGGTGGTGGGCGTCCCCATACGTCCGTAGTACATGTGCTCCCGATCCAGGGGCGCGGCCTCCCGAGCCTTAAACTCTGCATAGTCCTGAAACAACACGGTCGAGGCATGAAACACCGGGCTGGTGACCACACGGGGATCCGGGCGCCCCGCATGCACGATCCGGGTGCTCAGGTGTCGGGTATTTGGATTGTCCATTGGAGATTTTTTGCTCACGCTCGTGCTCATTTTTTGCGGATAACAGGCCAAGAGGCTAGCACCGCGACGAGAACACGGCCAGTAACACTAGACGGAGAAACATTGGTCTGCGACAGTGATGTTTTCTTCTAGGGACCTTTCGCATGAGCGAGCTCATCCTACATCAGTATGCAGACTCCCCATTCTCCGAAAAAGTACGCGCCATCCTAGGTTATGCCGAGCTACCGTACAGAAGTGTTGATATCCCCGCGATCATGCCCAAGCCTGACCTCACAGCGCTAACCGGCGGATATCGCAGAACACCTGTGATGCAGATGGGCGCTGATATCTACTGCGATACCGCTCTTATCGCTGAGATCATTGACACCCATAGCACCCAAACCGAACTGTTCGCAGGATCGGGGCTTGCGCAAACGATCGCAGCTGCCCGCTGGACTGACAGTGAGTTTTTTCGTGTATGCGTAGGTTTGGTTTTTCAGCCTGCGGCCATTGCGGCGAATCCACGTTTTCAGGATCCCGGAGCTGCAGAGGCATTTGTAAAAGACCGTGCGGCATTTACCAGCGGTAGTCCGGGTCTTGCTGTTCCTTTATCTCGGGCTGAAGCTGTGTTCAAAGAGCACATGCGTGCAATGGAGCAGAGCCTGGCAGGCAGGCCCTATCTTGGCGGCAATACGCCAAGCATTCTTGATTTTTCCACCTGGCACCTATGCTGGTTTGTTCACCGACAGGAAGTACTTCGACATTATTTCGAAGGTTACTCCGCTGTTGACGCGTGGTTAGAGAAAATGACTGCCTTCAGTGACGGTAAACTCGCGACCACTATCAGTAGCGATGAGGCAATCAACATAGCCAGAGACGCAGAGCCTGCGCCTCTTGAGGGCGCTAGCGTAGATCCATTGTTGGACGCCGACGCCGGCGCGAGAGTACAGGTCTTGCCCACGGACTATGGGTTTCAAGCGGTTGTCGGCTCGCTTGTCGCGGCGGATGACAAACACATTGTCATAGCCCGGGAGGATGACCGCGCTGGCCGCTTGAACGTACACTTCCCACGCTATGGATTTGAAGTTTCACTGGCTGGAGATAAAGCATGAAACATATAGACCCCTCCCGAGAGCAATTTGATGCCTTCAAGGCGCTTCCACGAGATACGCCAATCATGATGCTCAATCTGATTCGTCTCAATGAGACGGCGACGTACCCGGATGGTGAAACCTGCAGTGGCGCCGAGGCCTATCGGCGTTACGGCGAACACAGTGGCCCGATCTTCCGAGAGCTAGGCGGCGAGATCATGTGGCGCGGACACCAAGAATGCATGCTCACTGGGCCTACAGACAAACACTGGGACATCGCATTCGTTGCCCGTTACCCCAATGCAGGAGCATTTTTGGCGATGGTGACTAACCCGGATTATCAGGCCATTGTTATCCACAGAACCGTCGCCGTGGACGATAGTCGCTTGATTCGCTTCGGTGAAGATGATTCCGGTGAGGGCTTTGCCGGCTAGCGGGATTTCGAGCACCAGTCAGGGGGCGGCTTTCTCTCGGTAAGAACATGCTTTTTCTACCTCTGCCGAGAAGCTCTCGATGAGAACAGACTGCGAGGGCCCTTCCCCCTCCATTGCCTGCTCATTCAGCATTTGGGCATCGATGCGAATAGTCCATGGCTCCCCTGCTCCAAGCTTCTGTGAAAGGTAGCCGCGTTCAAGCTCCAAGAAATTCTCGCCCATAATCACCGGATAGCGAAAGCCCGTTGCACAGTCTCTAAAATTTGCAGCATCTGCAAAGTAACGAAATTCTCCCTTCAGGGAGATCGCGAACTCGCCGGCATCAAACACCGCCTGTCGGGTTAACCCATAATTCAACTCTGACGCTATAGACTCACCGGTACGATCGAGTAGACGCAATTCATCAAAACCAACCACCGAAAGGAAGACCGCGTCATGACCTGCTGCCAGCAGAACCAGACGTTCCTGCTCAGCCGCATAGCGCCACTGCCCTAGCCTACCCTCCACCGCATTGTGATCAAGATACTCCTGGCGCAAATGGAAACGTCCGTCCGGCCACAGATCCAGCTGCCACAACACGCCAGGGCAGCTCGCACAAGGCAGCTGTCCCTTATAGCTTGTTGCAATCTCCAAGTTAAATGGCGCGGACCTCGTTTCACCGACCGTGCAAGCCATCAACAGCAGACCCAGCAACATAGGCATGAGGAAGTGCCAGCGTATTAGCTGAGGGCGGCACCTGAACAATCGGACGGCAACTTGACGCATAAAAGAAGTCCAAACAACGATGCGCCTATGATCAGTCGAGACACTAGAGGGCGCAAGCCGACGGCTTTTTGCGAAATTGTGTAGTTCAGGCTTGCGATAAACCACCATCAAGTACAAAATAAAGGAATTATTCCCTTATACTGGAAAATCATGCGCGCGCTAGTGAAACGAGAGGCGACTCAAGGCCTCTGGCTGGAGGACGTTCCCAAACCGGAACCGGGTATCAATGATGTGCTGATCAAAATACGTCGTACTGCGATCTGTGGCACTGACATGCACATCTATAACTGGGACGATTGGGCAAAACGTACCATTCCTGTTCCCATGGTTGTGGGTCACGAGTTCGTTGGAGAGATTGTCGACGTCGGCAGCAACGTTAACGACTTCAAAGCAGGACAAATTGTTTCTGGTGAAGGTCACGTTGTCTGCGGTCGCTGCCGTAACTGCATGGCGGGCCGTCGTCACCTGTGTAACGACAACAGCGGCATCGGTGTCGACCGCCCCGGCGCATTTGCGGAGTACCTCAGCCTTCCCATGTCCAATGTGTGGGAGCACGCCCCCGGTATCGACCTGGATGTTGCTGCCCTTTTTGATCCTCTGGGCAACGCGGTGCACACCGCGCTGCAATTCGACCTTCTTGGTGAAGACGTGTTGATTACCGGCGCAGGGCCTATTGGCTCCATGGCCGCCGCAGTCTGTCGTCATGCAGGTGCACGACACGTTGTCATTACCGACGTCATCGATGAGCGTCTCGCGCTTGCCGCAAACCTGGGTGCTACGCGAACGGTAAACGTGGCAAAAGAATCTCTCGCGGATGTGCAACTGGAACTGGGAATGCGAGAGGGCTTTGATGTAGGACTGGAGATGTCCGGCAATCCTCAGGCACTCAATGATCAGATCGCTCACCTATGTCACGGAGGCAAGATAGCCATGCTTGGCATCCCCGCGGAAAACACCGCGATTGACTGGAGTCGGGTGATTTTTAACATGCTGACGCTGAAAGGCATCTATGGCCGGGAAATGTACGAGACCTGGTACAAAATGTCCGTAATGATTCAGACCGGCCTGGATATCAGCGGCGTCATTACTCATCGTATGCCTTACTCGGATTTTGACGCAGGCTTTAAGGCGATGAACGATGGCAGCGCGAGTAAAGTTGTTCTCAATTGGGATTAATGCACCAACAAGCGGCAGATAAACAGCCAAGGAAGTAGTCTATGTACGGCAACTTTAAAGAGCACCTTCGCACGGAACTGCAAGAGATTCGCGACGCGGGTCTCTATAAGGAAGAAATCGAGTTCACCAGCGCTCAGGGCGCCCATGTTGCTATTGAAGGCAGGGAGAATGTACTTAACCTCTGCGCCAATAACTACCTCGGATTAGCGGAGCATCCCGAAGTGAAAGCCGCCGCGGCGAAGGGCCTTGAGGAATGGGGTTACGGTATGGCCTCCGTACGCTTTATCTGCGGCACCCAGCGCGTGCACAAAGATCTGGAAACGGCCCTCGCAAGATTTCTAGGCCTTGAAGATTGCATTCTCTACCCATCCGGCTTCGACGCCAACGGCGGTCTATTCGAAACCCTTTTAGGCCCTGAGGACGCCGTCATCTCCGACGCCCTCAATCATGCAAGCATCATTGACGGCGTGCGCCTGTGTAAAGCGCAACGTTACCGCTATGCCAATAACGATATGGCGGAGCTGGAGGCACAACTGCAAGCAGCCAACACCGCGGGAGCCCGGTTCAAACTCATTACTACCGACGGCGTGTTCTCTATGGACGGGAGTATTGCCCATCTGGATCGCATCTGTGATCTTGCGGAGCAGTATGAAGCACTTGTGCACTTTGACGACTGCCACGCGACGGGCTTCCTTGGAGCTAATGGACGGGGTACTCACGAATATCACCAATGCATGGATCGCGTGGACATCATTACGGGAACCCTCGGAAAAGCGCTGGGCGGAGCAAGCGGTGGCTTTACCGCGGCGCGATCGGAAATTGTCCAACTACTTCGCCAACGCTCGCGGCCCTATCTGTTTTCCAACACGGTTGCACCGCCGGTAGTCACTGGGGCCCTTCGCGCCCTGGAACTCGTTGATACTCAGCCTGAGCTGCGTAGAGCACTCAAAGAGAACTCGGCATACTTTAGGCAAGCCCTAGAAGCCGAGGGTTTTGAATTGCTCCCGGGAGATCACCCCATCATTCCGGTCATGCTTCACGATGCGAGCAAAGCAGCAAAGATGGCGGAACATATACGAGCTCAGGGAGTCCACGTTGTGGCGTTTTCCTTCCCGGTGGTGCCCAAGGGCCAAGCACGAATTCGAACGCAAATGTCCGCAGCACTCACAAAGGAAGATCTGGATCGAGCTATCGCGGCCTTTGTCTCAGCCCGAGACCTCGTGGCTTAGGTACACCCGCGTAGCATTTAGGATAGCAGGCGCAGCTAGAACAAGGCCGGATAGTCGCGCCAGTAGTAACACAGGTCGCGGTGCTGCCAGTCTCGATACACGTAATCCCAATCAAGCCGGGGAATTCGCCAACCGTGATGAGGCTCCAGGTTGGTAGAAAACACCGGCGCGCCGTGATCGCAAAATCGAGTGTCCACACTCAAACGAACGCGTTGTGCATCAACGTTGGGCTGGGCTCTGTGTACTGTTTGAGAATGAAAAATAATCACATCCCCCGCGGTGACATCCGAGACGTGCCACAAGGTTTCCTCGGGATATATTTCGCACTGCACCCCTCCCACGCCCTGCGCTTCAAACACCTTCCGAACGCCATGCACATGCGAGCCGGGTAAAATCGTCAGACGCCCCATGTCCGTATCCGCGTCATGCAACGCAATCCAGATACCGGCCATGCTTGGGCCGGCGTGGTGAGAAAAAGCGTCCTGATGGGGCGGTGTCTCATAACCCAGCTTTCTCGGCGCGGCGATCCGCGCCATCTTCATCGGGTAAACGAAGGTCTCTTCCCCGGCGACCAAAGTCATAAGCTGCTGCACCTTCGGGCTATGGAACAGCCTGTGTAGAGACTCCAGAGCTTGAATTTCCGGGTACAACGCATCCCATAGAGGATCGCTTTCAAAAAACGGCTCCCCTGCAAGCACTGGCGTACCAATACTCTTATTCCAATGAATGTGGGGTGAAAGTACCGATAACATGTCACTAAGGACCGGGGCAACGGAAGCACGTAGAGCACCCGGCAAGTAAAGGTACCCATCTCGGGAAAATCGTTCCTGGAGAATTGCAATATCCTCCTCAGGAGAGGAGCGGGTGAACGGCTCATAAACTGCTTCTTCGAAGCTCTTTGCTGCTAGCGACATAGCTGAACGCCACTCATAAAACGTCTCTCACAAGAAGTAGCGCGTATAACTGCAAAGCCTTACTCATCTCGCTGATAAACCACCTGCCCTTCTTTATATGTCTTTAAGACCTTCAGGTCCGCAAGACGGCTCGTACTAACAGTTAGAGGGTTTTCAGATAAGACCACCAAGTCCGCTAGCTTCCCGACTTCGAGGCTACCTTTGCTGTCCTCTTCAAAGTGCTGCCAGGCAGGCCAAATAGTCAGCGCACGCAAGCCGGTCATCACATCGACGCGATGCTGCGGGCCCAGCACTTCTCCGCTACGTGTGGTGCGGGTGACTGTCGCTGAGAGTACCCGCATCGAGTCTGGCATCGCCACCGGTGCATCGTGATGAGACCCAAACATCATCCCACGCTCGAGCAGCCAGCCCGTGGGAGAAATGTTCTGCGCACGCTCAGGACCCAGTACCGAATCGCGGTGCCAATCTCCCCAATAATAAGTATGCATGGGGAAAAGCGACGGAAAAATACCCAACTCATCCAAACCGGCTACCTGCTCTTTTCGCAGCACCTGCCCATGAATCAGTACAGGCCGAATCTCTGCATCCGGATACTTTTCCCGTGCCATACGCACGGCGCTGAGCAAGGCATCAGTCGCCGCGTCACCGTTAGAATGCACCAGGATTTGCCACTCGTTTTCGAAGGCACGCATAACGTTACTATTAACTGTGTCCACGTCGATCGCCGGGTAACCAACATAGTCCTCTTCCTGGCCTTCTGGAGGAACATGATAGGCGTGACTTAACCAGGCCGTCTTCCCTTGTGGCGAGCCATCGATAGTGAGTTTCACACCACCCACTCGGTATCGATTTTCATAAGATCGAGAGGTAGATACATCTTCCACCATAAGCATATCCGGATAGGACACAAGATCGATCTTCAGTTCGCGTCGGTCCGCTACACGCTGAAGTGACGCCATCCCCTCAGGGTTAGCTCGTCCTTCCTGGGCAGTGGTATAGCCATAGCTGGCCATGGCGGCAGCACCGGCAAGCGACATTCTGTCCTGTAGATCCTCACTACTCGCCGCCATAGCTGCAAAAATCAAACGAAAAAACGCATACTCTTCGGCGACGCCGTTAGGTTGCTTGCCGTCACTCTCTCGACGGAACGCACCGCCATCAGGATCCGGTGTATCGGGCCCAACACCCGCTAATTTCAGACCAAGGCTGTTAGCGACCCCCAAATGTCCCGACTGGTGAATTAGAAGAATCGGTACTTCGCTGGAGACTGCATCCATCTCCTGCCGCGTGGGGTGACGTTGTTCAGCAAGCTGGGAGTCGTCGTAGCCAAAGCCAATCACCCAACCCAGTTCGCGCTCTAAAGCGGGCTCAGACTTCATGTAATCGCGGAGTATGCGCTGGATATCTGCAACGCTTGCACCACCCCCATCCGGTGGCGGCAAGATGTTACCGCTCATCGCCTGGAGCCCGATAAAATTTGCATGGCTGTGGGAGTCCACAAAACCCGGAAGCAAAGGCGCACCATCAAGGTTAATACGCTGAGTATCTTCGTCGGCAAGCGCTAGCACGGTTGCGCTGTCGCCCACTGCGACAATCCGTCCACCCTCCACGGCCAAAGCCTCCACAACGCTGCCACCCGCGTCCATGGTGATGATTGGGCCACCAAAGAAAACCTGGTCCGGCGCTGCAACGCTAGCTAGCGATATGACAGCGCAAAAAGCGCCAAAAATAGTGCTGCGGATAGTGTTGAGGAAGGTGTTGCAAAAAGCGGCTTTGAGAGTGTTTCTAAGCTGCATGTGTAATCTCCAAAATCAGTGCGTATTTATTATCTATGGAACAATTACTGTAGTGACGCTCCATTGCCAACCTCTTCATGTTGGATAACCCAAGGCTCCTCTTCGGCAAGGCCGATCCAACTCTGTAAATCAGCGTCAGCAAGCCAATGGGCGAGGTATTGCTTAGCATGTTCGGGAAGCTCAAGCGCGTAGGCGCTAAAACGTACAACCACCGGCGCAAACATAGCATCCACAATACTAAAGTCGCCAAGGAGCCAAGTATCGCTCCCGCTTTTCGATTTGGCCTGAAGCCAAAGCTCACAGAGTCTATCAATGTCATTACGAACATCCGCTGAGAGAACGACGCTGCGCTGCTTCGCTCGACAGTTCATTGGCAGCGCATGGCGCAAGGCGCCAAAGCCGCTATGCATCTCGGCCGCCATGGCGCGTCCAAACGCACGTAAACCCTCGTCGGCGGGCCACAGCTGTGCATCAGCGTAGCGTTCGTTGACGGTCTCCGCTATCGCCAAAGAATCCCATACCCACTCATCGCCGATCCAAAGCACGGGGACGCGTCGCGTCGGTGAATACTGCGCGATACGCGCTTCAAATTCTGGTGTATCCATGGGCAGGACCACCACCTCCGGATCCAAACCAGCTTTGCGCGTGCACAGCCATGCTCGCAATGACCAGGAAGAGTAATTTCGGTTACCGCAGACTAGTGTCAGGGCTGTAGAAGTATCTGCAGTCATTTCGCACCTAAAAAATCAAATTTGTCGCGACAGCTTAGCGCATGTTGTGCGTAGAGGATCTCAATAACAACGATTTAGCAATTAGGAAACTCATGCCACAACCCACTATCATGTTGGAAGTCAGACTCTTCCCTTCCGCCAACTATAGGTTTGCAGGCAGCTCCCTATCTTGCGTCGTTTCCTCACAGTTCTTTCCTTTGTCATCTGGCTCGCGGGCTGCGCGAGCACGCCGAATGATATGCGTCCACCGGGCAAGGAGCACTGCGAGTCGTTCTTCATCTACGTTTTATGCATCTCAGACCTCGAGATCGATGGCAAGGTGGACTACATGTACTTTGACGACACGCGGGAGATCTTCATGTACGCAGATACGATGCTAGATCAGTTGAATGCCGTGCTCCCACTGCACGCCTGCGCTGTTCCCATGAGTAAATCCACCCGGGAGCTTAGCTCCCAGCTTCTGTACAGCGACGACATCGGCCTTTCTGCACGATTGGCTGTCAAAGCAAAACTCGCCGTCAGCTATCGCGCAGCCCAACCCGCCATTGACGCCTGTATGGCGTCACTGAATCCGGACTCGCAGTCGCAGGAAGAGGAACGGCCCTTTGACGACGAAGACGACTGGCTAGAGGGACCGCAGTAATGAGCCCTGTCAGGGCGTTATTCAGAGGGAGCTGCTTGTTCATGCTTCTTCTGGGTATCTCAGCCTGTGGTGGCGGGTCCGGCGGCGACAGTGCTGCAACTCCTGTCACTACACCAGTCGCGGCTCCGCCCCCCCCGCCCACCACTGATTCGGACGACACTCCTGAAAACGAAGTCCCACCCACGCAGGACTTCCCGCCCGAGTTACGAGGCATCATGGGGGCATCTCGACTCGCTTCCCGCGCCACTTTTGGTGCGGACTTAGAAACTATTGAACGTATTGAGAGCGTAGGCCAGGAAGAGTGGATCGAGGAGCAATTTGAACTCCCCTTAAGTTCTCACGATGCTGAGGTGGAAATTCTGCTTGCAAGGGAAGCAGCAGGCGAATTTGATGCGCTAAGGCAAAGCCAGGACAACGATAATCTGGCAGCGGTTTATGGCCGCATGGCGTGGTGGCACACCACCATCACCGCTGAAGACCAGTTACGCCAACGGATCGCCTACTCGCTTAGTCAGATATTCGTTATTTCTGATGAGGTCAACGCGCTGTTTCTAAGCCCCTTTGGCACAAGCAACTATTACGACATGCTGCTCAGCCACGCCTTTGGCAATGTTCGAGATTTGCTAAGGGACGTCACCCTGCACCCAGCAATGGGGCTTTACCTCAGCCACGTCAACAACGCTCGTAGCGATCCGGAAAATGGCACTTTCCCTGACGAGAACTACGCAAGAGAAGCCATGCAGCTTTTTTCTATAGGCCTCTTTGAGTTAAACGCGGATGGCAGTGAGCAAATAGGTTCTGACGGTCAGCCCGTCCCAAGCTACGATAATGACGACATACGAGAATTCGCGAAAATCTTCACTGGCCTTTCCTGGGGCGGTGACAACAATCGCTTCGGCTCCGATCGTTACAATTTTACCGAGCCCATGCGTATGTTTGACGCATTCCACGAACCCGGAGAAAAAGTACTGCTAAGAGGCCTCACGGTACCAGCGGGTCAGGACGGACTAACGGACATAGAGGCGGCCATCGACAACCTCTTTATGCATCCCAATATCGCGCCGTTTCTTGGGAAGCAACTTATACAAAGGCTTGTTACGAGCAACCCGTCGCCAGAATACGTCGCCAGAGTAAGCGCAGCTTTTGACGACAACGGCAGTGGAGAGCGTGGCGATATGCGCGCCATTCTTCGGGCTATTCTTTTTGATCCCGAGGCAATGGCGGAGCCGAATCCTGAGAGTTCCTTTGGCAAGGTGCGAGAACCCCTGCTCCGCTACACCGCCATGCTCCGACAGCTTGGGGTTTCTTCACCAGACGGTTTTTACGCGAATCTCGGTTTCTTTGTGCAGCAACTCGTTCAACAACATCCACTCTCTGCGCCTAGTGTCTTTAACTTCTACTCACCTAGTCATCAGCCCATCGGAGAACTGGCCGAGCAAGGACTTGTATCCCCGGAACTACAAATCACCAACAGCAATAGCATTGTCGAAGTATCAAACCTCATGCGCTACGCCGTGGTTGCGGATCTGGTAAACGACCTCAGCGACCCTCCATTTTTCAAGGCTGGACTCACCCTAGATGATTTTTTGCCACTGGCGGACGATGTAGACGCGCTGACAACGCAGTTGGATACGGTTTTCACTTACGGCACATTGAGTGCTGACACCCTCAACGCTGTCCGCGATCTGATAGAGCTCGTGGAAGAACCCGAACTCAGGGTTCGTATTGGCGCTTATCTTGTACTGATTTCTCCCGACTATGCCGTGGAAATCTAAGCCAGTGGAGATCTAGTGATGAACGGAGAGGGATCGTAATGCGCCCTAACAATCGCACAAGGCTGAATCGTCGAGGTTTTCTTAAGCACAGTTGCTCTCTCGGCGTAGCAACCGCAACCCTCGGCTCCAGCCTATTGCAACTGGGTCTGGCTCGGCAGGCGAGCGCTCAGAGCACGGGTGATTACAAAGCGCTTGTGTGTATTCTTCTTGCGGGAGGCAACGACTCCTACAACATGCTCGTGCCCAGGGACGCTGAACTCTATGATAGCTATGCAGATATCCGTAGCGACTTAGCCCTACCACGTGAGTCGCTCCTTGCATTGCCCGGGACTGACGGCGAAGGGCGAAGCTTTGGGCTTCATCCTGGCATGCCTGGTGTGCAGTCACTTTTTGCAAATGGGCAAGCAGCAACTATTGCCAACGTAGGAACACTTCTGGCCCCCATGGACAGCGCAGCTTTGGCGTCGGGAAGCACAGCGTTGCCGTTAGGGCTCTTCTCACATTCGGATCAGATACAGCAGTGGCAGACCGCTGTATCTGACGAACGTGTTGCTCAGGGCTGGGGCGGACGCATAGCTGACATATTGGAGGGTGGTAACCCCGCCAATGGAATCTCAATGAACGTATCCCTCGCGGGCAACAACGTCTTCCAAAGCGGTCACTTAAGCACCCCTTACGCAATATCCTCGACAGGCGATGGCGCTCCAGCACTCGACGGCTATAACGACTCAGACGAGGGAGGCGAGTTCACTCGCGCTGCCATAGACAGCCTCCTAGCGGCCGCACAGGAGAAAATCTTTCGCCGGGAATACAGTAAACGACTGGCATCGTCCATCGAGTCTCAGGTGACGTTCGTCGAGGCGCTGGCATTAGCAGGCGAGCCACCAACAAGTTTTTCGAACACACCGTTCTCCGCAGCTCTTCGACAAATAGCTCGTGTTATCGCTGCTAGAGACTCTCTGGGTGCGAGCCGTCAAACCTTCTTTATCACCGTAGGCGGCTGGGACCACCACGATGATGTCATTGAAAATCAAGCGATGATGCTCCCCAGCATCGACGCGGGGCTTCTTGAATTTCAAACCGCCATGAATGCTATGGGAATGGCTGAACAAGTCACCACATTTACAAGCTCCGACTTCGGACGCACGCTAACATCAAATGGCAAAGGGTCGGATCACGGCTGGGGAGGTCATCATCTTGTTATGGGTGGCGCCGTTAACGGCGGACAATTCTATGGCCGCTATCCCGAAATTTATACTGACAATCCGCTGGATGTAGGACGCGGCATTTATGCCCCCACCACATCCGTAGATGAATACTTCGCCGAGTTGGCGCTATGGTTTGGTGTTAGCGGTAGTGATCTTGGCACCGTGCTGCCAAACGCAGATCGATTCTTCACCGTCAATGGGACCAGCGGACCCCTAGGTTTCCTCAGCTAGATTGGCCTGTGCTGTAAAAGTAGGGCTGGGCAAGTGCCTCACGTTTTTCTATGCTGGCGCATGTCTTCTTTGTGAGTCCCTTCAATGTTCACCAATTTAGTTCTCGGTGTAGCCACCATGGCGGTGTGTTTGGCGCTACAAATAGCCCTTCTCACTCGCGCCCTCCTCTACTACGCGCATCGGCAGTCAGCCCTTGATGAGGCGACATTCTTTGGGACCATGTCAATTTTGTCTGGAGTCATGTTTTTACTGATGTTCGGCAATTTAGGGCAAGTCGCGATTTGGGCGATTTTGTTTCAATTTCTTGGAGAATTCTCCGAGTACCGCACAGCCTTCTATCACTCAGCAGTAAATTTTTCGACCCTGGGTTATGGCGATATTGTAATGAGCGATAAACGGAAGCTTTTGGGTCCAATTCAGGCCATTAACGGCGTCCTGATGGTCGGAATGTCCACCGCCGCATTCATGACCACTTTGCGCGACGCCATAAAACACAATCGCCATGGATGGGCCGCCAAACACGCGCCAAAGATTCAAGAACTGGTAGATGAGGATCAATAAGAAATCACCGTATAACCAGGCTGACAACTCGGACATAAAAATAACCGATTAAGGGGATCAAGCAATGCTAAGCGAATCTTACTCCATTGGACCCGACTCTCCCGCCGTTCGGGACCTGACTATTGGCGACGCATTGCGCGAGGCAGCACGCGAATGCCCGGAGCAGATTGCCCTAGTCGCTGGCACACCCGAAGCCGAGACTCGCAAAGAATGGACCTACGCCGGTTTGCTAGATGAGTCTGAGCGTACCGCCCGAGCACTCTTGGAAGCCTTCGAACCGGGTGATCGCGTAGCAGTGTGGGCGCCTAATATTCCTCAATGGATCATGATGGAATATGGCTGCGCACTGGCCGGCCTCGTTCTTGTAACAGTAAACCCGTCCTATCAAAGTGAGGAACTCGCCTATGTGCTGCGCCAATCTAGGGCCGCCGGCGTCTTTCTCTTACCCGAATTCCGGGGCAACCCCATGCTTCAGCACCTGGACGCCGCACGAGCCAATTGTCCGGAACTCAAAAAAATTGTGCTGTTCACCGAGTGGCAGGAGTTCCTGAATACGGCGGGTGAGAAAGACCTTCCGGCTGTTGCCCCCGACGACGCCTGCATGATCCAGTACACCTCGGGTACGACGGGCTTTCCCAAGGGCGCCCTCCTTCACCACCGAGGACTGGTGAACAACGGTTCCCACACGCTGAGTATCATGGGGGCGCAACACGGTAAGACTTACATGGGCATCATGCCTCTCTTTCATACTGCGGGCTGCGTTCTCGCCGTGCTGGGTGCTTTGTCCAAACGCTCTGCGCTGGTGTTGGTCGAGGCATTCGAGCCGGGTTTAGTTCTGGAACTCATGGAGGAGTACCGCGCGGCAGCGATGCTCGGCGTTCCCACTATGCTCATTGCGATGATTGAGCATCCAAGCTTCGCAGAACGAGATTTGTCCGCGGTGAAGGCGCTGTGCTCTGGAGGCTCCACGGTTCCCGCAGACCTTGTAAAACGACTCGAGGAGGCAGTGGGCGCACCCTTTACGATCGTCTTTGGGCAAACCGAGTGCTCGCCGGTTGCGTGCATGACTCACGCAGACGACAGCATTGAAGACAAGGCTTACACCCTTGGACAGGCCATGCCGGGAGTAGAGATAAAAATCATAGATACTGAAACCGGAGTCACCCAACCCATTGGGACCTTGGGCGAGTTCTGCACGCGTGGATACCACGTCATGCATGAGTACTTTGAAAACCCCGAAGCAACGGCCAAAACAATCGATGCCGACGGCTGGCTTCACACAGGAGATCTCTGCTCCATGGACGAACGCGGCTATTGCAAGATCGAGGGCCGGCTCAAGGACATGATCATTCGCGGCGGGGAGAACATTTACCCGCGAGAAATCGAAGAGTTGCTATTCCAACATCCGAGCGTGGGAGAGGTCGCCGTGGTAGGCCTACCCAGCGAGCGACTGGGCGAGGAGATTGGAGTATTCCTCCGTCCTGCACCCAGTGAGAGCCTATCCAGAGACGTACTTTTTGCCTACCTGAGAGAGCATCTATCGCCGCAGAAGACGCCAAGACACTGGTTTGAAGTGGAAGCCTACCCACTTACGGGGTCGGGAAAAATCCAGAAGTTTGAGTTACGTAAAAGCTGGGAAAACGGTGAACACAGCGAGATGCCCATGGGAACATGATTCAACAGGCAGGCCCGGCTATTCAGTGGGCCGGGCAGGCCCAAGATTTTTGCTCGCGCCCTCAGCAATGTTGTCTCCTGAGTCTCGTTCCGCCACGGCCTGTTTGAAACCCACATCCACGGCGCGTTCACGAAACCACAGGCCCTCGGGGGAATGACGGGCGATGCCGTCAAAGAAGTTAGCGAAGCGTTGAGTGTTTGCCAGCCCCATCGCCTCGTAGGCCTGGTTGACAACCATTTTGCTCATCATCAACTGATTTCTTGGAACACCCTTGATGCGATCGCAAAGCGCCTGCACTGCCGCATCCAATTCACCTTCAGGTACCGACTCCTGAATCAACCCCATCTCAGCGGCTTCTACACCGGAGATTAGATCACCGGTAAACAGCATGCGCTTGGCGTTCTCTATACCTAAGCGATACACCCACATCATAGTTGTTGGTATCCCCCAGACCCGTGCCGGGGGATAGCCGATGCGTGCGTCATCGGCCATCACAATCATGTCGCAGCACAGAGCAATATCACTTCCACCCGCCGCGGCCGCGCCATGAATTTTACATATCGTAGGCTTACTTGCTCGCCACAGGGACATGAAATCTTCTGTATTCCGAGACATCATGGCGTAGTCCAGCGTAGGGTCCCAAGGCATTTCCTGACTACCGTGCATTTCTCCCGGAGTCTGCGCGTACTCCACCAAATCATAGCCGCCACAAAAACCCTTACCCGCACCCTGAAGCACAATCACGTGAACGTCGGCATCTTCATCCGCGCGCTCTACCGCTGCTCTCAAGTCTGCAGGCAGGCTTGTGTTAATAGCATTCAGACGCTCTGGACGATTGAGCGTTAAGGTTGCAACACGATCATGAGTGTCATACCGAACAGTCGACATAAGAGTGTTTCCCTTTTGCAATTCAATAGGCCAAAGACGATGATAACGCTCTCCACAATTGTCCGCAGGCCCTGCGGCCCAAACGCCAAATCAGCGCGTACAATAGGGTGCTAGTTCACTCACCGGAGAAAATAAGTAATGGTCACAGTCCATCATCTCAATAACTCACGCTCTCAACGCGTACTATGGCTTTTGGAAGAGTTGGGTGTGGACTACGACGTCCGAAATTACCAGCGTGATGCGGAGACAAATCTTGCTCCGCCCGAACTTCTTGAGATACACCCCCTGGGCAAGTCACCGGTACTGACCGATGAAGTCAACACGGTCATTGAGTCCGGCGCCATCATCGACTACATCGTCCGACACTACGGCAAGGGACAGCTCGCCCCCGAGCCCGGCACACCTGCCTACGAGAACTACCTGCAGTGGATGCATTATGCCGAAGGGAGCGCAATGTTGCCTTTAATGCTGAAGATGTACACGGGGCGCCTACCCGACGGCGGAGAGCTCCTACAGCCACGCATAAACAGTGAGTTGGACAACCACCTCGGATTCATGGATCGCGCGCTTGCGGACCAGGACTGGTTTGTCGCAGATACATTTAGCGCAGCAGATATCCAACTTTCGTTTGTTCCGCAGGTAGGCAAGCTCCTTTACGGGCTTGAGAGTTTTCCGCACCTGGACGGCTTTCTGGATCGCATACACGCTCGTCCCGCTTACAAGCGCGCACTCGAACGAGGCGGCCCCTACGCCTTTGGTAGCTGATCTAAGAATCCCGTGACAGCCCTAGGTGAGAAGTTAACCGCCCGATCCCTAGCCCCGGAGCTCCCTATACTCCGGCTGCAGCGATGGAGTCGTTTGCCACCCAGTGCCTTTGGCTTGCTCTGTGGACTCCTGATCGTCTGCGGGATGATGTGTCCTCTCCTGGGAATGACCTTCAGTAACGCTTTATTCAATGACATTTTGGGCTCAGCGCTTTTTTTTGGCATCAGCCTGGGCATCATCGCCGGGTTTTCAAGACCGGTATTTCAAGGAGCCGCCCAAGACCTAAAAGACCTCTGCGGGGTTATCCCATGGTCGTCCGACGACATTCAGGCCGCCAGCTTGGCCCTTGCCCGCTTTACAAAAAAAGATGTCTGGCTCGCGGTAGTACTCGGATGCGTTGCCGGTGCAGGGCATTCTTACGTTCTGGAAATTCAAAGCTCTTCGTGGGAATTTGCCGTACCTCAATTTATCGCCATCATCTTATTGTGGCTTGCCATGTTCGTCACGGTCCCGCCGCTGATCATGAATGCCCGACTCTTCTCTTCTTTGGGACAGATTACTAGCCCGGACTTACTCCGCCCATCACGGCACGCCGCTTTCGGGGCCGCAGCGCTCCGCCCTGCATTGCTGATGACGAGTCTTTTATGTGCATACGCACTGCTATTCCTGGGTGGAGAAAACCCGCTGGACGGCCCTGTGCTCATCGGTGTTCTGGGGGGGCTCATACCGCTGATCGGCATCATCGCGCTGCCTCTTCGTGGTATTCGTAGGCGGATTCGTGAACAGCGGAGAGCGACTTTAGCGTCTCTCGATGCGCGTCTCGATGCGATCACCGAGGGCGACATCGCTACAGCTGATGCAGATGCCCTGTTTCAACTCGACGCCATACTGGATATGCGAGAACGTGTAGCACGGGCGCCCGCTTGGCCTTTTGATGTCGACGCGCTTAAACGTATCCTGCTTTTCACTGTACTTCCCCCTCTTACCTGGGCCGCTGCCGCCATCGTCGAAATGATGATCGACAGCCTCATTTAGGCATTACTCTGTTTACGAAAAATCAACGCACACACATTCAAGGAACACCTTATGACGAACAATCAGACCTGGGTTTTACGAGCACGCCCTGTAGGCGATATTAAAGACAGCGATCTTGAGCTCGTAGAAAGCCCGCTGGGAGAGCTGGCAGACGGGTATGTTCGAGTAAAAACGATCTACCTCTCTCTGGATCCTACGAACCGTATTTGGATGAGTGATGCCGATGCTTACCTGCCTCCTGTAGAAATTGGTGAGGGCATGCGGGGTGGGAGTATTGGCGTTGTCGTCGAGAGCCGCTTCGAGCAGGTGGCAGAAGGCGCCATCGTCAACACTGGACTTGCTGAGTGGGCTCTCTACAACGACGTCGCGGGGGAGATGGCGAATGTTTTACCAACAATTCCCGGGTTACCCTTAACTGCCTTTATGGGCCCGCTGGGCGCAACGGGTATGACCGCGTACTTCGGTCTTACCGATATAGGTAAACCCAAGGTCGGAGACACGCTAGTCGTATCCGCCGCCGCAGGCGCCGTGGGATCCATGGTCGGTCAAATTGGCAAGATTCATGGTTGTCGCGTTGTTGGCATCGCTGGTTCCGATGACAAATGTCAGTGGCTCACGGAAAAGGCCGGCTTTGACGCTGCTATCAATTACAAAACACAGGATGTGGGTGCAGCTTTAGACACTCACTGCCCCGATGGCATTGATATCAACTTCGAGAATGTCGGTGGAGAAATCATGGACGCGGTGATAGCGCGCCTTAACGACTTTTCACGCATGCCTCTGTGCGGCCTAATCTCGAGCTATAACGATACCGATGCGACGCCTGGGCCTTACAACTTCGCTAACTTGCTGATGCGACGTACGCTGGTAAAAGGCTTCATCATTCTAGACTACCTTGATCGTTTTCCTGAGGGCATGCAGGCAATGGCAGGCTGGCTCATGGAAGGCAAGATTAACTTTGAGACCGACATCGTCGAAGGGCTCGAAAATGCGCCCGCTTCTCTCGAGCGTCTGTTCACGGGCAAAAATCTAGGAAAACTGGTGGTTCGTGTTTCCGACGAGCCTTAGGAAAGACTCAGAGGCCTCGGTAAAACCTAAGGTTCTCACGTCTGTGCGGTCGCATCCCCGCAGGATAAAGGGAAATCCCCCTGGGCTGAATGAGCGTATCATTGTAACTGTGGCAACTGATTGCCGGGCCTGATAGCGGAGAAAAATAATGTTGTTCTGTAAGCGCAACCTGACTCCCTCCCTGCGAGCGCTCATATACACACCATTGACTCTGTCGCTTTCTATGCAACTAGTTGCATGCGGCGACAGCAGCAACGACAACAGCCTTCAACAAGAAAGCCGCGGAAGAGCCGCAGTACCGGTGGTGGTGGAAACTGTTCAACTGAAGCCCCGGCAAACGCGCGTAGAGGCTGTGGGAACAGCAAGGGCTTACCGCTCGGTATCGTTGTTCCCAGAGGTCGCTGGAGAAGTCGTTGAGGTGAATTTTCAGCCAGGTGACCGTGTCACAAAAGGCGATGTCCTGGTCGCCTTGGATTCACGCGATGAAAAACTCGCATTAGAACTTGCTGAACTGCGCTTCGCCGACGCCAAGCGCATGCTTGACCGCTACACGCAGGCCAATAGCAGTGTGGGTCGAACAGTCCCCGAAACTACCATCGACACCGCTCGCACTACCCTTGATAGCACGCGCATTGAACGAGACCGTGCGAGTATCGCCCTCCAGCGACGATTCATCACTGCTCCCTTTGATGGCTTCGTGGGCATCACCGATATCGATGCCGGAGACCGTATAGACGCCACCACAGAAATTACCACGATCGATGATCGCAGCGTGTTGCTCGTAAGATTTGATGTACCAGAAGCCTTTGTAGGACGACTGCAAACCGGCGATCCCGTGCGCATCGAGGTGTGGAGCGCCGAGCGAACCGAAGCGCGAGGAACCGTGGTAGATCTTGGCTCCCGCGTAGATCCTCTCTCTCGCGCCTTCACGGCGCGCGCTGAAGTACCCAATACAAACGACTTGCTGCGACCGGGCATGAGTTTCAGAGTCGAGCTAAATCTTACTGGCAAAGCTTTCCCAGCGGTTCCGGAAGTAGCTCTCCAATGGGGCGCCGAAGGCGCATACATCTGGATTGTAGAAAATGACACGGCGAGGCGCGTACCTGCCACCCTCGTCCAAAGACAGGAAGGAAGGGTTCTGGTCGATGCCAGGGTCCCCGAAGGCGCCTTGGTGGTCGGCGAGGGAGTACAGTCCATGCGAAACGGAATTGCCGTTCGCACCATGGATGCCGAGGCCCTTGCGCGAGATGCCCGAGGTGTATTGATGCCCGCTGCCAATGAGGGCTAGCGCATCATGAGCAACTCTGAACTCAGCAATAGTGGTAACGATCTTCCGGCACTAGGCGTTCGACGCCCATGGTTAGTGGCGGTGATGAACATGCTCATCGCAATCGCTGGTCTGGCTGCACTTCTCGCCATCGAGGTTCGAGAACTCCCGGACGTGGACCGACCAATCATTAACGTTCGGGCTCAACTTCCCGGCGGCTCGCCTGAAACCATGGATGCAGAAGTAACACGTATTCTAGAGGGTGCTGTCGCTAGAGTGTCGGGCGTGACCGACATTCGCTCATCCAGCGAGGAAAACAGTACCCGTATCCGCGCCGAGTTTGGGCCGGGATATAACCTTGACCGCGCAGCCACCGACGTTCGCGAAGCAATCAGTCAAACCGTCCGCGACCTTCCCGATGACGTTGAACAGCTAGCGGTTTACAAAGCGGACGAGGATGCCGAAGAGGTTGTGCGCGTTGCTGTACGTACGACGCGCTACAGTGAAGAAGCCTTAACTAGGATCGTTGAACAGGACATTGTGCCCGCGTTTCTAGCGCTCCCCGGTGTCGCCGACGTACCGCTGTTTGGCAGTCGACAGAGAACACTGCGCGTCATCATTGATCCTCTTCGCCTAGCGAGTTATGGACTAACGGTAAGCGATGTCGCTGCGGTGTTGCGTGATGCGCCCCTGGATGTGCCTGCGGGCAGCTTTCGCGGAGGTGACCAACAGCTGCTGGTTCGAGCAGACGCCTCCGTGGTCACCGAGGCACAAGTTTCCGATACGATCATCACGGGCACGGTACGTATTGGTGACGTTGCAGACGTCGCCTTCTCCCCCGCCGACGCTGAATCTATCGTGCGCCTGAATGGTCAGCGGGTAGTAGGCATCGGCGTAGTGCGCCAAGCAGGCTCCAACACCATTGAAATCGCCGCCGGCGCTGACCGGGCTATCGCTCAACTCAACGCCCGCTTTGATGATCTAACCCTTGAAAAGATTTCTGACAATGCGATCTTTATTCGCGGAGCTGTCAAAGAAGTTTTACTAAGTTTGCTCCTCGCCGTACTGGTTGTTGTTGCCACCATTAGAGTGTTTTCCGGTTCTTGGCGGTTAACCCTCGTCCCTGCGATCGCCATACCCGTGTCCCTGTTGGGCACAGCCGCAGCGATTTGGATGCTCGGCTTTTCTATCAATATTCTCACTCTACTCGCTTTGGTGCTCGCAACTGGACTCATTGTGGATGACGCGATTGTTGTGCTCGAGAACATCCAGCGCCGTCGCCAACAGGGTTTAGGCGCCAATGCATCCGCCGTACTAGGCACAAGGCAGGTCTTTTTTGCGGTTATTGCAACCACTATCGTCCTTGTGGCGGTCTTCGTACCCATTGCATTTTTGCCTGGAACGGCCGGTCGCTTGTTTCGCGAGTTTGGCCTTGTACTCGCCGTCGCTGTTGCAATCTCATCCTTTGTCGCACTCTCTTTAGTACCGGCTGCAATGGCCCGACTGGGGACCTCCACTGAGGGTAGCTTCGACCGGCAAATGCGGCGCATGGGTGGCAGCCTGCAAGCCTTTTACAGCCGCAGCCTCCACGCAGTTCTTACACACCCATGGCCTGTTCTTGCACTTTGTCTACTAGGCGCTGGAGGCGCGGGAGCGCTATACCTCCAACTCGATCAGGAGTTACTCCCAAGCGAAGATCGCGGCGAAATCAATATCTTCGCTCGAGGACCCGATGGCGTGGGCTTGCCCTACATGAGCCGTCAAGCTGATCGTATGGAAGACGTGTTACTTCCCCTCGTCGAAAGCGGTGAAATCACATCACTTTACACCGTGGTCGGTCGCTATGATCCCAACCTCGTTTTCATCAGCGCTCCCCTCGCCCACTGGGATGAGCGCGCCCGAAGCCAGCAGGAGATAGCCGCGGAGATAGCGCCTATATTACGAAACCTTCCTGGCGCTGGACCGCGTGTTTACAGCAGTAACAGTCTCAACCTCCGCGGCGCATCCGGCGGGGGGCTCAAAATTGTTCTCACTGGTAACGAATACAGCCGTATCTATAGAGCCGCACGTGATTACGCGGACGCAATTCGTGATCGTCTCACCAGCGTCAGTGGCCCTCGGGTTGGCTATCAACCCACTCAGCCTCAACTGTCGGTGCGCATTGATCGTCGACGACTCGCGGATCTTGGTATTGCGCTTCCGGAACTGGCGGAAACCCTCCGAGCGATGATTGATGGCCTTGACGTCATTGATCTGAATATCGACGACCAGGCGGTACCCATCATGCTTGAGGGCGGTGCGCGAGCGGTAGATGACCCCGGGGATTTGGCCAACCTTTACGTTCGTGCTGGCAGCGGCGCACTGGTACCCCTCTCCAGCGTGGTAGAAATTGTTGAAGAAGGCGTCGCGAGCGAGCTCGAACGTCAATCGCAGCGGAGGGCCATCGAGGTCGATGTGGACGTCGCTCAGGGTGTGGCCATGCAAACCGCCGTGGATGAGCTGAGAGCGCTTGCCCTCGAAGTCATACCCGAGGACATTGAAGTGCTGACGAGGGGCGAGGCAGCCACCTTAGAAGAATCCAGCCGAGAAACGCTGATAACCTACGGATTTGCCCTGCTCATCGTTTTCCTCGTCCTAGTGGCACAGTTCGAAAGCCTTACCAGCGCCATTGTGATCATGGCGGTCGTACCCTTCGGCTTAGCGTCCGCAATTCTCGCTTTGTTCCTCACGGGGACAAGTCTGAACATTTACTCACAGGTCGGACTAGTGATGCTGATTGGCCTGATCGCCAAGAATGGAATCTTGCTGGTGGAGTTTGCCGATCAACTGAGAGATGAGGGGCGGAACGTCCAGGAAGCCGTAGCTGAGGCCGCGGCGGTGAGATTGCGCCCTATCACCATGACACTGGTATCAACGGTGCTGGGAGCCCTTCCGCTCATTCTTTCCAGTGGCCCTGGCGCAGAGGCGCGCGCCGCAGTGGGTTGGGTCGTCTTTGGTGGTTTGGGACTCACAGCTTTGTTTACTCTCTACCTCACTCCCATACTGTATCTTGGTGTTGCGCGCTTCGCCCGTCCACGATCTCATGCTGCAGAGGCGCTGGATCTTGAGATGCGGGAAGCAACAAAATTGGGCCACGAATCTTAAGGGAGTACCCTTTGCCAATACGACAACGTAACAACACAGCACAGCACCAGACCAGAGTAAGTGAGATCCAGCAGTTACTCCGTCGATATACAACACTTCTAGTAGCCTGTTGCATGATGGCCAGCTTCCCCACGCAAGCCGCCGAGAACAGTGCTGACAACCACTCTCCCGAGGAGAGACTCTTGGAGCTCGGTATCACGCTGCCCGCAGCGCCCAGCCCCGTCGCCAATTACGTCAATGGTGTGCAGACCGGCAATCTCATCTTTCTTGCTGGCAAAGGTCCCAAGCGCGCAGACGGCAGCGAGGTATCCGGCAAACTCGGCAAAGATCTGAGCATCGAAGAAGGCTATGAGGCGGCTAGGCTCACCGCCATAAATCAAATGGCCGTGCTCAAAGCTATGCTCGGAGACCTGAACCGCGTCACCCGAGTGGTGAAGGTATTGGGCATGGTGAATTCTGACCCTGACTTCGTCGAGCAACCCGCAGTAATCAATGGCTTCTCCGATCTCATTGTGGAAGTCTTTGGCGAGCGTGGTCGCCACGCCCGAGCAGCCGTTGGTATGGCATCGCTTCCCCGGGGGCAGGCTGTGGAGATAGAGATGATTGTCGAAGTCGATGGCGAAACAACTCCATAGAGCAAGGTACTTGTCAGCGTGACGCTAGTCACTCCTATCCGGCAAGCTGCTCCGATTCGCTAAGCTCTCGAATTCGGCAGGCTGCCCTGATCCGATAGCCTCTCGAGTCCGGCAAGCTGCTCCGATCCGCTGCTCTCGCTAGATTGGGGGACGCTCGCTTCGCGCATAGCAGCAGCTTGCCTGCCGTCGGTGCCAATGCCGATGCCGATGCCGATGACACAAGGCACTTTCGTAGCTCCAAACTTGGACGACTAGCACTACTTACGGAGCAAGCGTCCCCCACCCTAGCGAGCGCAGTAAGTAGTGCTAGTCGTCCAGAAGCCGCTGATTAGTAATCTGCCACAAAAAAGGGGCCCTCAGGCCCCTACTTCGAAACATCGATACTCAAGCACTCATCTTCATGGAGCCCCTGGTGGCGAAGTGAGTTTTTCCATCACCTGTTCCAGAGAGAAGCTTGCCGCCTTTTGTCTAGGAGGGTACTTCTGAAAAGTCGTTAAGAATTGCCCCACATAGTCTTGGGCAGGGACCAGCAGATAGGCGCGATCAATCATCCAATCGTAATAGGTATTGGAGGTCAGTTGAGCCCGTTCATAAGGATCCCGTCGCAGATTAAAAATCAGTGGCAGTCGCAATTCGACAAAAGGCTCAGACCAAGCTTGCAAGGTCTGGGCAACACGCTGCTCCAGGAACACCAGCTTCCAGTCGTTGTAACGCAGCGCCATCAGATCACCATCGTCGGAGAAGTAAAAGATCTCGTTTCGTGGCGTCTCTGTGGTTTCCCCCGTGAGGAACGGTAAGAAATTATAACCATCCAGATGCACCTTGTACTTACGCCCAATGGCGCGATGACCCTCTAGCAGCTTGCTCTTCACGTCAGGCTCGCCCGCCGCCGCAAGAAACGTAGGCAACCAGTCCATGTGGTGCATGATCTCGTTGGAGACGGATCCCGCCTCAATTTTGCCAGGCCACCGAACCGCTGCAGGTACACGCCAGCCGCCTTCCCAATTGGTATTCTTCTCTCCACGGAAAGGCGTCATACCCGCGTCAGGCCAGGTATTCATGTGCACGCCGTTATCGGTGGAGTAAAACACCAAAGTGTTATCCGCGATGCCCAGGTCATCAAGGAGCGTTAAAAATTCTCCGATGTGCAGATCATGCTCAACCATGCCGCAGGTGTATTCATCTGCTCGCGGATACATCGCTTTACAGGACGACATCTTGTTGTCCGCAACGTGCGTGCGAAAGTGCATTCTGGTACCGCTCCACCACACGAAAAACGGCTTGTCATCTGCCACAGACTTCTCAATAAAAGCTTTGGCGGCAGCGACGGTTTCATCATCGACTGTCTCCATACGTTTTTTAGTGAGAGGGCCCGTATCCTCGATTCGGCCATCGGCAAAGGAGTTGATGACCCCTCTAGGGCCATACTTGCGACGGAATTCCGGGTCAGTTGGATAATCGTAATTCTCGGGCTCTTCCTCAGCATTCAAGTGGTAGAGGTTCCCAAAGAACTCATCAAAACCATGGTTACTGGGCAGGTGCTCGTCTTTATCGCCTAGGTGATTCTTACCGAACTGGCCCGTTACATAGCCATGGTTTTTCAGCAGTCCGGCAATAGTAGGATCTTCTTCCTGCATACCCAACTCAGCGCCGGGCAAACCAACTTTTGATAAGCCTGTCCGAAAAACTGACTGCCCCATGATGAATGAAGATCGACCGGCAGTGCAGGACTGCTCACCGTAATAGTCGGTGAACAACATGCCCTCACTGGCTATGCGATCGATGTTCGGCGTCTGATATCCCATTACACCGCGGGTATAAGCGCTGATATTGGACTGACCTACATCATCGCCCCAGATGACCAGGATGTTTGGCTTATCAGCCGCGGCGGCGGTGAAACTTGCCGCCGCCAACGCAAACGTGGCAAACGCACCCATGAGTTTTTTTAACACCATTATTCTCTCCCTCAAAATTATTCGCTTGTCTTTCACTCACCAAACTGTTTTTAAGCTCAAGCAGGCAAACACTAGTATTTATTGATCCTGCATAGCCTGTTTCGAGTACTTTCCACGCTCTGAACGCCCCGTGACCTGGACTCCCAGCTACCCTTCTATTGCTCAGCTTAGCCGAATGCCGAACGCGGTGCTATCAAGCCAGGTGTTGATGGAAAAAAGCCACCATCCTGGTCCAGGCGAGCTTCGCTGCCTCTACGTCATAACGAGGCGTAGAGTAGTTGTGAAAGCCGTGGCGCGTTCCTGGGTACACATGCATTTCGTAAGTCGCACCGTGGGCTACTAGAGCCGATTCGTAATCCGCTCGCATGGCGTTGACCCGTTCGTCGTTCTCGGCGTAATGCACCTGCACCGCAGCACTGATGTTTGGAACCTTCGCCGTATCAGCCGCAGCGCCATAAAATGGTGCCGCTGCCTGGAGTTCATCACCCAGCTCGGTGGCGAGAAAATTGGTCGTACCGCCACCCCAGCAAAAGCCCGTGGCCGCTAACTTACCCGTGGAAAGGGGGTGACGTTTGACGAACCGTGCACTGTTCACCATATCTTGGCGAAGCTTGGCCTGGTCAAGCGTTCGCTGCATCGCGCGGCCATCATCGTCGTTACCCGGGTAGCCTCCAATAGGTGCCAAACCATCAGGCGCAAGAGCGAGAAAACCAGCGACAGCAAAGCGACGAGCGACATCTTGTATGTAAGGATTGAGGCCACGGTTTTCGTGCATAACCAATACCGCGGGAAAAGGGCCGTCTCCGACCGGCTGTGCGAGATATCCACGCATCGCGCCTGAGCTTCCCCCAGGGGACTCATAGTCAATCCAGGTCGCTTTGATACGCTCGTCCGTGAACAGCACTTCCTGTGCTTTGGCGTAGTTGGGAATCAACGCCTTGGCCATGCTCAGCGCGGAGGCGCCGGCAATCGTTAGGGCTGCAGCGCGCTCAAAAAACTGTCTGCGATTGAGTTTGCCATGACAATATTCGTCATAGAGCTCAAAAACCTGATCATCTATCTCGTGTTGCTGTAAAGATCGTTGTTGCATGGTTTGTTGTTGCATGAATGTGAAAGCCTCTATCTACAAGCAAGAAGCTCTTCATGTTCCCACATTCAACAACAACTTGCAGGGGCTTTAGGGAGCGCTTCCGCTATCGCCCATGCTGCACGTCGGTTTTTTTTAGCGGACCACCAGGGCCTCGGGAGCATCGAGCGCCTCCAAAGCATCAAGCGTTGAATCTATATCCGTTTCTGAATCCTGAGCACCAAGAATCGTGACTCGTGCGCCCGACCCCGCTCTGCTGAGTGACGACACTACGAGGGGCTCACCAGCCTTGAGATCGTTCGCACGGATCAAAAGGCTCATATTGCCCTCAGAATCCTCGCGAATACCTATACGTTGGATATCCACAGACTTGAGCATTTCGTCCTCAACGGTGTACACAATACGGTCGGCGTAGACGCTTTGTAGAGGCACCTCAATCAGACCCTCTTGGGGAGGTAAGGTAATCCGCACATCCACTGCGCGACCCAGCGCTAACTCGCTATTAGCCGGCGATGCAAACAAGACGTCAGTACCCGCTCGTCCACTGCGAACTTGAGCACCTATTTCCAGTAGCTCCAGCCTTACCCACTCACCGCCCACTCGAGCATCTGCGCCTATGCCCTGACCGTTGCTCACAGCGGCATGCAATGCCGTAGCGTCGCGCTCAGGAAGAGATACGCGAACTTGCTGTGAATCGGTGTTAAACAAAGACATTACTGTTTGGCCTGCGTCGATCCTGGCGCCTATCGCGGCGTCAATTGCTATCACAGTTCCGTCAAACGGCGCGACCAGAGATAGACGCTCAAGGTTCAGCATACTTTCCTGAAGATCGGTTTCCGCACGGGTAACCCTAGCCTGCGTCGAGGCACGCTGCGCTTTGTGGCTGGCGAGCAACATTTCCTGTTGGTTCAGCGCCATTTCCATTTCCAGACGCTGCTGCTCAAGCGCATCGTAGTCCGTGACGGAAATCTGCCCTTTTTTATACAGTGTCTGAAATCGCTCTTGCCTTTTAACCGTCAGCTCAAAAAGCCGTCGCTGATGCTCAGCGTTCTTCGTTTCAGCTCCCTGTTGCGCTTGAAGGCGCTCATACTCGCCTCGAGCCTCTGTAAGCGCAGCCTCATTGCGGCGAACCGATAACTGCGCGTCTCGATCGTCAAGGCGCAGCAAGAGATCTCCAGCAGCCACCTTTTGACCCTCTCGCACATTGACCTGAGTCACGTAGGCTAGCGTGGCGGCCCGTAAGGCTGTTGTATTCGGATTCTCCACACGCCCAAAGACATGTATCTCAGGAGAGAGCGATTCAAGTTCCGCAGGCCGCGCAACGACGGGAATGGCCTCGGGAGTCGCATCTACCTCCAATTCAGGACTGGAAAACGCACTCAGACCTAAGATAGCTACCATCGATCCCAATAGGATCGACAAACTGATCCTCGCGGACGCACTGAGCGCTCGCACATAGCGCCCGAGGACACTGCCATGCAGCCAGCGGACTATGCGTCGAAAGGGGGACGAAAGCATTGTTAGGAGGTTCATGAGCCAGGTGCTCCAAGTGCAGGATTTTTCAGGTCGTTAGCGCGGCTTTGGAGGCGACGCCAGGATAATTCGCAGCTTTCGAGCGCCGAGAGGATTGCGGGGATAACCAGCAGTATCAGGCCGGTGCCGTAAAGCATGCCGAAACAAATCACGGTAGCGAGGGGAATAAATGCAGCTCCCATCAGCGAAGACTCCAGCATCATGGGAACCAGACCCAAGCCCGTGGTTAAAGAGGTGAGCAGTACGGGACGCAGGCGTTGGCGCACAGCTTCGGTAATCGCCTCATCGGCTTTCATGCCGGAATAGCGATGGTCGCGGTAGGCGGTCACAAGAATAATGGAATCGTTCACGATTACCCCGGTAAGGGTAAAAATGCCTAGGAACGCGAGCGGTGTAATGTTAAAGCCCATGCCCCAGAGGCCAAGTAAGGCGCCCGTCAAACCGAAAGGTATGGCAAACATAATCGCCAGGGGCCAAGTCAGGGAATGCAGCGTCCAGGCCAGAATTATGTAAATCAGTAAAAGGGTTATCAAAAAACCGATAAACATTTCGCGCAAGAGTTGGCTCTGCTCGTTCGCCCAGAACCCCTTGCCCGGACTCACGCCCCACTTACTTGCTATCGAAGGCATGATGTCGGCTTCAAGCTCATTGATAACGGCGTCGGCAGTCGTGATGGACTTGTCGGGGTAGGCCCGTACAGCAACCGTCTGGACGCCATTCACGTGATTGATCTTGTCGATACCCCGACGACTCTCGATATTCGCTACCGTAGACAAGGGAAGGATCTCGCCGGTTGGGGTCGTAACCGGGAGCCGCGCGAGACTCGTCAAACGATGACGATCCTGACTGGGAAGAGATACACGCACCTCCAGTTCAGCATCGTCCTGCGTAAACAACTGAATGCGCTCTCCTTCAAAAGCCGTGCGCACCTGACGCCCTACTTCTGTAGATGAAAGGCCCAAGGCCCGGCCTTCGGGAGTGAGGTTGAATACCCATTGATCGCGACCATAGGGCAGGTCGTCGTGAACGTTGTTTACTCCCGGCATTGTGCGCATGACTGCGGCCAGCTCATCTGCCGCTCCCTTGAGCGCGGTAGTATCGTCACCGCTAAAGGTCAGCTCTATCTCCGGCCAGGGCTGATCACCCTGCTCTATCTGTAGTTGTTCAACGATAGTCGACTCCGGAATCGACGACTGCCAGTGCTCAAGGAACTTGGCCAGACTGACTTCGCGAGACTCTGGCGAGGTCAATTCAACAAATACGCTGGCGAACTCAGGACCGTCTCTACGATCCCTGCTAATCGTGGCGCCATTCAGCTGTACCCAACGCGCGACGATGTTCCCGCCACCAAAATGCTCATCGGTAGACTTAACTTGATCTTCAAGGGCCTCGAGATAGGCCTGGCGCTGGTCAGCATCCGCATCCGCTGTGAACTGAATATTGGCTTCTGCAAATTCGAAATTGATATTCATGTTTAGATCGAACTTGATATAGCTCATTGCGACCAAACTAATCGCAACAAGGAAGGCGCTGGTCGCTGCAGTAATCGCCACACGGCGGTGTACCAGACACCAGTTGAGGAGTGGAAGTACCCAGTTTTCCCGGAAACGCTCAAAGCGCTCATCAAAGGCTTTACGTAATGCCGGCGTAGGTTTTTTGTCTTCTTCCATGCGCCGAAAGGAGTGCTTAAGATGACCCGGCATAATCAAAAAGCACTCTACGAGCGAGGCGAGGATGACGCACAACATGAGTATCGGAATCTCACGAATGTCGTCGCTGTTCACAATAACCAGCGGTAGGAATGCAGCCATAGTGGTTAAGCTAGATGCCACAATCGGTGCGAACATACGCTGGGCGCCAACAACTGCGGCCTCTTCCGGTCCCAACCCATTTTCAAACTGCCAAAGGGAATGCTCACCAACGACAATGGCGTCATCAACGACGATACCCAAGGCCATAACCAAACCGATCATCGAGAGAAAATTCAGGCTTCCGCCAAAGCCATAAAATAGAAGCAAGGCGCCCGCAAAGGAGACTGGAATGCCCAATGCAACCCAGCCTGCTACACGAAGATTCAAAAATAAGAACAACATTGCCAGCACCAGGCACAGCCCCGATACTCCGTTGCGCAACACGAGACCCATGGTGTCAGCGGCGAAACGCCATGCTTCGATGAATACTTTTGTTTCTACGCCCCGGGCCAGGAGAGACTCCTCCTGCTGCGCCCGCCAGGTCTTGATAACGTTGGCCGCATCAAAGGTGTCAGAGCTGTCACCCCGGCGCACACGAAGTTCGATAGCAGGCTTACCCTCAATTAAGGAATAGCGCTGATTTTCGATGGCGCGGCGCTCGATATGCGCTATGTCACCCAGTTGCGCCAACTGATCGCCCGTAGTTGATGCGATGGGGAGCTCTTCAAAGCCTCGCACACTTCGTTGCTGATCCATGGACCGAATCTGGCGTCGCCCCTGCCCTGCACCGATAGTCCCTGCGGGAGTGTCGTTACTCAGCCTAGCCACGGACTGCGCAATATCAACGATACTCGCGTTCATTTCCACGAGCGTTAAGCCGTCGATTTCGATGGCGATTTCTTCCTGGGGAAGGCCACGCAGCTCCACCACATCTGCACCAAGAGCTCGGAGCTGTCGCTCGGCTTCATGCGCTAAAGGCGCTAGCTCAGTGAAATTGTCGGGGCCTGTAAGGAAGACCGCCGCGACAGTCTCGTACCAACGGTCGATTGCCACTCTCGGCGGCTCGAGATTCACAGGTAAATCGCGAACCAAAGCTATGCGCTGCTTGATAGTGTCTACAGCGTTATTGATTTCTACGTGACGGTCAAAACGAAGCTGAACCCATGCGATACCGTTACGAGTCCAGGAGTTGAGTCGCTCCACCCCTTCCAAACCGCGGAGCTGATGCTCCACCGGATTGGTAACGAGCTTTTCCATGTCTTCGGCAGAGGCTCCAGGCCATTGCAATTCGACTTCAGCAACATTCCAGCTCTGGTCGGGGTTCATCTGAACCTTGATCTTGATACCGCCCCAAACGCCGGCCATCAGCATGATTACCATGAGGAGGTTTGCGGCTAGACGATGACGCGTGAACATATCAATCCAGCCAGATCGACCGGATTGTGATGACTTACCTGTTGCAGGGGCTTCCACGATTGCAGACTCACGCCAAATAATTGCTAGTGCGTGAAATCTACTCTTACATCGTCAAGCTGTGGGTTGCTTTGCGGTGAGCCGCAGGATTTTGGCGACTAGTGGCATCGAGTAAAGCGAAACTCTAAAAAATCAACGCTGTCAGGCATGCTTTGGTCTTCGTAGCACAATGAACACAGCAGCCACCAACATTTGCACACCCCCATAAACCAGCAGAGAAAACAGCACGAAATCCCCCATAGGGTCAGGCTGTCCCGTAATCGCTGGAAACAAGGATGCCTTGATCAACACGCCGAGGTTAATGTTGCGTACCACTACCTCCATATCGATAGCCGTAGCGTCGACGCTGGACAAGCCCAGAATTTTGCAAGCCAGAATACTGGCAAGCACGAGCGCCAAGATGAAGAGGATAATGACACCGAGGTTTGAGAGCCCAAAGGCCCCCACATCCAAACGGCCAGACATGGACGACCCAACAATAATAGCCGCTATTCCTAGCAGTGAACTACGCACGCACAGCTTCGAAAAAGCCTCTGCTGTCCGCGGGAAACAACGCAGGTACCCCATGCCAACCGCCAATGGGAGGAGCAGCGTCATCGCTATCTCTATCATCACGCGCTGACGCGGCATCACAAAGTCGTCGGGCATGTATTGTGCGATTAGCAAGCCCAGAATTAGCGGCGTCGTCACCAAGCACGCCAGAGTTGTAAGCGCTGTGATGGTGATCGACAGCGCCGTATTGCCTCGTGCGAAGTGGGTAAAAATGTTTGACGTAGTACCACCCGGGATAGCAGCAATCAGTGCGATCCCGACGGCAACGCCGCCTACCACGCCCAAGGACCAGATACACAAAAAAGCGATAAGCGGAACGAGTACTACCTGAATCACAATACCGACGGTCACTGCTCGCGGCTCCAGAAGTACATCCCGGAAGTGCGCCAGGGTCAGTGTTGCGCCCATACCCAACATAGCCATCACAAGCTGAAAAACCGCTATCCAGTACTCGTATTCGATGTAAATCTCACCCATCCAAAACTCCTACCAATCAAGAGAACGCGAGACCAACATCGCTGGCGAAACAGTCGCACAATTCGCAAAGATAACAGTCTTTGTGATGTAAGCTAACGTTTTTGTACACCAGTGGAAGCTTCCAATGACCTACTCAAGATTCAACTGTCGGCGCGCTTTCGTCATGCTGCTTACAACCCTGGGGCTTTGCCTTGCCGGCCTTGGCGGACCAGCTGTGAGTGCTGATAGCGTCGATGCTTCGCTTTATCAGACTATGGCTTATCGCAACATTGGTCCCTTTCGCGGAGGAAGAGTTACCGCGGTAGCCGGAATCGAAGATGACCCACTGACTTACTACTTTGGAGCCACCGGTGGTGGCGTTTGGAAGACCGCGAGCGCCGGTAGCGCTTGGGAGAATGTCTCCGATGGTTTTTTCAACACGGGCGGCATTGGTGCTATCGACGTCGCTGACAGTGACCCAAACATAATCTTCGTGGGTACAGGCGAAGGTCCTGTGCGCGGAGTAAAAACCTCCCACGGCGATGGTGTCTACAAGTCTACCGATGCGGGTAAAACCTGGACCCACATGGGCCTTGAGGCCACTCGACACATTAGCCGTATCCATATTCACCCGAGAAATCCCGATGTCGTCTTCCTTGCCGCTCAAGGTAACCCTTGGGGCGCCAACGAAGAGCGCGGAATCTACAAAACCGTAGACGGTGGCAAGAACTGGACGAAAGTACTCTTCGTCAATGAAGACTCAGGCTTTGCCGACATGACCATGGATGCCAGCGACCCGAACTTCCTAATGGCCACCAGCTGGGATTTTCGTCGTCGGCCTTGGGTTGTAAAAAGTGGAGGCCCAGGCAGTCGGGTTTACAAAACGACCGACGGTGGAGAAAGCTGGACCGAAATAACAAAGGGCCTACCTGAACTGAAAGGCAAGATGGGTATAGCCATATCACCGGCCAACCAAAAAATCGTCTACGCCGCCGTCGAGGCAAAAGACGGCCAAGGTGGTGTTTACCGATCCAATGATAGTGGCGAAAGTTTTACCCAGGTAAGTGACGACCCGAACACATGGGCGCGGGCCTGGTATTACATGCACATCACGGCCGATCCCAATGACGAAGACGAAGTCTGGGTCATGAATGGCGTATTGATTAAGTCCATCGACGGCGGGAAAAGCTTTGAACGAATCAAAGCTCCCCACGTCGACCATCACGCCATCTGGATCAATCCGTCTGATAGCAACATCCTCATTAACGGTAATGACGGCGGCGCTAATGTTTCCATGGATGGCGGTGAGACCTGGTCAACGCAGATGAACCAACCGACTGGTCAATTCTATCGAGTGATTACAGACAACAACTACCCGTACCGCATTTACTCGGCACAGCAGGACTCCAATGGAATCACCATCGCTAGCCAGAGTATGAGCGATAGTGGTGGCGGCATAGGATTAAGTCACTGGTGGTCTATCGGATCGGGAGAGAGCGCAACCATTGCCCTCAACAAGGATGACCCTAAGTATGTATACACCACGTTCTTTGCGAGCATGCTTGGCGAGTGGAATCGCGACACGCGCCAGTACCGCAACGTACGCCCCTACCCGGAACGCATAACGGGCGAGGAGCCAAAGAACCTGAGGTATCGCGCGAACTGGAACGGCCCCGTCATCGTGTCACCCCACGATCCCGAGCGTCTCTACTACGGTTCGCAGTACTTGATGACCTCCACGGATCGTGGCGTCAGCTGGAGCGTGATCAGTAATGACCTCACACGCAATGATAAAGATCACCAAGGCCGCGGTGGCTACCCTATCTCCAATGAGCAGATTACGGCGGAGAGCTACAACAATCTGTTTGTGATCGCTGAAAGCCCCGTTCGCCAGGGTGTCATCTGGACGGGCTCGGATGACGGACTCGTACACATCACTCAGGATGGTGGGAAGACCTGGAAGAACGTTACACCGCGAGGACTCTCCGAGGGAATCATCAACGTTATTGACGTATCACCTCACGATGCGGGCACAGCGTACTTTGCCCGAGCCGGATTCAAGATGAACGACTTCACGCCGACCATCTACAAAACCGATGATTACGGTAAGTCGTGGAAGAAGATTGTTAAGGGCATTCCCTCCGACACCTTCGCACGCACAGTGCGCGTGGACCCCAAGAGGCCCGGGCTTTTGTACGCTGGGACCGAGAATGGGCTGTTTGTGTCCTTTGACGATGGCAGTAACTGGCAAAGCCTGCAGTTAAACCTTCCGCAAGTACCTATCACGGATCTTTACGTACAGCAGGATGATTTGGTGGTATCTACTCAAGGCCGTTCTCTGTGGATTCTGGATGACCTCACCCCCTTACATCAGCTCTTTGATGGCATACCCGGTTCTGAAGCAGTACTTCTCGACCCACGAGATCCTATTAGGAACATCTCCAATGGCTACCCCGACGACGGCCCGGGAGAAAATCCGCCTCGAGGCCTTCAGGTGCACTATGTGCTGAGTGAGGAAACTGAAGAACCCATTCAGTTTGAGATTGTGAATCAGCGCGGCGAAGTCATACATACCGACCGTTCCGACCTCGAAGGGACGATTTGCGGTCGCGGCCAGGCCGAAATACCCCGCCCCGAAACCATTTCCACGAAGATCGGTGACAACCTCTGGGAATGGCGATTACAGATGGGTGAGTTTGAATGTTTACCAGAGATTTACAGCGTGTCCGGCAGCATGGACGCGTATACAGCTGCGCCGGGGGACTACACCGTGCGCATGACTATCGGACAGAACGTGCAGGAGCAGAGCTTCAAAATTCGTGTGGACCCACGCTTAGGCGGTGATACCGCCGAAAACCTGCGTGAGTATGCCGAGATAGACGCCCTTTCCAGCTCGCTTATGGAAGCCGCGACAGCCATGAGCAAAGGCGTTACCGATTTACGCTTAATCAAGAAGCAGCTCGCGCTCATCAATGAGCTGGGGGCAGCGCAGGAGGTAACTGACAAAGGCGCGGAACTCGAATCCGATGTTGACGCCTGGATTGCGCTCATTCTGCAGAAAGAACTCAAGACCTTTCAACATGTGTATCAGCATGAAGGTCGTTTTCTGATGAAGATTAAGGATTTGCTTGGCCGAATGCATGGCTCGGAAATTCCTCTAACCGATGGTTTCAGGGAAGTCACCGGGGACTATCTACAGATATGGAGTGGCTATGAGGCTCAGTTGGCTGCGATTCTTGGCAAAGGTTTAGACGACTTTAACGCTCTAGCGGAGAAGAATCGGGCCTCAATGATAAAACTTCCTTGACAAGCAGGTGGCAGGACCAGAGCACTGGGCTATCATCAGACACCAAAATAAAGCTTAGCACTTTGGAGCACCCTCACTGATGAACAAGCATTACAGAAGCGCAATACCTGCGTCATGCACTCTGGCCCTCGTTTTGGGGACTCTGAGTGTAGGCGTTTCCACAACGATCCAGGCACAGGTCCCTATCGTCAAGCCAGGCGCCCCAGGGCAGGCAACACAAACCCTGAGCGCTGAAGAAGCCGTTGCTATCGCTGAGTCGTCTTACTCTCCTGCCGACGTGACGTTTATGCAGGACATGATTCCTCACCACCATCAAGCCACGCAGATGGCCCTGTTGGTAAAAGATCGCACCAACAATCCCGCACTCGTTGATCTGGCAGACCGCATTAACGGCACTCAGGCCGATGAAATTGCCTTTATGCAGGAGTGGCTCGCTGAGCGTGGGGAAGACGTCCCCGCCCCATCGAATCATCAAGCCATGCATATGCATCACGATATGGCTGGCATGGCGAGTCCAGAGCAGATGGCGGCGCTCGCGGAGGCGGAGGGAACAGACTTCGATCGAATGTTTTTGACACTAATGATCCGGCATCATGATGGCGCCATCACCATGGTCGACGACCTGATGGATCAGCCTGGCTCCGCCTATGATCCGGTGCTCTACGAGTTTACTAACGACATTAGCAACGATCAGGCTGTAGAGATCGAACGCATGAATGGAATGCTCGTGAGTCTGTCCGAGGACCCGAGATCAGGCCTGAAAGCTGGTGTGTTCGATGCGGAACAAGCTATTTCCAATCTGGAGCTCGTCGCCAGCTTACGTAAGCCCGATGGCTTCTTTGATCCCGCCAACCCTGCCGAACGCGGCGCCCGAGCACTGGATGAAGAAGACGACCAGGGGGATGAGCGCGATGAAGCGGAAGCCGAGAGCGAAGAGCGCTCGACCACCATAGAGGATGACGCAAGAAATTCTCGACGTCCCATGCTGAGTTTCGCCAACACGGACATGGCGTTTCGGGATGACGTATTGGTGGCCGGCAACTATCACGGCTTTAATGTCTACCAACTGCAGGACGATGGTGCTCCTGATTTAATGGCTTCTATTGTCTGCCCTGGCGGTCAGGGAGATGTCTCTATCGTTGGTGACCTGTTGTTTATGTCCGCACAAGAGAACCGCGGGCGCCTGGACTGCGGCCTCGAGGGAGTAACTGAAGACGTCAGCGTCGATCGCTTCCGCGGCTTGCGAATCTTCGACATCTCCGAGCTGACCAGACCTCGCCAAGTTGGCGCTGTGCAAACCTGCCGCGGATCCCACACCCACTCTGTGGTTTCCGGTCCCGATAAAGACGGCATCATCACTGTTTACAACTCCGGCACCTCTTCGGTCCGCGAGGAAGAAGAGCTGGAGGGCTGCATCGGAGAGATCCCTGGCGACGAGCGTACCGCACTCTTCCGCATCGATGTTATCGAAGTCCCAGTAGATAACCCGGCTGCAGCAAAAATTGTGGACAGCCCCCGCGTCTTTGCCGACTCGGAAAGTGGCGTCGCTGCGGGCCTGTGGCGCGGAGGCGATCACGGTGAAGGCACCCAAGACACCTCGCCGACGGATCAATGTCATGACATTACCGTATTCCCCGAAGCCAACATCGCGGCAGGTGCCTGCTCGGGCAATGGGATCATCTTCGACATCAGTGATCCGGCTAAGCCTACCCGTATTGACGTCGTTACCGATGAAGGCTTCGCATACTGGCACTCAGCCACCTTTAACAATGATGGCACCAAAGTGTTGTTTACCGACGAATGGGGTGGCGGGTCGCGCGCTCGCTGCCGCGCTTGGGATCCACTGACCTGGGGCGCTGATGCGATCTACGACATCGTCGATGGCAAGTTGGTGTTTGTTGGTTACTTCAAGATGCCTGCTCCGCAGTTAGAGTCAGAGAACTGCGTCGCACATAACGGATCGATCATCCCTGTTCCAGGGCGCGATATTTTTGTTCAGGCTTGGTACCAGGGCGGTATTTCGATTATCGACTTCACTGATTCCGGAAACCCCGTGGAGATCGGATACTTTGATCGTGGCCCCTACTTTGAAGACGAAATCATCACCGGCGGATTCTGGTCTGTGTATTGGTACGAAGGCTTCATCTACGGCACAGAGATTGTTCGGGGACTGGATGTATTTGACCTTGTAGCCAGTGATTACCTCAGCGAGAACGAGATAGCCGCGGCCAAACTTGCTGATCAGGGCGGCTTGTTCAATCCTCAGCAGCAGTTCCGCGTTAGCTGGCCTGCAGAGCCTACCGTCGCTTTGGCCTATCTCGATCAGCTGGATCGAGCGAAGGCGCTGAGTAACGACATGCAAGCGACTTTGAGGGGTGCACTGGAGCGCGCGCAGGTGGCAATGACTGCTGACAAGCGGGACCGCTCACTGTCGCGTGAGCTCAACAAGATGGCGAAAACTCTGTCCTCATCGGATGTTTCTGCGGACCATGCTCGGCGAGTTGCGGACTTGTCTAAAACGCTGAAAGGCATTGCAAAAGGTTTACGTGGCTAAGCCTACCTTGGCATCGGCGGCCGTGTGGTGAAACTCAGCCCTCGAGTTGGGCTCACCACGGTCGCCAATACAACGATCGGCGCAAAGTAATGCTAACTTAGGCTACGCCCAGCAAAAAGTCCTCGTAATCGTCGAGAATTTCTTCGCGCTCGAAATGCAAGAAGTGACCCGCGCCTTCGATGAGCAAACACTCACAGTGCGCAATGATCTCTTTCGCCTCCCACATGTCACCAAGGTCAATAATTCGATCCTCGGATCCGTTTACGATGAGAGTGCGGGCACTGATTTTCGTAAGATCAATCGCTTCTTTTAAGTGACCTAGAGACATTATGTTGAGACAGTGCTCGTAAAAAGCGTCCGCGTTCGCGTCACTCAGGTTTTCGAACTGCGAGGCTATCTGCCGCTTATAAGTGAGGCCTATTTCCTGGCCGAACATTCCTACAATGAGTTCAGCACCGGCAGCAAAGTCTCGAGATGCGTAAAGCACTTTCGCACGATCAATGATGCTCTCCATTTCGGCGTTAGGCTGCATACCAAAGCTACTTAGTACGAGCTTTTGTACAGCATCCGGGTACTTCGCCGCGTAGCCCGCTGCAATTGCGGTTCCCCAACTACTGCCCGCCAGAGTCAGCTCTCCCTGAGGGTTCGCATGCTGCACGAGTGCGTGAACGACTTGAACTTGCTCATCCACGGTCACATGCGCGCCACCGCTTAGTATCTGGGAGCGACCAACACCCGGCATATCGAAGATGATTACACTGAAATGCGGCGAGAACCGTTTGGCTACGGCCCGCCACACAGCCATGGTCTGCAGAATGCCGCTGACACAGATGAGTACGTTGGGATGATCACCGTACCGACGGTAGGGAATCGCAAACCGGTCGTACTCAACGATGCCTTTTTCAGTCTTCATTAATCATGTTCCGCGCACAGAGGGCGACCATTGGACTTTTGATGAATCCGAGCGGCGGCTATTTTCGCAGCGCGACGGGTTTTCCAAGCGAACCACCGCCGCGGAGCGGAGTAGTTTGCCAGACGATCTACAGCATTACCTATAAGCAGGTTCCGCAATCCCTTGAGTCGATCAATCCATAGAGGCGACGGCGCGCGCAAAGATACGCCGACCCCCGCATCAAGGTAGTAAAACTCATGCCACCAACCGCTTGGCATATACAGACTCTGACCTGGCTCCAGCACACACTCGTAGGCCTCCGCATACCCTAACGCGGGAAACTCATCTAAGTCAGGCTGCGATAAATTGACGTAGCTGCGCACTGTAAAGGGGTGCTGATAAAGCGCCTGCGAACTATCTGGCGAAAACAAACGAATGCGCCGCCGGCCTGTAACAACCGTATGCAGCACATCCGTCATATCAATATCAAAATGCAGCGGCGTGACACTCCCTTGGCAGCCAAAAAAACTAAATACAAAACGCCGTGAAAACCTCAAACCCACATCGGGAATACGAATGTCATCAAGCATTGCAGGAATTTTTTGGGACAAGTTGTATAGAAACATGCGTAAGTCTTGCCCCTCGGATAATGTCCGCTCCAGGAACTCAGCAAGACGCATGGACCCTTTGCTCGACATGTAACCGCTTCCCGGATCTGCAAAACTTGCGTCATACACCGGAACACGATGATCACCGAAACGAGCAGATAGGCTCTCGGGAGTCCAGTGCTCTAGCGCTGGCCAATCCGCCGCTAAATCGGTAACAATAATCGGCTGACGTTTGCGGACAGCATCACGGAGTGCTTCACCATCAGGATCTGAAATCGCTGCTATTGGGTGCCAGACGAGCCTTTGCGGCTTCCAATCTGACACATTTGCTATTGCAGGAATCTCGCTCACTAATCGGTCTTCGAGTCGTTTTCGGCGCCTGAAAGTACTAACAAACCGTCTCTGTCGCAGGCGGGATCGTCACCAAACCAGATTGACCATATGAGTTTCGCAAAAGCTAAATCCGTTGTTTCAAAAGATCGCTCACCATTAAACTCCACCATCAGTTTCCCATCTGCCAGCCAGTAGAAGACCAACTCATCTCCCGCGTTCGCGTCGCGATCGATGGCTGCCATGAAGGCATCCACGCTCGCCTTAGCATCCTCAAGCCAGTTTTCCTGAGCATTCTTTCTCAGGCTCTTGTCGAGCTCTTCTCGGATGCGATCACGCCCCAGCTTGCGATCAAAGCGCACCAAAATTGCTTTGGGCCGCTTATCCGTAAGTACAGTCTCGAAGCTTAGGGCGGAGTCGTCCGTCAGCGCAGCGTAGTGAGCGATTTCATAAACCTTGAAAAACAGGAATATACGTTCGGCCTTCCCCGTGTAGGCCAATTCATAGACAGTGCCATCGCTTGTGGTTGAAAGCATAGTCGGCAGGGCCGCTGCTTCAGCACCAACGGCTAGAGGCGCAAACGCCAAGGCGACTGATAGGCACACAAAGGACGCGGTTCGGGTCAGAACTCGCCGATAGAAATAGAAAGTATTAATAAGCCAAGTGCTCGATCGCTTCTTGATCGTAGGCTACCAGATATTCGCCCGATCTTGTGCAGGAAGTATGTGCCCGGCGGGCCGGAGTGCAACACCTAAATCACGTGCAAGCTTTCAATCGCCAGATAACATGGATTCGACGCCAGTGCCCTCCAGGAGCCTATCAACGCGAGCTGCGTCATCGCGACTAAGACTTTGGTACAGCTCATTCGTCCATCGCAAACACTTCGCTTGATAGGGGAAAGTCCGCTGCGCCCAGGTCGCCCCATCGATCTCGCATTGCCACTCTCTTTCGCCGTTAGCCACAGCCTTGGCATTGGCAAGCTGTGCGGGAGCGTAAACGCGCCCTACTTCACTAAGAAGCTCACCTAAACTGTGAGGCTGCTCCTCGATGGGGACCCAGTCTGCATCCGACGCTTCAATTCCGCTTAAGTCGTACATCCGGTCGACCCAGGCAACGGTCCTGGACGAAACCTCGTGCGTGATGGCTCGGGGAGTCGGATCAAAACCCACTAATTGTGAAAGCTGGCCGTGAATTCCAAAGTCCCCTGCGGCGGGTCGCTGACCTAGCATGAAAGCCTGTTGCGAAAGATGTTCATCCATCGCCTTCAAAAACCGACGGTAACTGGCATCGATAACCGATGCCGTAACGTCGTTCGACCCCACAACAAACAGGCGACCCACCTGTCTTTCAGTGAAGTACTGCTTAAACGCGGCCAGATCCTCTTCACTAATAGTTGTGTCGCGAAGTAGAGGGAGGATAGTACCCGCCTTGTCGGCATCAGCTGCAAAGTGCCAGCGATAGTGGAACATGTATTTCGTGCACCACTCGTCCGCAAAATCCTCAATGAGATAGTCAATAAAGGCCAACGCGGGGTCACTTGGCAACACTGACCGAGAACTTTGTTGCTCTTCCAGAGCTCGTATTATCGGCGTTGAATCACAAACTGCAGAAAAACCGCTCTCGTTCTCGGCTATGAATGTCGGCAGCAACGCCGGTTTGGGCGGCTCGATACCCAGGTTCTTGCAAACGTCACCGGGCTCGGCCCACGCAACGGTATAAGGGATCCGTCGGTACCTCAGCAGCGCTAACATTTTCTGTGTGTAAGGGGATGCCGTAGCACCAATAAGCTGTACTGGATCGCTAAACATGAATGAGCCCTCTGTTGTATCAGTGAATGATACTCTTACCCCTCGCAAATGACGCGGCCGCGCGGCACCGTTAAATTTATTCTCAGGATAAGAATATGATCAAAATCTATGGCGTGCATGGATCGCCTTACGTTCGCAAGGTACTAATTGCCCTTGCGGTTAAGAACATACCGTTCGAAATCGTTCCCCAAATGCCGTTCTCCGGGGACACGGAATATTTGAAGCTTAATCCCCTGGGCAAGATCCCGACGCTAGTCGATGGCGATTTAACCTTGGGAGACTCTAAGGTGATCTGTCACTATCTCGACGAGGCTTATCCTGAACCCCCTCTCTATCCTAGGGGAATCGCCGATCGAGCCCGCGCGCATTGGTTCGAAGATTTCGCAGGAGGCAAACTCTCTGAACTCGCAGCGGGCATATTTTTCCAGCGGTTTATGCGTCCGCGGGCGTTCAAGCAAGAGCCCGACGAGGCGCTCATCTCTGACATCATCGATAACAAGCTTCCGCCAATGCTCGACTACCTTGAAGGCCAGATCCCCAGTGAGGGTTTCTTATTTGGCGATTTTGGTATGGCCGATCTGAGCGTCATGAGTCCCTTCGTGAATGCTGGTTATGCGGGCTACGAGGTTGATGCCAGTCGTTGGCCCCGCACGACAGCGCTCTTCGCCGCTGTCAAAGCTCAGGCAGCGGTAAAGTCTAATCTAGAGCAGGAAAAAGCAGCCTTGGGCCTATAGGAGACCGGGGCTGCCCAGCGTTGGATGTTCAGGGATGGCGTAACTCGCCCCAGACTTCCTGATGGTTTTTCCGCTCGACCCGCCGGTGTGTCTTTAAGCTCATTAGGGAGCCTAAACCCGTCTCCTCAAGCAGCGCCGCTATCGGCGCTTGCTCGTGGGCCGAAGCGTCTTCAAAGGAGTCTTGTATCCGCTGGAGTAAATAAAAACGGTAAGGCATTACTAAGGTAGACAATGTGATACCTCGCCAGGAGAATTTGGCTGATCCAATCGTGCGCATCGCAGGGCTATCCATGCCACTAGTCCCCGCTTCCAGGCCGGGCCGGGCGCCTAACCATTCATTGGCAAACTTGACGTGGGCCTCTAGCTCCGGCAGATACTCTTCGGCGACATAGCGCATCAGCTTCTTCAACGACTCCTGCGGAGGGCTCTGCGACCCCAAGCCAGTTTGCTCGGGGTACTCCACCCAATTTGATTCTGCACCATGCATCCTCTCGACCCAGCGAGCCACAACCGGCGCGGTCCGGCGCATAAACAAAGTCGCCGCAGGGTCGCGATTCAAATGAGCGAACAGCGCTGATATCAGGCCAAAATCACCAATGGTCGGCTGTGCACCCAACAAGTAAGGATTGTCTTTCAGATGCTCTGCAAAGAGTAAAAGGAACTCGCTATAGCTGCTCTCGATAAGTGGCGCGCTTTCTTCAGTCACACCAAAGCCAGAAGCAGCATTGCGCATGCGCCCACTAGCACGATCAAAAAACGCATCACCTTGTTCTTTCGTTGCGTTAATGGGCGCGAGCGCCGCGATGAATTCATTGCGAATGAAATCAAGGTTGAGTTCATCGAAGTTCCAGCGGTAATGCATCGCGGGGCGCAATAATCCCTCACCACCAAAGAGCTCAAAGAGAAGACTCACTACTTTTAGCAAAGGGGATTCCGGGTATACGGAAAATCGAGAAACCCCGCCCTCCTCCAGAAAATCAATAATATCCGTACCGTCCTGCACGATCGTGCCTTCAGGAGTTTCAATAACCGGAATGATAAAGCGCCCTACAGCCGGCACAATCCGTGTCATGAAGTCGGGATGATTGGCGCCGTACTCGGTGAACGCGATGCCCTGCTTACGAAAGTAACTGCGAACTTTCCCTGTGTAGAGCGAAGCGGGCATGCCGTAGAGCTTGTAGCTTTTTGTCATAAAACCTTTGTCTCGTCGTATTTTTAGCCCCTAAGCATAACCCAGTAACGCCACCCGAATACGAGAGCCACAGAGCAAGTAAAGCGCAGAAGCGTTAGCATACCGCTTCGGAATATAGCTCGGAAAAAGTTCATGCGAATGCCCCGCATACTGATGGCCCTGGTACTAATCATCGCCCTCGCCGCGATAACAAACGTCCTCAGCACTAGCCCGCCCACGATTGATTCAACAGCGCTTCTCTCTCTTGGAGAGAAATATAACGTCAGGCTCATCCGCGACGAGTTTGGTGTCCCCCACATCTATGGAGAAAGTGACGCCGACACGGCGTTTGGACTTGGCTATGCCCAAGCTGAGGACGACTTTGCAACTCTGCAGGACGTGGTTCTGGCAACTAGGGGAAAACTCGCTGCAGTGCGTGGACCGGACGCAGCAAAAACTGACTACCTGATTCAACTCATGGGTGTTTGGGAAGCGGTGGATGAGGGCTACGAAAGCAAGCTCAGTCAAAAGGCGAGAGATGTCGCCGAAGCCTACGCAGATGGCGTCAACCTCTATGCGGCTCAACACCCCAATATCGTAGAGGGCTTCGTTTTGCCGATTACAGGGAAAGATCTCATCGCGGGCTTTACCTTTAAGCTGCCGCTTTTCTACGGTTTTGATCAAACACTATCGGCGCTGTTTGATGGCAGCGATCGAGAGCTGGCATTACAGGGGGATAAGGCCCTTACCTTTATAGATCACGCTCGCTCCGAGCTAGGGAGTCAGGGCGTGGCCATCGCTCCCCAAAAATCCAGTGATGGCTACACACGACTCCTTGTAAACTCCCATCAGCCCCTGACCGGCCCTGTCGCCTGGTACGAAGCACGACTGCATTCGAAGGAAGGTTGGGATATGGCGGGAGCGACCTTTCCTGGGTCACCGGTCATTCTGCACGGTCATAACCGACATCTCGGTTGGTCCAGTACGGTGAACAAACCCGACCTCGTTGATGTTTATCAGCTCACCATGAATCCAGAAAACGACAATGAATACCTATTGGACGGAGAGTGGATCGAGCTAGAGACACGCACAGCAGAAATCCTGGTGCGCGTGTTCGGCCCCTTTCGATGGACTTTTAAGGAGCCGCTCTATTCATCGAAACACGGCCCCGTAGTGAAGCTTGACCACGGAACCTTCGCACTCCGATGGTCCGGGATGGGTGAAATAAGAACTCTTGATCAGTATCTCGCGCTCAACAAAGCAACAAACATGCAGGAATTTGAAGCAGCGCTAGCGATCGCAAGCCAGCCCTCTATCAACCAAGTCTATGCGGACAAAGAGGGCAACATCGCCCACTATTACAATGCGATGTTTCCCGAACGCATAGAAGGTTGGGATTGGCAGAAAGACCTCCCCGGCGATAAGTCCGAGCTTATCTGGGATAGCTACTTGCCGTTTAGCACCATCCCCGCCACCCGCAACCCTTCCAGTGGCTTTGTCTTTAACGCAAATAACAGTCCCTATTTATCAAGCGTTGGGCCAGGGCAGCCCCAACCCTCGGAGTTTTCAAAAACCATGGGCATTGAGACCGGCACAACAAATCGCGCTCTGAGGCTTAAGCGGCTTCTAAGCGCCAGCGAAAAAATCAGTCGAGAAGATTTTTATCGCATCAAATACGACGTCTTCTACGACGAAGACCTGCCAGCAATGCTCAGACTTCGCAAGTTCATCGCTCAGGGCAAGGAACGACTCCCTGTAGAACTACATCCGGCGTTTGATCTCCTCGCAAGCTGGGACATGGGCACTCAGAGCGACAATCCTGCGGCTGCCCTGGCAGTGCTGACGATGGCTCGCCTCATTGATAGTCGCCGGCGAACGGAGGGCGTTGATCTTGCTCAGCAACTGGCAAACGCGCAGTCCTACTTACGCACTCACTTTGATCGCATAGATCCCGAATATGGCGAAGTAGTTCGCCATCAACGAGGAGACAAAAGCTGGCCGTTAGACGGCGGACCGGACACGCTTCGCGCTGTGTACACAGAAGAGGATATGGACAGTGGCCAGCTGTATAACGTTGCCGGTGACAGCTACATCATGTTTGTAGAGTGGGATCGCGATGGGAACGTCAGCTCTCGTGCAGTTCACAACTTTGGCTCTGCGACACTTGATAAGTCCTCACCCCACTACGCGGATCAAGCAGCGCTGTTTGTAGAGCATAAAGACAAAGCCGTCAGGCTCAAACTCGAAGAGCTACTACCCTTCGCGAGTCGAGACTATCGACCGGGCGTCACGGGCGGAAGTATCGAACTAGAGTGACTGATGACCGGGGTGTACTGTGATGATATTGCCTGCTGCATCATACTTATCGACCAGAGACTTTATCCAAGTCAGGCTCTTGGCTGATTGAGGCAAGTCTGCAGAATAAGTGCCCGGTTCCACCCCGTTTTCCCAGCCCCATCGAGTGTGCGTTAGATCGCCGATCATCAACTGTGCGCCGGCGGTGGTACGCGCCAGGTACACCGTTAGCCCGGCAGTGTGCCCTGGTGCGTGAATCGCAAACAAGCTGCCATCACCGAAAACATCCAGAGCTTTGGATCCATCGAAGGCCCACTCCCGAAGCTGGCTAACCTGGGACAGCAAACGGTTGGTCGTTCCCCGCGTCGCCAAATGATTGGCTGAGGAGGCCTCGGCCTCGCCGGGCCCCAAATAAACATCAGTCCCCAACGGCAAGTCATCAAAGCCCATAATGTGATCAAGATGAATATGAGTAAGCAACACGCCTGAAATAGCCTCTCCGTCAAGCCCTGCGAGTATCTCGCGATTTGAACGCTGCACCGTCAACGCAGCCATATTCATGACTTTGGCCACGAGCCAGCTTACGTCGCTATTGTCTGCTCCTCGAAAGCTTTCAGACACCCCGCCATCAACTAGATAAACGCCATGCTCCGGATGCTTGAGAACATAGGTGTAAACGCTTATCGCCTCGTCGCGATCCTCGATACCCGCAGCCTGTGCATTGGGATGCTCAAGATTCAAAAGCCCCGAGAGCGGTACGGACCACGTGGCCGCCGTTACTTTCTCAAACTCAATGGGACCGGTGGTCGCGATGTCCTCAAACACTGCATCAATGCTCACGCTGCGACCCAGGTCAGCAGTATCAGTAGGAACATCTGTCGCCGAACAGGACGCCAAGAGCACCGCCAGGGGCGCGAAAAGAACTCTGAGATTAGTCATTTGAACCCACCGGAAGCACTAGAGATTGCCTGATAGCCTGAACCGTATTAGAAACGAATTCTCGACGGTAGAGCACCAGTACTGTGATCGTCGTCGCAAGCAAAAAGGGCACGGTCCCAAAAAGCCAGCACATGACTGAAAGTCCAAAGTAGTAGGCGCGCAATCCCGAATTGTTGTCGTGACCCGCGGAGTCCATCAGTTTCGCAAGGTTGCAAACGAAGCGATCTTTCTGCTCTGAACTGATTTCCTCTTGAACATCGGGAGCAGCCCCCATAACCACAGCAGCAAAGCCATACTGGCGCAGGCTCCAAGTCACCTTAAAAAACGCATAGATCAAAATCACCAGGAGCAATGCCAGCTTCGCCTCAACCTGTCCATTACTTTGATGCTCAGCGAAGGGGATATGAGAACTGAGTTCCGCTATCTGGTCACTGGTTGTCAACGCCGTGAGTACACCAGCCATGAGCAACAAAGTAGCTGACGCAAAAAAACCCACTACCCGCTCCTGGCTTGCCAACAAAGAAGCGTCAGTCATACGCATCTCTCGGCTCAACATACGCTCAGCCCAGGCTTCTCTATGATCCCGCAAGGAACGCGACAGAGAGGACCCCTTATCTCGCTTAGCGCGAAACTTGGCGTAACGCGCATAGCCTGCCCACAGCAACAGAAAATAGGCAAGGGAAGCAATCTCTAATACATCGAATGGAATTTGCACGAAAACCTCTGTGATGCCTTTGGGCGACATTGTATTAAGTCTACGTCATTGCTAGAGCGAGAGTCTCGAACTGGGAGACTTTACAGCGAGATCAGTGTTAGAAGTCGATAGTAGCGAGGTCAATACCGTGCGACCCTGGAGCAAGGCTCGTCACGATATTAAGAGGCTTATCTCGTTCGTCATGCGTCGCTCTCGACAAATCTAGCCAACGGAGAGAAGCCAATGGTCGCTTGTGCTCGTCGAGCAGCAAAATTACCCGCGGGCGAAGGCGTCGAGCGCGGTAGTTCGAGACCACAACCGCGACTTGTCCCGACGACAATTCAACGAGTGTTCCCGCTGGGTACATACCCACTGCCTGAGTAAATTCTTCGATAATCTCTGCCTGAAAATCTAAGTCTTTGACCTCGTGCAACTGCTTGATTGCCTCCGACGGGGCTATCGCGGGAGCGTAGCTGCGATGGGTAGTGAGGGCATCGTAGCAGTCGACAATTCCGGCTATGCGAGCGAAAACATGAATCTCATCATCGCGTAATCCATCAGGATAACCACTGCCGTCATAACGCTCGTGATGCTGGAGAATCATCGCTGTTATGTCCTCGTTTACATTACTCTTTTCTCTCGCTAACTCTGCACCAAAATATACATGCTGACGAACAAGCTCTAACTCCGCACCACTCAGACGTCGAGGACTCGTCAAAAGCTCGTCGCTTACACGCAGCTTGCCTATATCAAACAAAAGGCCACCAATGGCTAGAGAGCGTAAATCAGTTTTAGGCAAGCCTAATTGACGGCCTATGACCACGGACCAAATCGCGCAGGCAACAGAGTGCTGATGTGTGTACTGGTCAGACTGCTTCTGGCGCGCCAACCAAATACAGGTATCGGGGTTGCGCGCCACGCTATCAATAACCGGGTCCACAGACTGCTTTACACTGAGAAGATCTAGTCGATCGCCGCTGTCCATCGAACGAAACATGCGTTTTACACTTTCGTATAGTCGCTCTACGGATTCCTTGGCCTGAGGGTACTCTTTGGCCCAGTCTGTCTGGTCCTTATATGGGGTTAGTTCCCGTCCCTCGAGATACTGAGACTTCTCAAGGCGCGGTCGTGGGAGAGGTATAGCGCGTTTAGTAGCTTTACTGGGACCCGATTCGGGACCGTCTGCGTCCAACTCTAAAGTTAGGCTTTTATGCTTATCAACAAAGACGAACTCACATAAGCCAGAGAGCTGATTAATATCGAATTGCGTCTGAACTGTGAAACCCGGCGCTTTGAATGGCGTCTCGGACCAAGCGCGGTCCAAGCCCGCGACAAACATGCCGACTTCGAGTTTTCGCGGGGACAGCTTGACCAACTCCAGCATTAGGCTTCGCTCTAGGACCAACAGGCAATGGAATGGCAACGGGCCATCCATCAAAAACTACACGCGAAAAACTGGGAACACAAGGTCTGAATTCCCAACAAAAACCGGACAGGATTAGCCGCGACGCAATGAGGCCGAATACGTGAATCACTATAAAAAGTGGGTCAGTGAGCCCATATCTGCACCCGAAACACACTGATAAAAGTGCTGACTTAACAGTTTCAGCAACGACGCTTTACTATTAAAAGAAGACCTGCGCACAAAAGAAAAATCGGCGCTGGAACAGGCACGGACGTAAATTCATCCGGTGAGCCGCCACCATTCTCGCCGCCGTTACCGGGTGGGCTATTACTGCCGCCACCGTTTGTTCCGCCATTGCCACCGCCGTTACCCGATCCTCCACCATTGCCCGGGGAAGGTGGATCAGAGAATACGACTACTCGAGGAGAAAAGGGCGTGTCAGAAGCGGGCAAAACATCTAGTTCTTGCAGTATAAACGTCGAGCTCATCACACAAGGACTCACCACAAGCCCACCGAAGCGGCACGGATCAAATCCTTCGGGCAGAGGAGCGCCCCTGCGAAAATTGTTATTAGAAACAAAATCTAGCAGCTCTTCCGGGGTAACAGGAAACTCGCTCAATTCCGCGGGTAGCAGCCCCTCGAAGATATCCGCAGGCTCGAGCCCAACATCTTGCCGTGCGATACCTGAGCCAAAGCCGCCTCCTGCTCCGATACCGCCAACGCCACCAAAAGCACTAGAACGTCCGGATGCACGTCCCCGGCTACCCGTTGAACGAGCTCCCGATGAGCTACGCCTAGCGCTGCTGCCTCTACTGCTTTGTGAAGACACAGCTTCATCCTTAAGGAGGGTCGAGCTCAAACGTCTAGACACTCCGGGCACCGTTGAGGGATCCACCAAAGTAGAGCTGGACTCTTCCTCACCTTGCTCCAGCTGAGAAAGTATTTCGCTGGAAGTAGAAGAGCCACCAGATAGCTCAAGTAGTCTTGCTTGCGGCTTCTTTTGCGCACCGTTGGTTTTCGCCTGACGCAGCAAAGAAGACGATTGAGAATCAGCGTCCAAGCGCTTACTTCCTGATGAATCGCCGGAAGCGGCAACGGCAAACACAAGCGCGAGCAGAAGCGCCAAGGCAGCTCCTGCACTGGTGACTACTAGTTTGGTTTGGCGCTGCTGCGCCCTACGCCGACTCATTTCCGCTACTCGTTATCTGTTGCTACGAGATTCTGACAGCGCCAGACAAGCACGCCAGCTGCTGATCAGAAAAGTGCGTGCTGAGTCACGAGATAGGCAGTTTTCGCCAAGAAAGTGTGACGGCCGTCACTGTAGACATCGTCGTGCAATATCCGCATCGGGTTGCCTCAGGAGCCAGCCAGCCTCAGTCGAAAATGGCCTTAAACGACGACAAGCTGAGTAATCAAAGCAACCTAAGCCGGCAACACAACCAAGACAGCACTCAGAGACTGGACAAACTAGCGCTGTTGAGCAACCTGCTCAGGCGTCACGGCACCCGCTTCGTGCCCCCAGGCGCTACGTATATAGCTCAGTAGTGCCGCAGCCTGCTCGTCGCTTAACTTGTTGGCGTAGGCCTCCATCCGCTTCCATTCTCGGCCCATCCATTCCGTCGAAGGCGCTGTGTGAGGAAGCTGTGCGCCGTAAAGGGTGATATTAATCAATGTCTCCGGATTCACATCCAGAACGACCGGACTCCAAAGTACCGGCGGTCCCGTCTCTGCTGACCCCTCCCCTGTAGGCAGATGGCAAGTACCGCAATGAATATCGTATTGCACTGAGCCAGCACGCAAAACCTCGTCACTCGCTAGCTTTCCGCTCTGCTGAGAATTCGCAGGCAGGCTCTTAAGGTAAACCGCCATCGCATCGACATCGTCA